>WQTH01000043.1 GCA_009786415.1 Chitinispirillia bacterium | reverse complement strand
TTATCGTATTTAAAGATACCGTACTCCCGGAAACGAAACGGTTTCACTGCGAATTCGGTACGCTGGAGAAGACGGAGCATTTCGAACTGCACGGGTTGAAAGCGGTTCACACCCTTGAACTGCCTAAACTGCCGGCGGGCGGGGGTGGTAAATTGGAGGATTGGCTTAAGTTTATTAAATCTGAGAAAAGGGAGGATTATATGGCTGTAGTGCAGAAGAGCAAGCCGATGAGGCGCGCGTTGGAGGTACTGGAAGAAGCGAGCGCAGACCAGAGGGTGCGCGACGAATACGTCTACCGCGTGATGGCCATAGCCGACGAGAAAGCCAGGCGGGCTTATTATCGCGATAAGGCCAAGGAGGAAATTAAAAAGGCTAAGGAGGAGAGCAAGGCTGAAGGTAAGGCTGAGGGCGTAGCGGAAGAACGGCAGAAAAACGCCAACGCCATGATCGCCGAAGGCATACCCCCAGAAACCATCGCCAGAATCACCGGACTCTCAGTAGACGAAATCCGGAAACTGTAAAGAAACGAACAGCGTAAAATTGGCCTCTCCAATCGGAGAGGCCCCCCCTACTCCCGCACCACCGTAATATCCGGCAGCACCAATTTGGCATCGGTATCTTTGGGAGGACCTCTATCAAAATCTCTTTTATGGATGCCGCAAATAATTTATCCTCCCTTGCATTCCGCCGGCCCATAACGTATATTACCTACATCCCACAGCGCCCCAAAGGCGTCTCGCTCTGTAAAAGCAACCGCTTTTTCGAAACACCCCCTGCGTATCCAGTGAGGTTTCCGTCTTTCCCAATCACCCGGTGGCAGGGGATTAAAATGGAAATCGGATTGCGCCCCACCGCGCCGCCTACAGCACGGGGGGATGTGCGCTTGCCTTTATTCTTTACGCCGTATTGCATTGCGATATCTCCGTATGTAACCGTCTTCCCGTAAGGTATCCTGCCAAGGATATCCCACACCGCCTTCTGAAACGGGGTCCCCTCCGGCATAAGCGGCAGCGCGAAATCAGGCTCATTGCCGGAAAAGTATATATCAAGCCATTTCCGTACATCCTTAAATAAGGGGATACTCTTTTCTGCAACATCATCCCCCAAACCCGGCGCAAAATACTTCTGCCCCTCAATCCAAAGCCCGGTAATATTATCACCGTCGCTTGATACGGTAAGGGCTCCTATCGGCGATTTTATGATATTGGTGTATTGCATGGATAACCTAACGCGATTTCTATTGATAAATTCGTTATAGAACACGCCGAGCGCGTCAGGCGCAGTCCACGCAGTTAATATACATTATGCCGGTCTTCCCCCGCTGAAATAGATTGTGGCAATGGTTTAAAATGAGGCGTGAAAGCGAAAATTCGGCGCGGTATTGACGGCAAAGGTCTTTATAATAGGGGGCTTGCAGGCCCCAAATTACCCCCGCTACGCGTGTTTTCGGTATAAATCCGCGATTTTCTGCAATAACCCTCCTACTTTATTCGAATAGTATGTAGTGCCCCCGGCGTCTCTCTGGCGGGGATTCTTAAATCAGGCAGTGAAAAATAATAATATCAATCGGGCGGCGGCGCGCGGCGTGGCTTTGATTGGCCAACTGAAAGGAGCGGTACTATGTTAAACAATGTTAAAGTAGGTACAAAATTAACAATGGGATTCCTCGTTGTGGCCACTATTGCCGCGTTTATCGGCGTTATTGGAATAACGAGTACGTCCAAGATGGACTCGCTTGTCGATGAGTTGTATGTACGGCGGGNAGCCGGCATCAATTCGGTAGGAACCATCGTAGAGAACGTGGCCCTTATGCGTGTGGCAATTCGCACTATGCAGTGCGGCGACGAGGAGCTCTATAAGGCACAGGTTCAAAACCTCCGCACTGCGCAGGCGAAGGTTGAGGCTGAGATTAAAGTTATGGAGGGCATATTGATTGCCAATGACACGAGGGCGCTATTGGAATCGGTAAAAAAACAGTACGAGGACGTAAAGCCGCTTGTGGAAGATGTGGTAACCGCGTCGCACGCCGGGAACCGCTCGACGCTGAAACCAGAGTACGCGGCGGTGGTGGACAGGCCCAAGACCCCGTTATTGCAGCTCAGCGCGAAGAGCGAAGAGCTGAACAACCGGATTGCCGAATACGCGAAATCAGCGTGGGTGAACAGCAGCGCGACGTACGAGCATATCCACAAACTGCTCATTGTCCTTGTGGTGCTCGGCGCGATTATCAGCATAATGCTTGGCGTCTTGCTCTCGCGCAGCATCAGCAAGCCGCTCGGCAAGACGGTTGAGATGCTGGACAAGATGGGCGACGGCAATCTGCGTATGCGGCTTAACATGAAGCGCGGCGACGAGATCGGCGTAATGGCCGACAATATGGACAGGTTCGCCGACGCGCTGCAGTCGGATGTTATAGGCGTGATGCAGAAAATTTCCGAGGGCGACCTGAGCGCGGATGTTTCCATATCCGGCCCCGATGACGAGGTAGGCCCGGCGATAAAGCGCACGATCGACTCTCTGCGCGCGCTCATAATAGACGACGGCGGCAGCGTGCTCGACGCCGCGGCCCATAAGAACCTGTCGCTGCGTATGCAGGGCGAGTACAAGGGCGAGTACGCGAGGATGAAGGAGAACATAAACATGGTAGTGGCGAGCCTCGACGAAGCCATGATGCAGGTGGCCGAGGCTGTATCGCAGGTGTCATGCGCGAGCGGCGAAATATCTTCCGGCGCGCAGACGCTTGCCGAGGGCGCAAACAATCAGGCGAGTTCGCTTGAAGAGATATCGTCGAGCCTTGAGGAGATCTCTTCCATGACGAAGCAGAACGCCAACAACTCTGTGCAGGCCAAGCACATGGTAGACTCGGCCGGCGCGTCGCTGAACGACGCCAACGATGCCATGCAGCGCATGGGCAAGGCGATTCAGCATATTAAGGAGTCGTCGGACAATACCGCCAGGATATTGAAGACGATTGACGAGATCGCGTTCCAGACGAACCTGCTTGCGCTCAACGCGGCGGTCGAGGCGGCGCGGGCGGGCGATGCCGGCAAGGGCTTCGCGGTAGTCGCCGAAGAGGTGCGCAACCTTGCGATGCGCTCTGCGGACGCCGCGAAGAGCACCGCCGGCATGATCGAAGCGTCGGGGAGAAGCGCCGGCGACGGCGTGGCGCTCACCGAAGAGGTCGCGACTGCGTTAAGCCGGACGGTGGTAGAGGCGGGAAAGGTAGCCGATCTGATAGGCGAGATCGCCGCCGCGTCCAACGAACAGGCACAGGGCGTTGAGCAGGTCAACAGCTCGGTGGCGTCGATGAACTCTGTAACGCAGCAAAACGCGGCGAACTCCGAGGAGTCGGCAAGCGCGGCGGAAGAGCTCTCGAGCCAGGCCTCCGAACTCGCGAGCATGGTAAGCAGGTTCAAGCTCAGCTCGCAGCTCAGGATATCCGCCAGGCCGTCGCCGAGGTCCTCTGCGGTCCGCATACCGGCGCTCTCCGTATACAGCGGAAGGGCACCGGCAGTGAGACCGGCCATAAAAACGGGTAAAACCGCCGGGGCCAATGACATCGTGCCGCTTGACGAGTGTGAGATGGTAGAACTTTAATGTGTTGAATGCGCTGCCGCGCGGAAGACAGGGCGAGCCCTGCCTTCCGCTGCGGCANCTTTATTTTAAGGCGCGCCGGAGTTTGCCGTATCCGAAAAACTTGTTTTCCCGACGCGGATTATAGTATCTTTATACGATGAACTACTTTAAGCTGTCGGAACGCCTGTACAACGATGCGCTTGGCAGCGGCATATCGGAAGATGATATGCGTACCGTAGCCGCCTGGCCGTTGAACAGGGTTACGCTGCTTTTTGCCGCGGCGGATCAGGCGCGGCGGCATTTTTATAATGATGGCGTTGATCCCTGCACGCTTATGAACATCAAGTCCGGCGGATGCGGTGAGGACTGCGCGTTCTGCACCCAGTCGTCCCACAATAAGGCGGATGTCAAAGTACAGGGGCTGGCTGGCCCTGATGAGATCGTCCGTAACTGTAACGAGGCGTGGGCGAGGGGGCTGCCGTTCTGCGTGGTGTCAAGCGGCAGGAAACTTGGGGATGGCGAGTTCAGGGCCGTCATCAAGGCGCTGATTGACTGCGGGGACGGCGGGGAGAAGCATGCGTCGCTGGGGATACTGGGTGATGATGAATTTAAAGCGCTGCGCGATGCGGGGGTGGCGTGCTATAATCACAATGTGGAGACGAGCCGCTCGTTCTTCGGCAGCATCGTCACCACGCATACTTATGATGACCGGATCAACACCGTAAAACGCGCTAAGTCTGCTGGGTTGAAAGTCTGCTGCGGGGGGATATTTGGGATGGGAGAGTCTTGGGAGCAGAGGATTGAAATGTGCGTGGAGCTGCGGGGGTTAGGCGTTGACACTGTACCCATAAACTTCCTGAACGCGGTTCCCGGCACGCGGGTCAGGCCGCTTAACGAATCGCCGTTAGAGCTGCTCAAGATCGTCTCGCTGTTCCGCCTGTCGATACCAAAGGCAACGATAAAAGTATGCGGCGGGCGCGAGAAGAATCTGGGTCAGCTGCAATCATTAATATTCCACGCTGGGGCAAACGGTTACATTACCGGCGGCTATTTGACTACGCCGGGCGCGGGGATCGATGAGGACGACAGGATGATCAGGTCTTTGGGTTTGGATAGATGATGGCTGTTTAACAATGTAATTGGGATTGAATTAATGGTGACAGATTGACGCCGCCGGGGCGGGTTAAAAAACCGCCCCGGCAATGCCTGATAACAAAAAACTGACGGAGGGAAAGCAGATGAAATCGTTTCGCAAGGAGTTGACGTTCAACACAACCAGCCGGCGCGATTACATGAACATCACGCCGGAGATAGAATCCGCCCTGCGCGAAAGCTGCATCCGCGAGGGGCTGTGTCTGGTCAACGCGATGCACATCACCGCCAGCGTCTTCATAAACGACGACGAGCGCGGCCTCATCCGCGACTTCGACGACTGGCTTGAGGGCCTCGCCCCGCACGAGCCCGTCTCCCGCTACCGCCACAACGGCTCGGAGGACAACGGCGACGCCCACCTCAAGCGCCAGGTCATGGGCCGCGAGGTCGTGATTGCGATAACCAACGGCCGGCTCGACTTCGGCCCGTGGGAGCAGGTATTCTACGGCGAGTTCGACGGGCGGCGCTCCAAAAGGGTGCTTATTAAGATCATCGGGGAGTAACGGCGCTCCCGCTACCCCCCAAATGTTCAGCCATGAAACGGCGGTGGAACTCCTCGAAGCCGGTGTCGTCCCTGTCCGACAAGTCATACTCCGGGGCCATGAAGTGGCATACGCCGCCGCCTTGCAAATAACCGGGGATGAGTTCGTACGCCATGAACGCATCGGTGACGGTGGGGTCCATATAGGCCAGGCCGTATTCGCTTGCGCGTTTGAACCCTAATTTAGGATAATACTCCGGGTGGCCGGTGATCAGCACAGCTCCAAATCCCATATCTTTCGCTTTTTGGATACTGTGCAGGACGAGGGCTTTGCCTATGCCCTGCCTTTGGCATTTTCGCCAGACGGAGAGCGGGCCGAATGTGATTGTGCCGGTCTCCGTGCCGTCCGGGCGCTTGAATTTGCTTTTTGTATAGATGATATGCCCGACAATCTCGCCGCCACGTTCCGCGACCAAGCGCAGTTCGGGGATGACGTTTGGCGAATCTTTCAGCAGGTGGATCAAAAAGTGTTCGTCCACACGGCACCGGCCGGGATTATCGGCCGACAGGAATGCGTCGTAGGTCAACCTCAATATTGTATAGTAGTCTGCCGGGATTTCGGGGCGGATTATGATATGGCGGGCCCCCACCGTCAGAAATCCTGATCCGTAACCCGCGCGTTCAGCAGCAGGCCTATCAGTATCGCCACGGTTATCGTGAAAGATCCTCCGTAGGAGAGGAAGGGGAGCGGCAGTCCTGTTACCGGCATCATGCCGAGGGTCATGGCGATGTTTACGAATACGTGGAAACAGAGGATAGCTGAGGCGCCCACCGCTAACAGATTCAGGAAACGGTTGCGGCAGTTGTGGGTTACCATAAGCCCGCGTATAATCAGGAACAGGAACAGCAGTATCACAATCGAGCACCCTACAATCCCGAACTGTTCGCCCAGCACCGAGAAGATGAAGTCGGTGTGCTGTTCGGGCAGAAACGAGAGCCTCGACTGCGTGCCCTGCAGGTACCCCTTGCCGAAGATGTGGCCTGAGCCCACCGCCACTTTGGACTGTATGACCTGATACCCCGCACCGAACGGATCGAGCTGCGGATTCATGAAGCTGATAATGCGCATCTTCTGGTAGTCTCTCAAAAACGAACCCCAGATCACCGTTATTATAATTGATGTGAAGATGTTGGTCGTTATCACGCCTATCCACAGGAATATCGGCGAGCGCGTGATGTAGAGCACACCTATTACTATAATGAAGAATATGCCCCACGGTATAGACTCGAATATGCCCCAGCTGGTACCGCTGCTGAACGAGAGCAGAAGCGGGATTGCCGCGAGCAGCAGGGATAGGAGCGGGGAGACTATGTAGAACACCTCAAGCAGGCTCAGGCGGCTCCAGTAGAAGAGCGGCAGCGCCACCGTGCAGAAAACGAGCGCGGTCCCAAGGTCCGGCTGTTTCATAACTAACGCGAACGGTACGAGTATAATCAGTCCGGGGACTATGAACGATGTGATCTTATTAAGCGACACGGTCTTCTCGCTCAGGTATCTTGCCAGCGCCAGAAGCAGCCCCACCTTGGCAAACTCCGACGGCTGTATCTTGAACCCGCCTAAGGATATCCACCGCTGCGCGCCCATAACATTTACGCCCGCGACTATCGCCATCAGCAACAGCAACAGCGAGAACCCGTAGAAAATGTACGCGCCGTTGAATAGCCAGCGGCCTGGGATCGCCACTATTACGAATATTATGGCGAGCGCCATCCCAAACCAGATGATCTGCTGCTTGTAAAGCCCGGCAAGCGGGCCGCTCTCGTGAATGTAGGTCGCGCTGTAGACCAAAAATATCCCCATCACCCAAAGCGTTATGGCAGTAAACAGAAGCGGCAGGTCAAGACGGTTCTTTTTACGCAGATCGTCTATCATCGGTTACCATCCTTTTCGGGTGCGTGTTTGTGCGGGCTGTTTGTATGTGCTGTCGAGCGGCTGTTCACTGGTTCCCCTCCCGCCTGCCCTGATAGAGCTGCGATGCGCCCGCGTCCTCTTCGGCCAGCGCCCTCTGTTCGGCCCTCTGCCTTGCCGCCCATGCGGCGGCCTGCCTCGACTCCTGCGCCAACCTGAGGCTCAAGGGCGGCGAGTCGGGGTTCAGCTTTGCGTAAACGGCTTTGCCGCTTTCGTTTTCTGAGAAAAATTGTTTCAGGAGCACTCCGGCGACCGGCGCGGCCATGGCTCCGCCGCCACCCGCGTTCTCCACCACTACAGCCACCGAAATTACGGGGTCGTCCACCGGCGCGCAGGCTATAAAAACCGCGTGCGTCTTGTCGCCGTGGGGGTTCTGCGCGCTGCCGGTCTTGCCGCCTACGGTGATCCCCGGCACCGCCGCGCGCGTACCCGTACCACCCGGCTTCACCACAGCCGAGAGCGCCTCGTGCGTCACGTCTATCGTGTACTGGTTGAGAGCCAGTTTACCTATAACGGAGTCTTTGGACTGCGAAACGAGTATACCCTCCTTGTTGCGCTCTTCCTTTACGAGGTGCGGCCTGTAGATCTCTTTGGAATTGCCCATCCCGCCTACCATAACGGCGAGCTGCAACGGGGTGAGCACTTGTTGCTGGCCTATTGCGAGATCCATTACAAGCCCCCGCGTCCAGCGCCATCCGCGGTTCGCGAACCGCTCGTTGTAGGCCGCCTCGCCCGACAGATAACCCATACGCTCGCCCGGCAGATCAATGCCGGTTAGGGCGCCGAGGCCGAACATACGGGCATACTTGTTGATGTTGTCGTCATCGAGCATCAGGCCCAGCTGGTAGAAGTAAACGTTGCACGACCACTGGTTCGCCATGATGTAGTTCGTGGTGCCGTGGCCCGGGGGCGGCTTGTGGCACTTGGCGACGCGGCTGCCGAACCGGTAGCTCCCGCCGCAGGTGGCCGACATTCTTGTATCTCTGGTTATCTTGCCGGTGGAGAGCCCCGCTATCCCGGTCAGGGGCTTGAACGTGGAGCCTGGCGGGTATACGCCCGCTATGGCGCGGTTGTTGAGCGGCAGGTTGCGATCGGACGCCACCGCAGCCCATGTCCTGCCCTTGACCGATGTGGCCGCCGAGAAGATGTTGGGGTCTACGGATGGGTTGCTGTACATGACCAGCACGTCGCCGCTACGCGGGTCAAGCGCGACCACCGCCCCCTTGAGCGAGTCGGGGAACGCTTTTTGGACCGCGAGCTGCAGGTTGATATCCAACGAAAGGTAGAGATCGTTGCCGTACACAGGCTCTATCCTCTGAATGTGCGACACAGCGCCCATGCTCTTGCCGAACGCGTTCACCTCCTGATACTCCCGGCCGCACTTGCCGCGCATCACGCTCTCGTAATACCGCTCCAACCCCGCGCGCCCCATCAGATCGCCCCAATAGTAGTCCTGGTTGCGCAGCGTGTCGAACTCCTTTTCGGGTATCTCCCCCATATAACCGACCGCATGGAACGTGGCGGCGCCATAGGGGTACTCGCGGCGCGACTCCGTCTCCACCACAATCCCCGGCAGCTCAATGTACCGCTCCTCGATAATGCTGACGAGCTCAATCGACACGTCTTCCCTTATGCGCGTGAGGTCGAACCGCCTTGAGTTGGCGCGGCGGAACTGCTGGGCAAGCGACGCGCTGTCAAAAACTGCGGTCCCGTCCGTGTCGCGGATTTTGCACAGCGACTGAATGACGGCATCGCGGTTGCGCAGCTTGTAGGGCAGCACGCATATTGAGTAAGAGGGCCGGTTGCGCGCCAGTTCAAGGCCGTTCCTGTCCAAAATACGCCCGCGCGGGGGGAGGACGATGCTCTCACGCATACTGTTTTCGTTTGAAAGGCGGATGTTCGTCTCGGCGTCGCGAATCTGCAACCGGTACAAGGCCACGAGCAGTACGGCAAAGAAAAGCGAGCAGACGATAGCTATGATTACGCTTCTGCCCCGCCGTTCGTGGGATTCATCCTGAAGCCTTTTTCCGGTAGCCATACGCCGTTCAGCCCACGAGCCGCTGGGGCTTGATAACGTTCGACCAAATGAACGGGAACGCCGCGAAGAAGAGCGTGTAAACGGCCCTGGGCAGGGTCACTACCAGAAGCTCCGAGAATATTGCCGACGCCGCACCTCCCGACGTCGCTATATGAACCACCATAATTATGATGTCGAGGAAAATAAACGCCGCGAGAAGCAGCACCACCCGCATAATCGGGTCAAGGCGCATCACGCGCTCGTTGAAAAGCCCGCACAGCGCGCCGGTGACGGTCATGGCCAACGCGTTCTGGCCGAGAAGATCCGCCGAGAAGAGGTCCTGACCGAGCCCCACAAGAAAGCCTGCGAACACGGCAGGCATTATACCGGCGCTGATCGCCAAACAGAAAAGGGNGAGCAGCAGAAGGTCTGGCTTCACCGACATTATGGCAATATGGGGCACGAGCGTGCTCTGCAGAATCGCACACAACAAAAACCATCCGGCCCATTTCAACACACTGTTCATAATGCCGCTGTACCTTTACTATATTATTATAGGTCTGACACATCCGGTTTTGAGTGCAGAGTTTGGAGTTAACGTCAAAAAACTCCACACTCCCCAAAACCGCCTTTAAAATTTTATGGAATCTATCTCCGACTTCTGCGCCGACCACTGCGGGGACAGACGCATCACGAAAAGCTCCTCCAATTTATCAAAATTAACTGAAAAATTTATGTATGCCCGCTTGAACAGCAGGTTGCTCCTGTCGTCTATGTTGGTTACGTACCCTACCGTCAGCCCTCTGGGGTAAATGCCGCCGAGGCCGGAGGTGGTAATGGTGTCGCCGGACTTCACATCCTCGTGGTTGCGCAGGCGCACGAAGAAGTCCCGGCCGTTATCCGTCTGCAAGATACCCACCGCGCGGGAACGGTACACCATAACGCTCGTGCGGTTGGACGGGTCGCGCAAAAGCTGCACCATAGACATATTCCCCATAACCTGCACAACCTTGCCCACCGCGCCGTGCTCACCCACAATGGGCATAAACATTGAAACGCCCTGAGCCGTGCCGCCGGCTACCACCACGCTCCTGTACTGTTGCGACGGGTCGCGCGCCACCACCCTCACCGGCGTGAGCTTGTAAAGGGTGTTCTCGGCAAAACCTACCAGGCCGCGCAGGCGCTGGTTTTCGGAAGACTGGTCGCGTATAAACTGCAATTGCGTGCTGAGCTCGGCGAGTTCCTGATGAAGGCGCTTGTTTTCGGTGTAGACCCGCGTGAAATTTGTAACCTGAGAAATAGTCGCGGCGACCGGATAAAATACAGTCATGGTCAAATAACGCGCGACATTCTCCTGCTTGCCGGCCGGCGCAGTTATCATGAGCACGCTGAGCAGGGTCGTGAGCACCAGCGAGCAGATGTTGCGGTAACGTATGATTAACTCAGTTAGCCAGCGCATTATTTTCCATGCTTACCGGTTGACATCAGCACCGGGTGATACTTGTCGAACTCCTCGATGATCTTGAGGGCGCCGCGGGCGACGCAAGTCATCGGGTCGTCAATAACGTTCACCGGCAGGTTCGTCTCCTGCCGAATCCTTTCGTCAAGCCCGCGAAGCTGCGAGCTGCCGCCTGTCATGATGATTCCCTTGTCAAGGATGTCGGCCGAAAGCTCAGGCGGGGTCTGCTCAAGTGCCTGCTTTACGGCCTCTACTATTATAGATATTGGCTCATTGAGCGCATCCCGAATCTCGGTGGAGGTTATGCGCAGCGTCTTGGGTATGCCGGCGACCAAATCGCGACCCTTGACTTCCATCTCCAGCTCGTCCTCCAGCGGGAACGCCGAACCTATCTGTATCTTGATCTGCTCGGCGGTGCTCTCGCCGACCAGAAGATTGTACGTCTTCTTGAGGTAGGAGACAATGGTCTCGTCCATCTCGTCGCCGCCGATGCGCACCGACATATCGCAAACCATTCCGTTTAGCGCCAAAACCGCGATCTCGGCCGTGCCGCCGCCTATATCTATAACCATATTACCCGACGGCTCCTCAACGGGGATGCCCATACCGATAGCCGACGCCATTGTCTCGGCCACGAGGTACACCTCGCGCACACCGGCGCTCTCGGCGGAGTCTACCACCGCCCGCTTCTCAACCTCGGTGATGCCCGACGGGACGCCTATGACCGCGCGCGGCCTGAAGTAGAAACTGTACTTCTGTACCTTGCGGATGAAATACTTGAGCATCTGCTCAACCAGGTCGAAATCGGCGATAACCCCGTCTTTCATGGGGCGTATGGCCATGATCTCGCCGGGGGTGCGGCCAAGCATCCGCTTAGCCTCAAGGCCGATGGCGACAACATTCTTGCTGTTCTTGTCCACCGCCACAACGGAGGGCTCGTCGATAAGAAGCCCCCGCCCGCGGGCGTATACAAGCGTGTTAGCAGTCCCGAGGTCGACCCCCAGATCATTCGAAAAAACCGGAAAAAGTCCCATAATTTAGCCCCAAGCGTCCTTTTGTTGACAAGGTTTTAAGGTACCATACGCAACGGCGCGTATCACACCAACGTATAAAATATATAATAGTGTACGCTAAACAAGCTTTTTTTTTATTTTTTTTTACGCCATTCCGGCGCCACCCCCAAAAACCTCGTTTTTTTGCAATGATGACAGCTTTTTGACACTTTCTTGCCCCGCGCCCCCCACTTCCTGACAAGCTTTTGAAAAAAAAACCACATCTTTATGGAATGGTATTGATTTTTTTAAATCCTAAATCTATAATATGGATTGGAAAACAATTTATCCTTTAATATTAACTATGCTTCATGAAAGGAGCAGTTTTATGCTTAACAACATCAAAGTAGCACCAAAACTTATTGCCGGCTTCCTTATAGTCGTGGCAATAGCGGCGTTTATCGGCTACGAGGGCATTAACGCAGCCAGTCAACTCGACCATATGAACGACGAGATGTACATCCGGCGGGTGGGCGGCGTCAGCGCGGTAGGCGATGTCCAGCTCCAGCTGATGCGTCTGCGGAACGCCATGCGCACGCTGCCCGACGCAAACGACCATGAGTACAAGGAGCAGTTAGAGACTGTCGCCGATGCCAAAGAGCGGGCCAAGGGAGCCCTCGCCCGCCTCGACTCCATTCTGACCAGCGAAAAAGGGAAGGCGTACCTTGCAACGATGAGTAAGGAATTGGACAACTATATAGCTAATGCTGCGGCCGTTATGGAGTTGGCCTCCAAAAAGAGGTCCGAGCTCGAACCCGAGTACAGGGTGGCTCTGAGCGCCTGCGCAAAACCTGCGGAGACCCTCTTATCGACGAGCTCTGAGTTGGCTGCATTGATTGATGAACTCGCCAGAGACTCCTGGAACGCGTGTACGGAACTATACAGAAGCATGGAAACATTGATATGGATACTTATAATAGCGGGTGCCGGCATTGGCGTCGGTTTGGGCTGGTATCTGGCAAACAGCATCAGCAGCCCGCTCAAGGTAGTAATGGAGAATCTTAGCAATATGGCCCGCGGCAACATGAAAACGCGGCTCAACATGACGCGCGGCGACGAGCTCGGCATGATGGCCAAGGCCATGGACAACTTCTCGGCGCATATGGATAAGGAGATCGTAGGGGCGATGAAATTGATCTCAGCCGGCGACCTGAGCGCAAACGTCAAAATCGCGGGTCAGGACGACGATATCGGCCCGGCGCTCAAGAACACCATTGAGGCGCTGCGCGCCCTCATCATAGACGACGGCGGCAAAGTGCTCTCACAGGCGGCGCACAAAGACCTGACGGTACGCCTGACAAATGACTATCAGGGCGAGTTCGCGCGGATGAAGAAGAACATCGACACCGTGGTGCAGAGCCTCGACGAGGCGCTTGGGCAGGTGTCGGAGGCGGTTGGGCAGGTAACGAGCGCCAGCGGCGAAATCTCCGGCGGCGCGCAGTCGCTCGCCGAGGGCGCCAACGAGCAGGCAAGCTCGCTCGAAGAGATTTCGTCGAGCCTCGAAGAGATGTCTTCCATGACCAAGCAGAACGCCGACAACTCGACCCAGGCCAAGAACATGGTCGGCGAGGCCGTAACGTCGGTTAGCGAGGCCAACGAGGCGATGAAGCGTATGGCGGTCGCGATAAACGAGATCAAAACGTCGTCCGACAACACGGCTAAGATATTGAAAACTATCGACGATATCGCCTTCCAGACGAACCTTCTGGCGCTCAACGCGGCGGTGGAAGCCGCCCGCGCGGGAGAGGCCGGCAAGGGCTTCGCGGTGGTCGCCGAGGAGGTCCGAAACCTGGCGATGCGCTCGGCCGAGGCGTCCAAGAACACCGCCAACATGATCGAGGAGTCGGTGAAGAACGCCGAGGGCGGCGTGAAGATCACCGAGGAGGTGGCTGCGGCGCTCGACAAGACGACCGAGCGCGCAAACAAGGTGGCCGACCTCATCGCCGAGATCGCGGCGGCGTCGAACGAGCAGGCGCTGGGCATAGAGCAGGTCAACACCGCCGTGGCCCAGATGAATCAGGTTACGCAGAATAACGCGGCCAACTCCGAGGAGTCGGCGAGCGCGGCGGAGGAGCTCTCCAGCCAGGCCAGCGAGCTCGCGAACCTGGTCTCCACCTTCAATATCAGCCAGGCCAGCAACAAGCCCCCCGCAAAGCTGCCTGCGCCGGGCGGCAAGACGGTACATATGGCCGCGCTCCCCGACAAGAGGACGCAGTCCATGCCGGCGGTGAAAAAGCCCACGCAGACCATGAAAGCGGCCAAATCGCAGGAAATCATACCATTGGACGACGACGATTTGATGGATTTCTAAGCCTGCAATTACGGGATTTATTGAGGGCGGACCGGCCGGTCCGCCCTTTTTTTTCCGATTTTTTAAAAAAAGTTTGACTTTCGGCCCCAAATGATGTATATTAGTAGTACTGGGATGATATTTTTCTCTAAAAAGATATATCGCGAGGTGGAGCAGCCCGGTAGCTCGTTGGGCTCATAACCCAAAGGTCGTAGGTTCAAATCCTGCCCTCGCTACCATTTTATTGTACAAAAAAGCGCCGATCCGCCACCGGGGAGNCGCTTTTTTGTTAAAGAAAGGATGTCTATAACATGCCTGCCCTTAAAAAATTGGCCTTAACCGCCCTCTGCCTCACCCTCGCGGCGCTCTGTTCCTGCGCGGCCTCGCACAAGACCTACGAAAAGCGCATGGCGAGCAAAAACGTAAGCGAGCGCATACAGGCCGCCAAGGAGCTGCGCGCCGCGCCGCGGGACCCAAAGCTCGTACCAATCATCCTCGCCGCCTGCCGGGACGAAGACGCCGACGTGCGAGAGTACGCCTTCTACGCCCTTGGCCGGGTAGACCCCCGCATAGACGGCGTCGTCGCGGCAATATTCGTAGGCATGGAAGACCAGAACCAGAACGTCCGCCGCGCCGTGGTGAACGCCATGCGCGAGTTCAACCCTTTCCCAAACACCTGCATCCCCATCATGATCAGGCTGCTCGTGGACAAAGACGATAAAATCCGCGAAATGGTGGTAGGGCACTTCTTAGATATGCGGGACGTCGGCGTCTCGTCGCTGCTCAGAAACGTTGAGACAAGCAGGACCGACGAGATACGCGGCATGATAATATACGTGCTCGGGCGTATGGGCCCGGAGGCCAAAAACGCGCTGCCGCGACTCAAAAGAATGGCCTCGTCGGACGAAAACAAGGATTTGAGGGAACTGGCGGAGAAAGCGGTCGCGGCAATTGAAGGCGGAGAAAGGATGCCCATCAAAATGCCCGTTATAGAGTCCGCGACGAAATCAGCTTCCGCCCCCAAAAAGGTTGAGGATGACGTACAGGAGATAGGCGGCTTCTCCACCCCCGGCGTTTTCAGCGGGTTCGGCGAATCGGGCGATTCCGGGCTCTTTGGCGAATCCGGCGGTTCGGGTGGGTCGGGGGGTTCGGGCAGCTCCGGCGGCTCAAGCGGTTCGGGCAGTTCGGGCGGCTCAGGCGAATCGGGCGGGTGGCTCGGCGGGTTCCGCGATTTCGGCGATTAAACCGCCGCTATTTATAATTAACACGGATTGCGCAGCATAATGGCAAAACGATTTGTGCCGGTGATACCGATATCATCGGCACTATTAATATCTCTGGCTACAATATGGGGATGCGCCGACAAAAATACGGGCGGCGGAAACGCGGGGGCAGCCGGTGATGGGAAGATCATCGCCGCCTCGTTCTACCCCATGTACATCGCCGCGCTGAACATCGCTTCGGGCGCCTCCGGCGCGCGCATCGTCAATATGGCGCCAACCGCGGCCGGATGCCTGCACGACTATCAGATGACCACAGCCGACGCGATGCTGATAGAAAAGGCCGCGGCGCTGATAATCAACGGCGGAGGGATGGACACGTTTTTGGACAAGGCGGCATCGGCAAACACCGGGTTGACGGTCGTCAACGCGGGCGAAGGCATAGCGTTCATGCCGAACTGCACGCGCACCGGCAGTTATCACTCCCATGACCACCACCACAATCACCATATAGAGAATAACGGCGGCGTGAACGCGCACGCGTGGATGAGCATCGAAAACCATATCGCCCAGATAAAAAATATCGCGGCGGGACTGTCGGCGGCGGATGCAGCAAACGCTGATATCTATGCCGGCAACGCGCAAAGGTACGTCAATCAGCTGACAGCATTAATGGAATCGGCACAAGGAGATTTTTCGTCCGTCAACAATAAGAAAATAGCAGTCACCCACAACGGGTTCGAGTACCTCGCAAGGGACCTGGGGCTGACGGTAACAGTAACAGTGGAGCAGGAACCCGGCGTAGAACCGGGCGCGCAGGAGATTGTCAGGACAATCAGGCTCATAGAGCGGGAGAGGCCAAACGCGATTTTCGCCGAACAGGGCCGCCACTCCCCCATCTCAAAAATGATCTCCGGCAAAACCGGCGTACCGATGTTTGAATTGGACATGATTACATCGGGACCGGATGATTTGGACGCGTATACAAAAGCGATGGAGAAAAATATATCCACAATAAAGGAAGCGCTGAGGTGATTTTCGCAAATATCCGCAAAAAATTTACAAAAAGAACATCTCTTACGCCGCAATAATGTATTTTTATCCGATATGGAACGTCATTTAACAGATTCAAGAAACTTGCAATGAACGCAATATTTTTTTTACTGCTGCCGGGAGGTACTGTGCACGTAATACAATTTGCCGCAGACTGGTTTACGGAAAATTTCGTATTCATGGGCGGCCCGCGCTTATCAATCGCCCCCGGATGGAGGTTCTGACGACGAACACCGAACTTTCATCACCGGCAACATGCGGAGGGTGCTGCACGAAAATCAGCAGCCTGTCCGTATCATCCGGCAATACCACAATTATTGACGGGGTCAACCTGCATTTTCACTGCGGGGAATTCTCGGTAATTACCGGGCCAAACGGCGCCGGCAAGACGACGCTATTGCGGGCAATCGCCGGCGAGCTGCCGTTTACTGGGGAGATATTTTTTCATCGCTACGGGGATAACAACAACGAGCGGATGAAGCCGCGCATCGGCTACGTCCCGCAGAAGATAGCTTTTGACCCTGCCGCCCCCATGACCGTTGAGGACTTATTCGCGTTGAGCCTGACATCGCGGCCACGGTGGCTTTTCAGGGATAAAAAGGTCAAAAAGGCCGCGCTTGATTCTCTGGGCGCTGTTGATGCCGCGCATTTGATATCCAGAAAATTAGGATGCCTGTCCGGCGGAGAACTCCAGCGCGTCATATTATCATTAGCATTAACNCCCCGCCCCGACATCCTCCTGCTTGATGAGCCTGTAAGCGGGATCGACGCCGCAGGGCTTAACCTGTTCTACGCGATGATCAGCGAGCTTCGCGCTAAGTACGATTTATCGATAGTGATGGTATCGCACGATCTGTCACGGTCGGCAAAATATGCGGACCGGCTGATATTCTTTAACCGGACAGTGGTCTGCAGCGGGACACCCGGCGAGATACTGCGGGACAGGCACGTCAGGGAATTTTTTGGGACTGTCATCATTGAGGAGCGGTTGTCGGACGGCAGCATCAGCCATCATCTGGAAGGGCGGGCGGGCTGATGATTGACATCTGGGCATCCCTCTGCGGCCTGCTGCCTTTCGAATGGGCGCAGTACTCGTTCATGCAAAACGCGCTGCTCGCGGTATTTTTACTGGCTCCATTGTTCGCGCTGCCGGGATGCCTCGTCATCAACAACCGCATGGCCTTTTTTTCAGACGCGATGGGCCACGCAGCGCTGACCGGTGTGGCTATCGGCGCGCTCCTTGGCATCGCCCAGCCGCTGCCGTCCATGCTTGTCTTCGCACTGCTGCTCGCCTGCGTTATATCATTCCTGCGCCGCGTGGGCAGCGTGCCTGCCGATACCGTCATCAGCCTGGTGATGACAGGGTCAATGGCGCTTGGGATAGTGATTCTCTCGCGTCAAGGCGGTTTCGCCCGCTACTCGCGCTACCTCATCGGCGACCTCCTGAGTATCAACGCCACCGATTTGCTGATGATCGGAGCTACGCTGTTATCCGTACTGACAATATGGGCCTTCCTCTTCAACCGCCTGTACCTGATAAGTTTCAACGAGCCGATAGCCCGCAGCAGGGGGATCAACACTAAGCGCTACGACATGTTTTTCTCTATGACGGTCGCGTTCATCGTAACCATAGCCGTCCAGTGGATCGGCATCCTCGTAATAAGCTCCCTCCTCATCCTCCCCGCAGCCGCGGCGCGAAACTTCGCGTCGTCCATACGGCGGTATGTACTCTGCGCGGTAGCGGTATCGCTGGTGTCGTGCCTGTGCGGGCTTATACTCTCCTACTATATGGCCACTGTGGCAGGGGCGACTATTGTCCTTGTGGCGCTGGGGGNGTATATAGTGTCTATAATTCCGAGGCTTTGGCGCCGTCAGCGGTAGCGCTACCTTGCGTGCCGGTGACGGTTATCAACAAATATCTTTATTTTTTTGCATGACGGAGTGCCGCTTATTATATTATATGTATCTATAATAATAACAAAACACCAATATTACCAAAGGACGATACTGCGTGAAAATTTCATCCCTCATCCGTGCATCTATTGTTGTATTTTGCGTCTCCCTGGCCGTTTCGGCGGATTCACCTGCCTGGGAGCGGCTCATTGAGCCGACCGAGCCCGACACCGAGGCGATAGCGAAGGCCGCCAACCCGCCTCCCCCGCCCACAGCGCCGGAACCGGCAATAATAGACCATCGGGACGCCAGACAGAAAGAGGCCGATGAGAAGAGGGCTGCCGAGGCCACTAAGAAGGCTGCGGCAAATGAAGAGCGCAGGGCCAAAAAGGCGGAGGAAGATGCCAAAAAGAAGGCGGCAGCCGAGGAGCGCAGAGCCAAAAAGGCGGAGGCCGATGCCAAAAAGAAGGCTGACGCCGAGGCCAGGAAGGCCGCCAAAGCCCAAAAAAACGCGGAGCAGGCGGCAGTAGCTATGCCGGTATCCGAACCGGAGCCCAAACCGGCGGAGGAAGGCGCAAAAACCGAACTGACCCCGGAAGCACTTAAATTAATGGAAACTATCCGGGCCGAGGAAGAAAAGAAGGCCGAAGAGGCCAGATTGATGGAGGAGGCCAAAAAGGCTGAAGATGATAAGAAGGCCGCCGAGGAAGCAAAGATCGCCGATGAGACCAAGAGGGCAGAAGACGCTAAGAAAGCGGAAGATGATAAAAAGGCCACCGAAGAGGCTAAGAAAGCGGAAGAGACAAAGAAAGCAGAAGAGGCCAAAAAGGCGGAGGAAGCTAAAAAAGCAGAAGAGGCCAAAAAGGCGGAGGAAGCTAAAAAGGCCGAAGAAGCCAAAAAAGCGGAGGAAGCTAAAAAGGCCGAAGAAGCCAAAAAGGCGGAGGAAGCTAAGAAAGCTGAGAATGCCAGAAAGGCGGAAGAGGCTAAAAAAGCAGAGGACGCCAGAAAGGCGGAGGAGGCTAAAAAGGCTGCTGAAGCCCAAAAAGCCGAAGACGCAAAAAAAGCCGCAACGGCTCCCGCTGAACATTCAGCTGCCGCCGTTACGCCTGCCGGGGACGATGCCGACGCCCCGGCTGCGGAGCAATACGATGATCCCGCCGCAGATGCCGAAGACGAAACAGACTCACCGACGGGGCCGGACGCTGTGGAGATCGTCAATCCAGTGCGTCAGCATACGCCGCGCCAGCAACTTATCCACGCCCTGCCCCAGGGCATTGGCATACGCGCCGGAGTTGGCATCGGCGGCTTTGCCGGATATGATCACATTCCCTTTCAGTCCAGCGTCCTTGGCGATCCCGACGCCATTGAACTCGGCGCCTCGCTATCGGTTGGGGTGGGCATAGTGTACGCAATGCCGCTGAACGAACGTATGAGCCTATCATGCGAACTGCAATACTCCATATATACGGCCTACGCCGAATATTTACGAAAGTCCGACAGGAGCCTGTACGAGGCTGAATCTGAGTTGCACACACTCGAAATCCCGATCCTGCTGCGCATGACCGCATTAAACGCCGCCATACTCTCCGACTTGCCTCTTTACGTGGAGTTCGGCCCGCAGATAGGTTTCAACCTCCGCGAAAAGCTCAGACTTGACACCAGAAAATGGAGACCCGATAACAACGTATTCGCGATAGGCCCGGCGTTAGGGGCCGGTATCGCAATCCCGGATTACGATATACTCGTTGGCATACGCGGGTACTTAGGGCTAATGAAAACAGAGAAACACGGCGGGCGGCCGTGGTCTGTACAGGTCAGTATAACCGTGTTTGGGATGTAATCATGTAGGTTTTAAGTGTGGAGTTTGGAGTTAAGATCAAAATCAACGTCAAAAAACTCCAAACTCCACACTTAAAACTCCAAACTGTTATTTACTTCGCGGCCATCCCCATAGACACAAACGCCCCCAGCGCCGCCAGATAGAACAGGCCATCCGCCAGCATGCAGAAGAGCGCCGAGTGGTGCGGCCTGATCCTCGCGTTTAAGTGCACAAACACCGCGGCATAAACCAGCACCGGCGCCTGAAACAGGAACTGCATCGTCCCCGGATAACTGTGCCCCATAACCGCCGGCGATATCAGAAGCAGCCCCGTGCAGACGCATATCATTATGAATATGGATTTGCGCGCGCGCTTCTCGCCGATGATCGTGATAAGCGTCTCGCGCCCCATTATCCGGTCGCCCTCTATGTCGCGCAGGTCGAATATCAGCGACCGCAAAAAACTCATTACAAATATGAGCGCGAATACGGCAATAGTCNCCGGCCGGACAGCAAGGCCGCCGTTAATAGTCTGCGGCAGGAACGTGAGTATAGTAGCCCAGGCCAGCGCCACAAACAAATCGCGGGACAACGGGATATCCTTCAAACTCTTATACGGAAACAACCGCCTCAAACCGCGGGGGAGAATGGTCATGTGGTACACCAGCCCGCCGAAACAGGATATAAGCATCAGATAGAAGGTGTGAAGGCTGCTATCCTCCTTTATGAGAAAAGACATTATCAGCACAGCCAAAATACACGCGCCGGAGAGTATAAACAGCCGCCGCGGGTACTTGTTGTAGAACCGGTACTTCGAAATGTCAAGGTGCAGGGTGTTCTTCAGGCTCGTCAAACTGTTCCACAGGTAAACCGATATGAAGTAGAACAGCGCTATCGCCCCGCCCGCTATCGAAAAGGGAAGCCCCTGCATGACGCACGAAAGGTAGTAAGCCGCCACCGCGCCCGTAGACACAAACAGATTCAGATTGGCCATTATGTCAAGCAGCCGCATCACGGCGCCCAGCGCGTTCTTCTCTTTGGTCTGGCTCAAAAACTGCAGATGGTCGCAGACCCGCTTGATCATCCAGTTTGGCGTAGACGCCCCCGCCGTCACCCCCACCGTCCTGCACCCGGCCAGCGGTTCCCACTCTATCTCCTCCTCCGTCTCCACCGCCTGCGTGTGCACGCCGCACTCCTGCCCGATTCTCGCGAGGCGCTGCGTGTTGGCGCTGTTCCGCCCGCCTACCACTATGAGCGCGTCAACCGACCGCGCGAGCCGCTCCGTCTCCGCCTGACGCTCATCCGTAGCCGAACAGATAGTTTTCTTGACAATCACATCGCCATCTCTATACTTGACCTTGATTTTGTCAGCAACCCGGTCAAACAGCGTACGGTCGAACGTGGTCTGCGACACCAGACACACCTTGCAAAATGCCGGCAGACTGTCGACGTCGTCAAGCCCCTGCACGAGGTGCCCCTTGTCCCCGGCGTAGCCGAGCAAACCTATAACCTCCGCGTGCCCCTCGTCCCCCGTTATGATGATCTCGTAGCCCAGATTGCGGTGCCGCTCTATCACTTTGTGTACACGCTTCACTTTCGGGCACGTCCCGTCCACTATGTCGTACCCCAAACCCCTGTACCTCTCCATAACGTCTGGCGGCACGCCGTGGGCGCGTATCAGCAGGGTGGAAGACGGCGCCGGCAGGTTATCCTCATCAAGCGCGCTGACTCCCCTCTGGCGCAGCATATCAATCGTCTGCCTGTTGTGGATCAGCGGACCGATGGTAGATATGGCGGGCTTGTGGTCCGACAGTTCCAGCGCGCGGTCGACGGCCATCTTGACACCCATGCAGAACCCGGCGGTCTGTGCTACAATTATCTTCATTATCAACACCTTTGCATCCGCGCAAAATTTATTTTTAACTGTATTGATATCAACCCTAACCGCAAAACTGTACGATGA
>WQTH01000042.1 GCA_009786415.1 Chitinispirillia bacterium | reverse complement strand
CCGCGCTGCCCGCCGCATTGTTGATACGCGTCTTTGGTGACGAGGATATTGTTCCCCATGCAGGACCCGGTCAGGCCCAGCTTTGCGAAGATATGGGCGAAACTGAAGAGGTACGAGAGTTGGAAAGATTCGATGTGGGCGAAGAGCCGTTTGAGGAACCCTTTTTTGTTGTTGATTATCGCCGTATGGCCGAAGACGAGGGCGGATTGGGTTGATAGATGGGTATCGACAAGCGACTTTATCCAGTTTGGTTCAAGGATCATATCGGCATCGGTAAAGGCTATCAACGGATAAGACGCGGTATCAACGCCAAGGTCCAACGCCTGCTGCTTGCTTGTCAGTTTTATCTCTTGTGATGGTTGTAAGGTGATGATTTTTATATCTATACCATCGTTCTCCTGACAAAACGCTTTAACTGTGTTGACACCGTCGTCATCGGACTGGTCATCAACAAGTATAACCTCCATCATCCCCCTGTAATCCTGTCTGGCCAGCGATTCCAGAAGCGCGGCTAAATTTAGCTCTTCGTTGCGGAATGGAATGACGATCGATACTCCCGGTAATACGCCGTCACCGGCATCCGCGCTATCCCTGCCATCCCGCCCCGTCCCTTTAAAGAACAATACCGCTATAAAGACAACGACTACCGCCCCGTATATCGCCAATACGGCGGACAGCGCGCAAAATATGATGTCGGTAATATCTAAGCCGCCGATAAAATTCATATTGCCATCCCTCTTCCGCAATGATATAATATAATATATGGCAATCAAGGGTATGGGAATAGACATCGCCGAAATACCGCGCCTCGCGAAGATAATCTCCCGCTACGGTGATAAATTTACAAATAAAATCTACACCGCGACCGAGCTGGATTTCTGCGCCCGTGCGGCGGAGGCGCGCGCGGCGATATACTACGCGGGGCGCTGGGCGGCCAAGGAGGCGTTCTACAAGGCGCTGCCGCCGCCTGTCCAGCCGCTGTCGTCGTGGAAGAGCGTTCAGGTCCTTTCTGATGGGGAGGGGCGGCCTTATATTGATATTTGCTGCGAAAAACTGCGATTTGCGCTGGCCGATATCGGGGTTTCGGCTATCCACCTGTCCATCAGCCACGAGCGTACGCACTGCGTGGCGGCGGTTATAATTGAATAAATAATTTATTTTTCTTGCATTGTGTAATAAAATGGCGTAATATATATTATATAGGGTATATTGGGGAATTTTGGGAACGCAAATGAAAAAAACGTTTAAAAAGATCGTTGCCGGATATCTGATAGTGTCTCTGACGCTGTCGCTCGCCCCCGTTGGTTCTGCGTTTGCCGACGACTGGGACGATTACGACGCGTCGCTTATGCCTGAGCCCGAACCTGAGCCGGTGTATACGCCGCCGCCACCTGTATATCGCGATCCTGAGCCTGTGTACGAGGAGCCGGTTTACACGCCGCCTCCCGCAACGCCGTCTTATACGCCTCCGCCGGCTCCGGCTTATACTCCGCCTCCGGCGGCGCCTGCGTACACCGCTCCGGCCGACGCTTTTGACGAATTCAACACTCCGTCCGCTTCTACGCCTGAGCCGGCGTTCGACCAGTTGGGCGACTTCAGGGCCACGGTTGATGCCTCCTCCGAGGGGTTCATCAGGGTCGTACGTCCACCGCGCAGGGAGATCAGCGAGTTCCAGAACGCCGTGATCGAGGGGTTGCAGGTCTCCGTTTCGCCGAGTTCCACGGTTGAAGACGAGATTACGGTTACCGGCTACTTCATCTTCCGCGACCGCCCCACGAGCTTTTTCTACGACATAGACCGCAAGGAGAACAAGCTGATATTCGAGTTTATGGACGCGCGCACCGGCTCGTCGCCCATAGCCGCGCTTGAGCAGGCGCCCATCCGCGAGATCGTTATTGATGAGGCGCAGGTAGACGCCAACAAGTCCATAAAGGGGCTAAACCCGGAGTGGCACGACATGATCCGCATCTCTTTCCAGCTCGACTACCTGCCGGTGATCGCCGTCAGCAACGAGCAGAATATCATTTCGTTCAGTTACAAGTGGACCACGAACAACGAAAAAATACCCGAATACCTGCACAAAGACAAATTCCCGATGGTATTCTGGATCTCCGGCGGCACGCTGGGCGGCATAGGCGTTGGGGTGCTTACGTATTTTCTGACCAGAAAAGAGAAGGTCGTAACTAATGTGCTTTCCATAGACGACCTGCCCAACCGCACAAGGTAATGCCGGGTTCAATCAATCCGGCAAATCAATCTTCATATATTTTATTTTGATATTCCCTCCGCATTATACTATATTATATATTCTGTAATATATCCATGCATAACGCTAACGCATAAACGGTGGTTGTTTTATGAGCAAGACAGGCAAGGTTAAAGACAGGAATTACACGATAAGCATGCCCAAGAGGACTTTTTGGCGGGTTTTCCTGCCGCTCTGTATGTTTCTCTTTACGGCGGGCGGGCTTACGGCCTATTTTGTGGTTGAGCGCATTGTGATGCCCAAGATAGTCGGGGTTCAGCGGGACCTTGTTAAGACGCCCGACGTACTGGGGAAGGCGCACGAAGACGCCCGCAACGCTTTTTTCGGCGTTGGCCTGCTCACCGAGGTGCGCGGCAGGGAGTTTAACGAGGAGGTCGCCGACGGTTCGGTGATCAGCCAGTTCCCGGAGCCGGGGGAGATGGTGAAGAAGGGGCGTAAGATCGCGGTGACGCTCTCGCGCGGGCCGGAGGCGGCGACGGTGCCGTCGGTGCGTGGGATGAACGAGCGTCAGGCGCGCAACGAGATGAGCCGCGGCGGGTTCACCGTGGGCAACGTGCGGCGGGCGTGGAGCGAGAGCCAGCCGTTGGACGCGGTAATAGAGACCTTCCCGCAGGCGGGGACGATTACGTCGCGCGCGATGAATGTCGACCTCGTGATATCGCGCGGGCCCAGGCCCACCCACGCGGAGATGCCGAACATAATAGGGGAGAGCCTCTCGGAGGCGCGCAAGAAGGTCGAGGCGGCGGGCCTCAGGGTCGGCAAGGTGGATTACCGGAACAACCCGTCCGTCGTCCCGGGGACAGTGCTGTCGCAGTCTGCGGCGCCGGGTGCGAAGGTGCCGCTTGAGAGCGCGGTGGATATCACTATCTCCGCCATACGGTAGAGGGCTGGGGCGCGGCGGTGTGTACAGATACATCCATGCGCCAATACATAATTATCAGGAGACGGTTTTTTGTGGATAATCATCAAAGAGTGACAGTCAGGCTGGCGGTACGGCTATGCGGGCTATTGGCCGCCATAGCCGCAGTTGCGTTATTTACAGGCTGCGTCTTTAAAACGAAATGCGACCTGCGCATGCCCTCCGATGACGACGCCGCGGCAATTTCCGAAACTCTGACCGCCGAGCAGGCGCGGCAGTTTGAGCGGTCCGAGCGCATTGCCCTGTCGCAAGACCACTTCCTGTCGGGCCGCGACTACGAGCGCCGCGGGATGCACGATATGGCGTGGCAGATGTACGAGATCGCATTCGAGTTCTGGCCCAGAGACCCGTTTTTGCGCAAACTGCTGTCCGACCGCCATATGCGCAGCAATGATCCGCAAAAGGCTCTCACACTGTTCTTCAGGGATGGCGAAACCATAGCCGACCTTACGTCCGACGAGAAGCGGGCTTTGAGTTTGATTTACCTGCGTATGGGCGACCTGGCCAAGGCCACCGAGGCTGTTGAGGCGCTCGGCGCGGACATGAGCGAGGAGGAGATGTACTCCATAGGCCTGCTTTACGGATCGAAAGATGAGGATCATGGCAATAAGGGCGATAGGACGCTTGTCACCCTGAAGGAGTTTTTCGCCCGCAACCCGCGCTCCGCCGATATGGGCTTACGGCTCGTTCAGCAAAGGATAGGCATACGCAAGTTCGAGGATGCGGAGAATCTGGCGGTGATACTGCGCAGCGCCTACCCGCGCAACGCCGAGGTGGCTGGGGTGTTGGGGATGGTAAAGCATATGCAGGGCGACACTGCGGCGGCCATCGGGCACTTTAATGACGCGCTCGCGCTAGACTCGCTCAACGAAGAATCGCTGCGCACGCTGGGGCATATCCACCTTATGCGGGACGAATACCAGGAGGCGGCATCCTACTACAGGCGGTTGACCGCGCAGAAAGATATTGGCGTAATATACCGCAGGGGGCTGGCGATCCTGCTGTTCCACATGAAAGAGTTTCCGGAGGCCGAGAAGCTGCTTGATACGCTGATAGCCGGTAAAGACAGCATGAACATCCCTCCCGCCATGCACGAACTGCATCTCTACCGCGGACTGCTTTACTCGCAGACCAAAAGGCGCGCCAAGGCCGCAGCGGAGATGCGCGCGGCGATAGCGATACGCCCTAAGTACGAGGACGCGTGGAAAGAGCTTTGCTATATCTACATACTTGAGAAGGATAAGGTCAACGCCAACAAGGTGGTGGAGGAGTATGCCGCCGCGTTCCCTAACACCGCCTCGGTTTGGCGGTTCCGAGGGNATGCGTTAAGGATGCAGGAAAAGTACGACGAGGCCGTAGCCGCGTTGCGCAAGGCGGTGGAAATAGAACCGGATGACCACTTCTCATGGTTTGAAATAGGCAACATTCAGGCGGACCGCAAGCGCTACGCGGAAGCCGCGGACGCTTTCAAGCAGGTTTTGCGCCTGCGTCCGGGCGAGCCTGTGGCGTCTAACAACCTTGGATATATGTGGACGGAGATGGGCGTAAATTTAGACAGCGCCAAAGCGTTGATAAAGGTCGCGCTTAGGCACGATTCAACCAACGGGGCCTATTTAGACTCATATGCGTGGGTGTACTATAAATTGGGCGACTACGAAAAAGCGCTCCACTACATGAACGAGGCGCTCAAGCAGGAGGAGATGCTCAAGGAGCCGGTAACTTACGAGCACCTTGGCGACATCTACTTTAAGATGGAGGATTACACCGCCGCCGAGAAGGCGTACAGGCAGGCCATAAAACTGAAGACGGAGGACGCCGCGAGGATAAACGGGCGGTTGAAAGAGATACGGGAGCTTTTGCAGCAGAAGAAGGAGCGGTAGCTGCCGATGCGCGCGCCATCAATACATACGGCGTTGACGCGGCAAACGCCGGCGTCTCCACTAACGGCGCTGCCGTCTATGCGTGCGATATCAATACGTACTGCTTTCAGCCTGTTGATAGTGTTGACGGCTATGATGACGACGGGGTGCGTGAGCAAGTTCATCAAACCTAAGCCGGAGCCGGTGGTCGATGAGGCCGTGGTCATAAACGCGGCAGGCGCTACGGTGCAAATGTCGGAGTTCAAGGGGTTCGGCGAGATTACCATGTCAAAGGCGGGGCAGAAGATGACTGGCAAGTTCGACGCGCTGCGGAAAAACAGCGGCTCTTTCAGCGCACAGGTCTACTCGCCGTTCGGGTCGGCCGTGGCATCCATATCGGCGAGTGACTTCGCGGGGCGTGTTAACATCGACCGGGAACAGATTGATTTTACTTACGATGAGACAATGGAGAAGGTACCGTTCCCTTGCGCGAAGTACTTTACCTACGGGAATTTTGTAAGGGTGCTGACGGCCTCTATGCCCGACGAGTTCTGGGCGTTGGCGCCGGTACCGGATACGCTGATACAGAGCAAAAAGAAGAAGAAAGGCAAAAAGACGGTGGGGGCGGCCTGGATTTCCGATTCGCTGACGGTGCGCGCGGAGATAATCCCCAAAAACGGGCAGCTGGAGTCGGTATCGTTCAACTATGTTATAGACGGCAAAAAATTGACGATGCAGTTCAGCCGGTTCAAAAAGGGCGTTCCTTACGAAATTCTCATAAGGGAGAGCGCCAAAAATTATATTTCAGTTAGCTACGAAACAATTACGTGGAAATGAAGCAAATGCGCAGAATCTGTACCATTATAATAACCGCCCTTATATCCGCCGCCTCGGCCCAGCACGACGGCGCGGGTACGACGGTGTTTCCGTTCCTGAACATGGGCTACGACGCCCGCACCATGGCCATGGCCGGTGCGGCGATGGCCATGCCCAATGACGCCTACGGTATCCTATCAAACCCCGCAGCAACCGGATACGCCGCCCGCAATCAGGTAGTGGCCGGGTACAGGCAGATAATAATGGACGTCTGGGGCGGCCCAATAGGCATTGCCCTCAACACCAAAAAAGGCGTATTCACCCCGCACCTGCTAACGCTTACAAGCGGCATGATGGAAGAAATAGACGAAAACAACAACCTGACGGGCAGGCGCGCCAGAAGCAACTACACCGCGTTCGGCGTAAGCTGGGCTAACCACTTCCACGACAAAAAAGTAGCCGCCGGCGCGACAGCCAAAGCTTTCTACCACCACATAGGCGTAGGCATCGAGACATATTCCGCCGACGGGTTCGCGTTTGACCTCGGTATGCAGTACCGCACAAACAACAACCGCCTGATCTATGGCGCCGCGCTGCGCAACTTGGGCTTCGTACGCTCCGGTTACTGGGGCGAGTGGGACGAATACGAACTCCCGTACGGCGCAGAGGCCGGCATATCATACGTACCCAAGCACATCAAAAACCTGCGCCTCGCGTTAGACGTAAACAAGTACAACGGCGATTACATGAACCTGGAACCGGCGTTCGAGTACACAATAATCGCAAACACGCTGTTCCTGCGCGGCGGGTACGGCTTCAGTTCGGTAGACTTCGGCAAGCTCACGGAGGTCTTTAAGGGCGACCGCGACGAAGAGTACAGCAAAAGCGGCATAAATACATTCTCGCTGGGCCTTGGCGTGGCGGGATCAATGGACGAAGTGGACGTAAAATTGGACGCGGCGATACAGTTCTACTCGGATACTTACACTCCGGGTGTGGTGGTGTCGCTGATAGTGGCTTTTTAGGAGTATTCAGTAGTATTCAGGAGTATTGATATCTGCATTAACGGCGGTATCCCCGCCTGTCAGGTCAGGGGATGCAACTCCGGTCATCACAACAGGTTGCTGATGGCGAATCTCTTGGTTTACTCTCTTGGTTTACCCGAATTATCGTTCCGGGCCGTTATCTTTTATTGTTACTGACGTTTCTTACTCAAAAGGTATGAATGATGATTGACGTTGTCAACCGAAAAAGTCAATAACCCAAACACTTTTTTTAATAAAGGAGATAAAAATGTCTGCACTTAACGCCAATTCAGCAAGGTTTTTACTGACGATTGCTGACCGCAGCCCAGCCGATTTTACCGTAACCCGTTTTACTGGGGCCGACGCCGTAAGCAGCCCGTACCGCTTCGACATCGATTTCCAGTTGTCGGAATCGGCGCAAAAACAGGCAAAGCCGCCGGTATTGACCGCAGCAGCCATCCTCGGCAAGCCCTGCCGTTTCGAGCTGATCCGCGGCAGCGACAACAGCGTCGCCGCGTACAACGGCGTGGTTATGGGGTTCAACGCAGCCCGCCGCGCCAACCCGGTCTACTCGGTCCGGCTTGTGCCGTGGATGCAACTGCTGTCGTTGAATACCAATAACCGGGTTTTCCAGAAGCAGAGCGTAATCGACATCGTCAAAAAAGTTTTTCGGGGCGTCGGGCTTGAGGGGTACTGCGATTTTAAGTATCAGTGCGAGCTTAAGTACCAGCCGGTTGATTTCTGCGTGCAGTATCAGGAGACGGACCTCAACTTCGTGTCGCGGCTGATGGAGAGGAACGGGATCTGGTTCTACTTTGACGGGGGCGCGCCGGGCAAGGAGACCGTTGTCATCACCGACTCTTTTTCAAAATTTCCGGCTAAGGCGATTAAGATTCCGTTCGTTGAAAACATCGGGTTTGCGGAGGGGAATTCGGATGAGGATGGCGCAGGCGGGGACGGCGGGGGAGGGGCATCGGCGAATGGGGATTCCTCAAACGGCTTCGGCGAATCCGTGTACTCGCTGTCGACAAAAAGCGCCATGATCCCTAGGAGCGTAAAAATCCGCACGCAAAATTACCGTACGCCGGAAAGTTTACCGGAAGGCAAGTGTGAGGGCGCGGAGGACGGGCAGTGGGGCAGCGTTTACGAATACGGCGGGGCGTTCAAAAACGCCGACGAGGCGATGCGCGGGGCGGCGCTATATATGCGCCGTATGCAGATAGAGAATATGCGCACGGAGGGGATGAGCGGGTGTACGGCGTTTCGGGCTGGCAGGCTGGCTAGCATAACGCCGGGCGTGGGCGACTTTTTGATCGTATCCGTCAATCATGCCGGCGGAATCAATGAGAAAGACGGCGTTTTCGCATATACATATAATAACAATTTCTGCTGCATAGACTCGGCCCCCGCGCTATACGCCCCGCCCCTGACCGCCGCGCCGCCCAAAGCAGCGGGGCTTATTACCGCTCCGGTCGAGGCTCTGGGGGAGGAGCACCCCAACCTCGACGAACTGGGGCGGTATAGGGTAAAGCTGCCGTTTGACGTATCGGAAACGGACGCCTACGGGGCAACCAAAGACATCCGCCTGTCGCAACCGTCGGGCGGATCCGCCAACGGTGAACAATACGGCTTCCACTTCCCGTCAAAAGCCGGCGCGGAGATGGTTCTGGCCTGCATCGAAGCGAATCCCGACAAGCCGATAGGGCTTGGGTTTGTACCCAACGCAAACGCGCCGTCGGGCGTAAATAACGAAAACAGGGACCAAAACATCATGCGCACATGGGGCGGCAACGAGCTTCTCATGGACGACACGGCGGGCCGGGAGAGAGCGGTCCTGTCAACCGCAGGGCAGGATACGGAAAAGAACTGCGAGCTCTCGCTTGACAATGAGGAGAAGAACGCCGTCCTCAGGGCATGGAAGCACAAACTCTCCCTGAGCTGCAGCATCTACGACAGCTCGCTCGCCCTGAGCAGCCAGGGGCTGAATGAGATAAAAATCGACGATATCACCAGAAAAATAACAATGGAGACTCTTATGGGATGCGCGCTTGAACTGAATGAGCAGAAAGACACCATCNCCCTCGCCAACGCCAACACTCTGGCCCCGGGCGCAATAGCGACGGGAATGCTTATGGACAAACTTATGGAGAAGAGCTCTATTGAGATACGGTCAACTACTGTAAAGGAAGCTGTAAAAGGTATGCCATGGAAAACAAAAAAGAGTAAGGAATTAGAAAAGTGCTTCCCCAGAAACTGCTTCACCATGGACGGCAAAAACAAAAACATCGTATTGGAAACCGCCGGCGGCTGCAAGATCGCAATCTACGACAAGATGATCAAAAGCGCGGAGGAGAGCGGAAAAGGGAAGATAATAATAACGACTAAGGACGGGTGCGTGGCAGTGCTTGACAACGAGAACAACGTCATAACGCTGCAAGACGCCGGCAAGGCCAACAAGGCCGTTCTAGACGGCAAAAACAAAAAATTAAGCCTTGAATCAACCGGCGACATCAGCATCAAGGCCGGGAAGAGCATCAGCATAACGGCGGAAGAGGGTATTAACATAAAGGCCGAAGAGAGCGTAAACATAAACGGGAAAAACGTGACGGTCGCCTCTAAGGAAATGGCGATACTCAAGAGCGAGAAGAAGGCGGCGGTAAAAGGCAAGAGCGGCCTGAACCTGACCGCGTCGGACGCCGGCGGGGGAGNGATGACGCAGAGCAAGAAAGGGGAAGCGTCTGTCAAGGGGAACAAGATTACGTTGAATTAACGGATATTATTGAAGACACGATTAACTATACCAGCGCCACCCTGCTACTGCACGGCAGCCATGATGTCTCAGGGCGGCACAGGTATAATATTTAATCGTATGATATATAAAATTAACCAAATTCTTTTGAAAGGACAAAAATTATTATGCCGAAAAAATACGTATGCAACGGCGCGAAGTTAAAGTGCTCGATGGGGTCCAAAGAGTCGGCATTGNGGGTAACGCAGCCCGTAAAGCCGGTATCAACTCACAAGAAGCCCGCGGCAAACATTATGGACCACAAGCCCATGATGAACATAAAGCCTTTTGGGCAATGCAAGTCTCTGCTGAACCCCACCGTAGCGGCGGCAACGGCGGCGGCCAACGGCAAACTCCAGAAAATGCCCTGCATCCCCGTAACGCCGGCGCCGTGGATTAAGGGGAAAATCAACGTAGCGGTAAAAGGATTGCCGGCGGTGATGGAGGATTGCAAGCTCATGTGTATGTGGGCGGGAGAGATTAAAGTATCGAACTCGGGACAGAAGAGTGTTAGCGATGGAGGTAAGAACGCTAAGGAGACAGGGGCGGATGTATCCCAAAAAGGCGGGGCGTCGGCGTCAAAGGAGGATAAATCAAAGAATATCAACTCAAAGGACATCACCCCGAATGACATCCCTCCAAATGATATTACCCCAACCGATATCCCCCAAAAACCTGAACTGCCGACAGGCGCCCCNCCCCCCGCCGGCCTCGACGCGCAGACATTGCAGGCCATAGGCGCAGGGGCGATAGGCGCGTTGGGCGTCGCGGCGGTGGGGCTGGCAATCGCGGCGGGCACGTCAAGCGCTAAAAGTCAAAAGGTGGCAGACGGTCAGGATAATGAAAATGCGGAGGAGGAGAAGAAGCCATCGCCGTGCTCATTCTGCCGGTCCTCCGAATTTGTCGACAGCGGCTGCGCCTGCGAGTACCAGGGCACGGCCCAGGGGCACCCCATAACCGATAAAATGTACGATGAGACAGCCGAAAAGCTCGGCGTAGAGAAAGCGATGCTAAAGGCGATAGGGAAAAAAGAGTCCCGCGGGACGGGGTTTCACAAGTCGGGGCATGCCATTATACTGTTTGAGAGGCATAAGATGTACAAACACCTGAAAGCAAAAAATTGCAGCGCGGCCGAATTGAATAAGCTAACGGAAACATACCCGAACATAGTCAACAAGGAGTCCGGCGGCTACAATGTATCCTCCTATGAGAAGCTTAAAACCGCCAGGGAGATTGATTATGACTGCGCCGTAAAGTCCTGCTCGTGGGGATGTTTTCAGGTGATGGGGGAGTACTACGGCTGGCTTTACTCGTCTCCCGCAGAATTGGATTTGGCAATGTGTTCCTGCGAGCTGCAACAGTTTAACTATTTTGTGGCGTATTTGGAAAAAAGCTCGGCCCAGATGATCCCGGCTCTTAAAAACAGGGATTGGAAAAAAATAGCCACTCTGTACAACGGATCCGGTTGGGTAACGATGAACAAAAGTTATCCGGTGGACATTGAGAAATACTATAAGCAATTTAAGGCGGCAGGCGTTTGAGCGGGGCCGTATTTCCGGTTTTGCACAAATAGTTACCTGTTTCCCGGCGGCATATATTATATTGATAAAGTATCTGAAACCCCAGAGCCGAAAGGAGCGCGTTTGCCGGTATGAGCCTTATCGAAACCAAGTGCCCGATGTGCAAGGGGTCTCTTTGGATTGACCCGTCGACCATGAAAATCGTCGACCACGCGCCAGCCGACCACCAGAAAGCGGATTTGACGCAATTTCTGAAGGATTCGAAGAAAGACAAGGGGTGGGACGATAAGATGAAGAAGGCGCGCGAGGATGAGGCCCGGCGCAAGGCGGAGATTGATGCCAAATTCAAGCAAATTGCAGCGGAAAATAACAGTAACAATAACAACACTTCATCGGCCGGGCCCAAGTCGCTTTTGGATTGGGATTGACAGGGGATTGTTGCGGGGCGGCTTTGAGCCAACCCCGCGCAAAACTTGATCGATACCGTATCTAACGGTTTGGGAGCCTGCCGGACGGAGGAGAAATGAGGAAAGTTTTGGGAATTTTGGGACTCGCGATGTGCGCGGCGTGCGCACCGGACGCGGACGCGCAGGGCAACGGGCTTTTCGCGGAGTTGGAGACGGCCAAGGGCACCATAACGGTGCAGTTGGAATTTGAGAAGACGCCGCTTACGGTCGCGAACTTCGTGGGGCTGGCCGAGGGGACGATCAAGAACAGCAGGGGAGAGGGCGTCCGCTTTTACGACGGCCTGACGTTCCACCGCGTGGAGCCGAACTTCGTCATTCAGGGCGGCGACCCCATGGGCAACGGGCGCGGCGGGCCGGGATACCAGTTCGCCGACGAGATCCATCCGGACCTCAAGCACGTCTCCGAGGGCATCCTGTCCATGGCGAACGCCGGGCCGGGCACCAACGGCTGCCAGTTCTTCATAACGCTTGCGCCGACCCCGCACTTGGACGGGCGCCACGCCGTATTCGGCAAGGTCGTGAAGGGTATGGACGTGGTGAAGAGCATCAGCCGCGGCGACGTCATCACAAAAGTCAACATCATAAGGTCGGGCAAGAGCGCAAAAGCGTTCAAAACCGACCAGCAGTCATTCGAAACCTACGCACGGCAGCTCGCCGAGAAACTGGAGAAAGCGGAAATGGAAGCGGTTGAAAAGCAGAAAAAAGCCGTCGCGGAGAAATACCCCTCCTACAAGAAGAGCGAGAGCGGCATACTCTATAATATTGACGCGGAGGGCAAGGGGAACAAACCCACGCAGGGTCAGACAGTCAGCGTCCACTACACCGGTACGCTTTTGGACGGCCAGAAGTTCGACTCCTCGCGCGACAGGGGCGACCCGTTTGAGTTCCAGGCCGGCATCGGGATGGTCATTGGCGGGTGGGACGAAACGCTCTTAGATATGCAGGTGGGCGAGCGCAGGACCGTGGTGCTGCCGCCGGAGATGGGGTACGGTAAGCGCGGGGCCGGCGGGGTGATACCGCCCAACGCCTATTTAGTGTTTGATATTGAACTGCTGGGAATAAAATAATTGCTGCGGCAGACCGGGCGCGGTCCACCGCGCCCTTTTTTATTGGTAACATCTATAACCTGTTATCAATAAACAATTTATGAATATTTTAGAGATGATGCCGGGGGCAATATCCTAAAATGGCAAAAAAATGGTCAGATGAACCATTCTAACATATTGTTATTACCACACATACAAAGATTTTCGGGGGGCTGTATGGAAATCGTCAAGAAAATGATCCCATGTGATTGTCAGAACACGGGTTGCAAAGAATTTTCCGGGTGCTGTTTTGTGGCCACGGAGCTTGTAAGGATAACGGGCGGCGAGGACGACCCGATCCACCTGATGTTCGTGGGCCAGGGCGCGGGCCGTGAGGAGGATATCAATATGAATCCGAAAAATACGCTGCATCAGCCGTTTGTAGGCAAGGCCGGGGCCTACCTGCGCAACATGGTTAAGTTCCTGTGGGATAACGGGATAGCGGTCAACATTGCGATAAGCAACTCCGTCCGCTTCCACCCGTTAGACGGCAAAAAAGACCGGGCGCCTACGGATGGGGAACTGAAAGAGTGTATGCCTATATTGGACAGGGATATAGACGCCGTCAAGCCCAAAACGCTGATAGCGCTGGGCGCTTCGACCACGAACGCGCTGGCGCCGGAGACCGTGGAGCAGAGCATGGGAAAGATAATAGGGACACAGTATATCTATAAGAATATCAATGTGATACCGCTGTACCACCCAAGCTTTCTGACGCGCAATTACGGGAAATTCTTCCCGGAACAGAGCGGCAACTACCACGTCAGGTGCGTTAACATATTGAAAAAGGCTGCGTTAGATGCGATAAGCGCGTAATTTTCAATATTTTTGAGGTTTTTTTGATAATTTTTGTATCTTGTGTATTGCCAATAGCTTAACTGCTGTCTGGTTTAATTTTATCATATGCGTTAATTCCAACGTTACGGACGGCACAGGGTGGCCGTCCGCCGAACTGAGCGCCATCCCAGCGCCGTATTTAAAACCCCCTCAAATCACGCAATATCGAAGTATTGCCCCCGCCTTTTTTTACTATTGTGACTTCATCTGCCGGGCTTGCGTCGTCGTTAACCTTGAATGCCCTCATCCTTATTGATGACCTGTCGACGTCGAAGATTATGTACTCAGGCGAGCGTCTTTGTTCGTAGACGTTTGCCGCCCATGTTGGCTTGCCGTGGTTGGTATTTGCGGCCGCGCCTTTTGTGCCGTCTCTGAAGAACGGGTAGTTGGCGTTGGCGTCGCTGGAGTAGCCGAGCGGATAGTATTTGCCGCCGCTGGCGCTTGTCCCGCCTATAAACAGCGTGCCTGCGGTATCGAGCGTTACGGTTCTTTCGCCTGCCGCGCTCATGTTGATTTTGCCGGCGCTGCTGCCGGTGGTGGGTGCGGTAGCGGCGGCGGATGTTGCGCTGAGGTCTATCTTGCCCGGCGCGGTTGTGTCGGCGACGGTTATCACGTGGCTTCTTGAGTATGTGTGGTCGTGGCCGGAGAGCACGAGGTGCACGCCGTTTTGTACCATGATTTTGTTAAGCCCGGCGGCCACGAGGTAGCCGGTTGTAGGGTCGGTCATCTGGCTTCCCTGGCAGTGCGTGCTCCTGTGGTGGTGCACGATGATCCAGTCGTACTGTCCGCTGTGCTCGGTTTTCGCCTTTTTAATCAGGTCGTCCATAGCCTTTACCCGGCCTGCCGCGGCTGATTCCTGCACGTAGTTGCCGCTGTTGAGCGCGATGAACAGCACGTTGTTGTAGAGATAGTAGTACGAGTGCGCGTTTTGGGTCGACATATCGTAACACACGTCTTGACGGACCGGATAGGAGCATGAGTATCTTGGCAGGTTTGGCGGATTAAAGTGGTACGCAAACTGATCGTGTACGTCGTGGTTGCCCATTACCGGAGCGAAGGGTATGGAGCGCAGCGGCGCCGGCGCGAAGAAGCGTTCGTACTCGCCCTCGTCGGCGGTGAGATTGCTGGTGGTGCCGTAGTGGTCTACCTGATCGCCGCCGCTCACAATAAGGGGGATGTTGCGCGCCGCGATTTTGCCGACGACCTCAAGCCATCCCTGGGCGGCGGTGTTCGGGGTACTGCAATACCCGCCGCCCCAACTGCTGCAATCCTGATTGCCGCGCGTAATCTGAGGGTCGGTTACAAACGCGAACGAAAAGGGGCCGGCGGCAGGGGTCTTAAACTCGTATCTGTGGCTCCAGTTGACAGAGTCGTTGGAGACGGAGTATTCATACGCAGTGGCAGGGGAGAGGCCGGTTACCGATGCCTTGTGCCAGCTCAGTGAGTCGTTTCTGCAGTCGTAATCGGTGCAGGTGTTGGTGGTACGCGGCAGAACCACGCCGCTTGTACCGGCGGTAACGCTTACGAGGCCGCCGTTTCTGAAGAGGCGCACCCACGCCTTGCTGACCCTTTTAGCGCCGTACCAGTTGAACCTCATCTCGGAGTTCGTGGCGCCCGGAGCGAGGCCGAGCATCGTGGGCTCGAACCGCGTGCCTTCGTCAACCGCCGCAGCCTCCATTACAGGCAGGACCAGGAGCTGGGCGGGCGCACGCTCGTCGCGCTCCTCGTTGCAGGACAATGCCATAAATGCCATGAGCAACGCTGCCGTAACTGAAAAAAGGGGCAGATGGTTAAAGATTGACGCCCGTTTGGGGATTCTGAACATAAAACCTCCTTGGAGGGATGAAATGCACGATATATTAATAAGATATACAATATCAGCCCCAAAAGCAATAAAAATCACACATATTATATTTCAGCCGGATCAGCCGTAAAAATTCTGCAAAAATTGCGTAAGCGTTTTGTAATGCGGCAAGGAGGCGGGCGGGCAAGCTAATTCAGAAGGTATTTCTGCAGTACACCGAAAAAATCATCTATATTAACCGGCTTGCCGACGTGGTGATTCATCCCCGCATCTAAGCACTTCTCGATATCCTCCTTAAATACATTCGCGGTCATGGCGATTATCGGCACGGTTTTTGCCGCGGGGTGCTCAAGCGCCCTTATTTTGCGTGTAGCCTCACAGCCGTCCATCTCCGGCATCTGCACGTCCATAACTATAAGGTCGTACTCCTCCGGAGATTGCCCGAATTTCGCAACCGCCTCGCGGCCGTTTTCGGCGCAGTCCATTTCCAACAGCGTCGGTTCAATCAGCGCACCTATTATCTCCCGGTTTATCTCCACGTCTTCCGCGAGGAGAATTTTGTATCCCCTGAAGATTCCCCGGTAGTCGGCCTCTTCCTTATCCGGCGTATCGGTCAACGCGGAGCCCTGTTTAGCCTTGAATGTAAATGAGAACGACGACCCCTTGCCGATATCCGACACGACCTCTACGCTCCCGCCCATCATCTCCACGATGTTTTTGGAGATAGCGAGGCCCAGCCCCGTGCCGCCAAACTTGCGCGCCGTTCCCGAATCGGCCTGCTGGAACGCACGGAAGATTTTTTTACGCTGCTCCTCGCTTATGCCTATGCCGCTGTCGGTTATTGTGATACGTATCGTATATACCCCGTCTTCCTCCCCTGTAACGCGGGTATCAAGCCCTACATAGCCCTCTTCGGGAGTAAACTTGACCGCGTTGCCAAGCATATTGGTTATAACCTGCGCCAGCCGCTGGTCGTCCCCTATCAACATGCGCGGGATGGATTTGTCTATGTGCACTTCCAACTTCTGCCTCTTCTCCCCGGCGCGGAAACCGGCAATGCTTATTACACGCTGGAGCATCTTCTCGAAGCTGAACTCCTCAAGCGACAGTTCGAGCATATTCGCCTCTATCTTTGACATGTCAAGGATGTCATTGATAACGCCCAAAAGGTGCTGCGAGGCGTTTTCGATTTTATCCAAACAGTAGTCTTTGCGCTCCTCATCGCCTGCGGTCTTTCCGATATATGTCATGCCGATGATGGCGTTAAGGGGGGTGCGTATCTCGTGGCTCATGTTGGCCAGAAACGCGCTCTTCTGCCGGCTCTCCTCGCCCGCTTTCTCCTTTGCCCTCTCTATGCGAATCAATACCATAATAAGCGTAAAAGCCAAAAACACGCCCAGCGCGCACAGAACCGCCAGCATTTGGGTCGTGCCTCTGTAGTACTGATTTTTGGGGGACATGAGGACTAAGTGCCAGCCGTTGGGGAGGGTGCGGGAAAAGACGATAACGTCTTCGCCATTCCAGCTCCGCATCGGCTGTTCGTAAAGCTCTTTGCCCTGCACGATATCGTCTGCGTACTTCGACAGCGGGAGCTCGTCTTCGTACATGCGCTTGCCTGTAAAATCCGGGTTTGTGTGGGCGAATATGGTCAGGTCCTGCGCGGCCAGCGCGCCGTACCCGCTGTCGCTGAGCGCCGCGTTGGTAACAATCTCTCCGATTTTATCTAACGACACGTCTATACACACGATCCCTATCCGGCCGCCGCCGGTGTCGTGAATGGCGCGCGCGTAGGTAATTATGTATTTGCCGGTCATGTAGTCGATATACGGCTCGGTTTCGATAATCGCGCTGCGGTGGATTATGGACTCCTTATACCACGAGTACTTGGTCGGCGCGAAATCGGCAGGCGGCACCCAGTCTATGTTATCGCTGTATATAAAGCGCCCGCCGTCAAGCGTCTCAAAATAGCCGTAAATGCCGTTGATGTTTTTCAGGCCCGACTCGCCGGATATGATATACTCGCTTATGACGTTTATATAATTCTGTAATTTCCCGGTGTCGCCGTCGGCTATCATCCGCTGCACCGTCTGCAAAACGCTCCCCAAAAGCATTCTTGAGGCTGTAAGCTCAGACTCTATCTGCTGATATGTGAAAGTGAGCACGCTTTCGGCGTTTCTGGACAGGTTTTCGCGGACCGTACGGCCGTTGAACGTGTAGCTCAACACAACCATCACCGTAAACGCAAGCAGCGTGAATAGTATCTGCAGATACAGGGGCCTGATTTTTTCTTTCATTTTAACGGACCTTTTTCTAAAGGTATTGATATTACTGATATTACGGCTGAATATCAATTTTGTTATTTGGCGGATATACAAAATGTAGAGGGCAAGAGGATTAAATTGACATATTTAATATGGGATAACGGGGGAGAGCCGGCATCCCAATACCGCCGGCAACCGGGATTTTTGGGCGTTTGGCGCGCCCATTTATTTTGTGTGCGGCGAACCGTATTTATTATTCGGTGTCAACCAATTTTTCGACTCTCTCGGTAACTGCATCAATCGTCTCGTCCGTTAGCCCAGGGAGGGCATGGAGGACACGGTCACGGTACATAGCCTTCATAGAGGCATGCTCATCCATTGTTTTGGCGCTTACAGAATTCATAACTTCCCTGATCGATACCGGGATCGCGAGTTCTTCCGCAGCCAGCAGAATTGCCTCCGTAATAGTAACTTTCTTATTCAATGCAAACTCCTTTCAACGAAAATTAAGATACCTATTTCATACTTAAAGATAATATATTGTATAAGATAGCGTCAAATATTTTTTGATAATTATATATTTTAACAAAATTAATCCCTCTGCGCCAAACAGGGGATAACAGTGCCCGCCTTAACCCCTCTACGCCAACAGAACAACAGCGTCCGCGTTTTTTCGTAATTCAAGTTTACATAATATATATTATGCGACATGAACTGTTATTAAGATAGGAGAGGTTAGTTACGGCTTTTGTGGATATCATCCGCGTAACTCATTGATAATAAACAACATACAAAGATTATCGCAAAAACGGATTTTTACTCCCCAAATTACGCCTTTAGCGCACCTGAAGCGTTTATTATCAATAAGTTATAAGGCGGCGGGTACAACGTTTCCAGTAATCCAATCACGCATTACCTGATCGCTTGCTCCAGCAGGCTTAACGCGCGGACAATGACGGACCGCGGGGCCGCTATGTTTATGCGCTGGAATCCGACCCCTTCATCAATCCCAAAAGTTGTACCGGAACTAAGCCAGAGGCCGACCTTGTTGGCCATAAAATCGTCTAAATCTTTCTGCGGCAAGCCCATAGAAGAAAAATCCACCCATGCCAGATACGTCCCCTCAAGCGGGAGCGGCTTTATACCTTTTTGTTTTATTCCCATTTTAGAGCAAAAACCGGTGATAAGTTCCATATTTTTCGACAGATACACCAATAATTGGTTCACCCATTCCCGGCCGTGCCTGTACGCGCTCTCGCAGGCTACCAACCCCATGGTATTTAGTTGTGAATATCCTGACCTGTTATACTCCTTGACGAATTTCTGGCGTAACTCCTTGTTGGATATAAAGATATTCGAAATCTGAAGCCCCGGCAGGTTAAACGTTTTGCTGGGTGCGGTGGCAATTATGGAGATCTTCGCGAAATCATCGCTAACCATAGAAAAGACAGTGTGTTTGTGCGGTTTATAGACAAAATCGCAGTGGATCTCGTCGGAAAAGACTAAGCAGTTGTTTTTCAAGCAGATATCGCCGATTTTTTCCAGCTCTTCCCGCGTCCAANCCCGCCCCACCGGGTTATGCGGGCTGCACAGGATGAACAGCTTTACGCGGTGCTGCTTGATTTTTTTCTCAAAGTCGTCAAAATCAATGAGATACGCGCCCTCTTCGTATACTAACGGATTGTTTATTAAAACGCGGTTATTGTCGTTAATAATCTGTGTGAAGGGGTGATAGACGGGGCGCTGCAGCATTACCGCGTCCCCCTCGTTGGTATACGCGCGTATGGCGACGGCTGTAGCGAATACTATGCCCGGAGCCTTAACTAACCATCCCGGTTCGGGATGGTAGCCGAACCCCTCCGTGAACCAGCCGCTGACGGCTTCCCAGTAGCTCTCCCCCGCCTCCGAATACCCGAAAACCCCGTGCTTTGAGGACCTTACGAGCGCCTCCTCGACCTCGGGGGGGACTTTGAAATCCATATCGGCGACCCAAAGCGGGATAAGCCCCTCCGGCTTGCCGTACCTTTGGTGGTCGTACTTTATGGAATTGGTGTTTTTACGGCCGTATACCGTGTCAAAATTGTATCTCATCGTTAAAAATTCCTCTGTCAGCTTATGGGTGAAAAGATAATTGATTCTCTATAGATATAATATATATCACGGTATCCATAAAATAATAAAAAAAATAGGGCGGATTTTAAACCCGCCCCGGCACCGCTAATTCACATCGCGTACTTAATTAAAACTGCATAATATCATCCTCATCCATTGGTATTATATCGTTGGCTCCGGCGGCTTTTGTCGCCGTGTGCGCAAGCATAACCGGCATGATCTTAGTTACGCCCATCCTCCGATCCGCCGGCCTCGCGGAGATGCGCGGCATCCTCGGCCTGGCCGTCAACCTGAGCGACGAGGAACTCAGATTGAAGGAGGATACCATCTGCGAAAGTTCCTCCGCCTGGCTGCTCAGCTCCTCCGCCGCGCTTGCCGATTCCTCGGAGTTCGCCGCGTTCTGCTGGGTAACGCTGTTCATTTGGGTTACGGCAGTATTTATCAGGTCAACGCCCTGCGCCTGCTCGGTAGACGCGGCGGCTATTTCGGCTATGAGGTCGGAGACCTTGGCTGCGCGCGCTGTCGTTGTTTCAAGCGCACGCGCCACCTCCTCGGTGATCCTAACACCGCCGTCGGCGTTCTTCACCGACTCCTCGATCATATCCGCCGTATTCTTCGACGCCTCGGCGCTGCGCATGGCGAGGTTGCGGACCTCCTCGGCAACCACCGCGAAGCCCTTGCCGGCTTCGCCGGCGCGGGCAGCCTCGACCGCGGCGTTGAGCGCAAGCAGGTTAGTCTGGAACGCGATATCGTCTATAGTCCTCAATATCTTCGCCGTGTTGTCGGACGATGTCTTGATCTCGTGTATAGCCGTCGCCATACGCTTCATAGCCTCGTTAGCCTCGTTTACCGACACGCCGGCCTGATTCACCAACGTCTTCGCGTGAGTCGAATTCTCGGCGTTCAGCTTAGTCATGGACGACATCTCTTCGAGGCTCGACGAAATCTCTTGAATCGAGCTTGCCTGCTGGTTGGCGCCCTCGGCCAGAGACTGCGCCCCGCCGGAAATTTCGCCGCTGGCGCTTGACACCTGCGAAACAGCTTCGGCTACATGGCTCATCGCCTCGTCGAGGCTCTGAACGACGGTATCAATGTTCTTCTTCATACGCGCGAACTCGCCCTTGTAATCCCTTTCCAAACGCGCCGTCAGATCCTTATCGGCAGCTAAGGAAAGCACACGGCCACCGTCTTCTATAATAAGGGCGCGCAGCGACTCCACAGTATCCCGCAGCGCAGGGCCGATATCGTCTTCGGGGCCGGCAATGCTGACATCCGCGCTCAGGTCGCCCTCCGATATCATCTTCATAGTGCCCACAACTTCTTTTTGCAGGTAATCCGAGAATTCGTCCATCGTCCTGGCCATCACGCCGATCTCGTCTTTGCGGTTCATGTTGAGACGCGACCTCATGTTGCCGCCGCGCATACTATGGAGGGAGTTCATCACAGAATGCATCGGCCTACTGATGCTGCGCGCAAGGAAATATCCGAGCAGGACGCTAAGAAAGGCGCCCGCGATTATAAGGGCCGTGATCTGGGTCGTAAGGTCCTGGTACAGTTTCGTACAGGCAACCCACGATGCTTTAGCCTGAGTATCAATCCTTTCAGTCAGCTTATCGGTCGTTTCTACCAGAATCGTAGCGGGTTTCGCGGCGGCATTAATGGCCTCCCTGAATTCTGGGGGCAGCGTTTCCCTCTTTTTCTCGGCCAATGCAACAACGCCGTTAGTCGCGACATTGAATTTTCTAATTTCATTGCGTATCAACGCAAGGTCCGCCTTCCCCTCATCGCTAATCAGTATTCCGTTGAGCGCATTCATGGCATCCTCAGTAATCTTCTTAGCCTGATCAATATCCGCTAACCGCGCCTTGAACTCCTGATCGGTAGCGTAGGGCATATTACGTATAGCGTATTGCTGCCGCCTGAGCTGAGATTCAATTTCGCCGATCGCTTTGACACCGCCAACCCGCCTGATGTACATATCTTCATTCATCTCCTCCAACTTGTCGGCCGCCAAAATGCCTTGAATGCCGATAAACGTGCCAATAGCCGCTACTACAAGAAAACCGGCAATCAGTTTGGGCGCCACCTTAACATTGTTTAACATAGGCACTGCTCCTTTCGATAGTAGCGCTGGTATCCAAGCATCCCCGTAATGAGAATTCCGCGCCAGATTATTGGGATTTAGTTTTATTGCCAAAATTTTTATGTCCTATCAAATATAAGGGTTTTTTCCTAAAATAGCAAGTTATTTTTTAAAAAAATTAAAAAAAAGATGAAAAATGCGGTTTTTAGTAGTAAAAACAGCGTTTTTTTATTTTGGTGGATTATCAAGAATTTGACAGGTATACATCAAATATTATATATGTTTATCCAAATTATGTCAGTTTCACGTCATATTCCGTCAATCCATCAATCTGTTGTTATCCGTGCCAAATGGGAATTTGTTACAATCAGGGAGCGGCATGGGTGCAGGGTGCCGCCCGACGACTGCACGACCAGCGTGATGTCGCCGGACGGCACCCTGCACCCATGCCT
>WQTH01000041.1 GCA_009786415.1 Chitinispirillia bacterium | reverse complement strand
CGAACTGAAAAAAGCCGCCGACATTATGAAGGCCTACTCCGAACTGGACCCCAAAACCCGCCGCGAGTACGAACTGCTCATGCTGGCGGAAATGGACGACAGGGTGAGGCTTAGGGCGGCTAAGAAGGAAGGGCGGGCAGAGGCAATAGCCGAGGCGCGTGCACTGATACAACAGGGATCTCGCCGGAAGATGCCCTGAAAATGCTTGCCGAACAGCAGTCGGCGGCAAACCGGTAGCTAAACGGTGTGCAGGGGCGCGGCCATGTTCCGTGCCCCTTTTTGCCGCCGGCAGCGCGCCGGGCTGTTAATACTTTATCTTCTCATTAACCCCGCTTGTACCGTTCCAATCGCGTATCAGTTTCCCGATCCTGTCGAAGCGGATCATTTTGTGGGGTGGGGCGCTGCGGTCAAACGAGAAGTAGAGTATGAAGGCCTTGGCTTTTACGAAATTGTAGTTCAGGTAGCCCCAGTAGCGCGAGTCGAGCGAGTTGTCGCGGTTGTCGCCCACCATGAAGTAGTTGTCGAACTGCACGGTGTACTCTTCGATGCGCTCGGTTTTGTCCAGAATTATGCGCTTGCTGATCTCGACATCGTTGCCCGGAAAGCTTCTGCGTATGGATTCGAGGAAGTAGTCGAGCACTGTCCAGTCGTCGAATTTGTTGAAGTCGAAGGTTTCGGTGCGGTTTGTCATTTCGTTTTTGTATGTCAGCTTGCCGTTCTGCAGGTCGTCGAGCGTAACGCGCGCGCCGTTGAAGTAGAGGGGCGCGCTGTTGGCGTTTTTGCCGTCTACGTAGAGGGTGAACTCCATATACACGCTCTTGGTTGGATTCTCCTGATGCACAAGATTCTTGAAGAAGAGAAACTCCCGTATGGGCATTGTTTCGGGCATGAGCACGTCGCCCTTGGCCGGTATGCGCAGCGGGGCGAAGTTGACTATGCGCGGGTCGAACCGGCTGCCGCCGGTGTACTTGCCCTTGGGCGGCAGTTCGGTGTCAACGCCGTTGATTATAAGATTTTGGTTGTCTGTGATTTGCACGACGTCTCCGGGGCCCGCGACCATGCGCTTGATGTAGTCCTTATTGTCGGCGCCGGGGTATTTGAAGATCACGACATCTCCGGGTTTGGGCTTGGCGACCGCTGGGAAGCGTTGCTTGATGCCGAGCTCCTGCGAGAAGGGGATGAGCGGCGCGCCGTAGACGAATTTGAGGCCGAGCAGGAAGTCGCCGACCAGCAGGCTGTCTTCCATGGACCCGGTGGGTATCTGGAACGCCTGAATGACGTAGACGATGGCGACGAGCGCCATGGCGAGCGCGGAGCCCATTTCGCGGAAGAAGCGCAGTATGCCGGAGCGTTCGGTGCGGCGGTCCGCCACGGGCGGCTGCGCCGCCGTAGCTGACTGCCCCGTAGTTGATGACTGCTCCGCCGCCGGNGACTGCTGCGGTTCCGTATTAGTCTGTTCCTGAGACAATATTATCCTCGCAAATTAATAATCAATAATCAACAAATATAAATCAACGCCAATCAATAATCAACACAGTATGACAAATTTTTACATTAGCGACAAAGTACAGGTATCAATCCCCGTCAACACGTCATCGGCTAAAAACGTTAATACCTCATCGTGCAGTGCCCCGTTTGTCAGCACGAACGATCCGTTGTGGACGCTCTTTTTCCCGCTTATATCGGAAAAGGCCCCGCCCGCCTCTGTTACAATGCACGCCGCTGCCGCGCAGTCCCACGGTTTGTCTAAGAGGTTGACGCAGGCGTCAAGCTTGCCGCAGGCCAGAAGCACGTAGGAGTACGCGTCCATAAATCCGTACGTATAGTCCCACGCCCTCGTCAGATTAATCAGCCGCCAGCCGAGCGGGTCGTCCGCGTATTCGGTTATGCCGAGGACGCTGCCCATAGCGTCGGAGAGTTTGCCGATTTGCGACACGCCTATACGCACCTCATTCAAAAACGCCCCGCCGCCCCTGTACGCGCGGCACGTCAGCCCCATTGCCGGCAGATGGATTACACCAATAACCGGCACACCGTCTTCCTCAAGCGCGATCAGTACGCTGTGCGTGGGTATGCCGCGGATGAACGGGCGCGTTCCGTCTATCGGGTCGACTATCCAGCGGCGCCTGTTTGATGATGATGCCGCCGCGCTCTCGCCGGTCTCTTCCCCAAGGAATGCGTCGCCGGGAAATGCGCCAAGGATGATTTCACGGATTTTCGCCTCGCACATTTTATCTGCGCGCGTTACGGGCGAGAGGTCGCATTTCTTCTCGATGCCGAGGTTTGTCCCCACGCAGTCAAGCTGGATCTTCCCCGCTTCAATCGCGGCTTTTACGGCGATGTCCAATTCTTTCGTCATAAATATATCCTGATGGCGTATCCCCCATAATTTTTTGCATATTTGAGGGATGCGCCTTACCAAACGTTAAATTTCTCCCTCAGGNCCCGCCGGGCCGTTGTTGCCGCCGGGCCTTTGCCATCCCTCGCCGTAATCAGCGCGCTTATCGCCCGCTTGTCGCCGAGCTCGCCCAGACGCTCCGCCGCCCTTATCTTTGTACGCGCGCTTGCCGAGTGGTCGAGGTCTAATATGTAAACCGGCACGAGGTCTGCCTTCTCCCCGCCCTTTTGCAGTATGTATACCGCGTTCCAGCGTATCCAATAGTGTTTATCTCTTGTCCATACCCTTACCTGATGGTTATTATGGAGAAACAGCCGCTCCGCGCAAAGGTCTACCAAAGCCACCGGCAGCTCGCGCTCGATCCACGCCTCAAGGTAGCGTATGAAGAACGGGTGCTCGGCGCGTATTGCTTTTTCGCCTCCGTCAAGATTTTTGACGTCAAGGAAGCGCTCGGAAGCGTCGTTGAACCTGTCGGCGCACAGTTCAGACATCGCCTTGAACAGGCGGCCGTGCAGCGCGAAGTTTTTGCTTTTGCTGTTGGCCAGAATATCGGCGAGTTCGCCGGCGTGCCAGTAGTCGCACATATTGATGTAGGCGCGGCAAGTGTCCAACAGCTGCTTTCCGTTTTTGATGACGTATCCCTTTTCAAGCGCCGCCGCTATCATGATGTTTTTGTCTTTGGCGTTCGAGTTCATTGTGGTGAACAGCATAAACAGTACTGCAGCGGCGATGATCGAGGTGACAGCCGTCATTGTTACCGCCATCTGCTTTTTTGTGAAGCGTTTTTCTATAGGTGCGTAAATTTTGCCCGCCGCGTCCTTGACAGACGGCAAAACTTTTTCCTTGCCGTATCCTGAAATGTTTGTGGACGTACGCCTGTAGAGCGGCGGTAATTTTTTCAGGATGGCTCTGACCTGCCGCCGCGCTGCCGCGTAAATAAATTTTGCCCGCTTCGCAAGCCCGCGCCTTGTTTCCATCACGCCGGCCATCGCGGTCCTGCGCGGAACATCGTCCATGCAGTCGGCTATCATCGCGCACAGCTCCCCGGCGTCTATTATGCGCAGCTTCCTGTCGGCGACGAGCGACTTTTCTACGATGCGGGCTAACTTTGGCGGCACATCCTCGCGCAGCGATTTTATGGGCGTGTAGTTGCAACTTACTGTCGCAAAAAACGTTGCCTGTACGGTATCCTTCAAAAACGGGTGTACGCCGGTTATCATTTCGTAGAGTACTATTCCAAACGAGAAGATGTCCGAGCGCGGGTCGACGTCCAGGTTGTCTATCTGCTCCGGAGACATATACCCCGGCGACCCCACAGCCGTACCGCTCTGCGTTATGGCGGTGAACGGCGACTTGACGACTCCGAAGTCGGCGAGTTTGGCTATCTGCGATTTGGCGTCTATGAGGATGTTGGCCGGCTTTATGTCGCGGTGGACGATTTTGAGGTGGTGCGCGTGCGCCATGGCCGCCGCGATGTCCGCCGCGATTTTTAGGATGCGGTCGACGGGCAGCTGCTTCTGCCGCGCTATGAGCTGGTCTAAGTGCTCTCCCCGCACGTATTCGAACGCGATCCACGGCACCCCGTCCTGTTCCCCCGCGTCGTAGATTGATACGATGGAGGGGNGGTTTAGCCGCGCGCACGCCTGCGCCTCTACGCTGAACCGCTCTAAATACTCGCTTAACACCATGGGGTCGAGGCCGCGGTCGGTGGAAATGACCTTCACGGCCACCTCCCGCCGCAGGATCGGGTCCTCGGAGAGGTAGACCCGCCCCATCGCGCCCTCGCCCAGCGTCTGGACTACTTTGTAGCGGCCGTAAGTCAGGGTTTCGCCGGCATCGGAATTTAAGGAGACGTCGTCGCTTGCCATTCTTTCAAAATAAATATTGCGCACGGCCTGTAAATCTATTATTTTATATAAGCGCTTTTTATAGGGGCGCTTTCTTGGTTTACGGAATGGTTGTTTTCTCGGATTAAGGCAGTACTCTCTCGGTTTACCCCGGATTCCCGCCGGCGCCGCACGCGCCCCGCGGGCCCGAATCCGGCTTTGCGGAAGCTATCTCCCGGTTTTTCTGATCGCCGTTTTACGTGTATTTTATCACCTCAAACAGACGGGATTGATATGATTCGTCCGTGCGTTATCATTGTGTTGTCGGCAGTTCTGGGCGCCCACGCGCTCGGCCTTGTCGTTACCGAGCTCCACCGCGACCCCGCGGCGGGGAACAAGAGCGCCATACCCGGCGGCTACAGCCACTCATTCGTAGAAGTGGCCAATTTCGGCCCGGATACGTTCTTTCTGGGAAACGTTTTCCTGACCAACGGCAAGGTCTGCGACTCCATAAGGCGGTTCGACGCCCCCATACCGGGGCACGAAAGCTGCGTTTTTGACGCGGATTACATCCCGCCGGGGGGCGTGGCCGTCATCCTCCCACAAAACTATTTGCGGGGTTTGGAGGCCGACCCCTCCACAATCCNCCCCGTCGCGCCGGGGGCTATCATGCTCACCGTCCACAACCGGAACCTCGGCGGGGGAATGGCCAACGACGACGGGACCGCGGTGTTCAGGGGGACGCGGGCGCGGATCGACTCGCTCGTAGACCTGGCCGCCGACCACGGGGTCGAGATATCAGCGCCGCTCTCCGGGAAGATCGTCCTCAGCCAGCGGCAGCCAAAAGGCGTGTCGGTCGTCCCGTTGTCGCTGCTCTTTGGGGAGAGGCGGTACATAGTATCACCCAAAGAGGCGCTTAGCCCTGGGCGGTACGAACCGCTCAGGGATGGCCTTTATATGGAATATACGGCGACGATGGTGTCGCAGGCGGAAGGGCCGCCGTCGCCAATATCGCCGCAGACGGTGGTGCGGTGCTCGGTGGCGGGGATTTTTGTTACCGGAGGCAGCGAAGGGGCGGCGTGGAGGCTGTACTCCCGGTCGCCGTCAAATAATGCGGTGGCGGATATTGACGCCGGGACGTTCGGCGGGCGGGATGCAGGCATTCAGGGACGCCGGAGCGGGCAGGGCGGACTAAGTCCTGTCAGCCCGCAGGGGCAAGAGGGCGGCCAGAGGCAATTTTTGCTGATTTTCGACATCGTCCCCGAACAGTTGCAATACGTCTTTGAGGTGAGGACGGGTGACGGGCGGGTAATATCATTCCCTATAGACTTGTCAACCTTCTGGGCCGATGCGGGTACGCTGGTCATCACCGAGCTGTACCCCAAGGGCGGTACGGCGGCAGCTGGCCAGCCGGAGTGGTTTGAGCTTAAAAACGTCTCCGCCGCGGATGTAAACCTGAACGGCTGGATGTTCGGGAACTCCAAGGACACCGCCGCGATAATCACTACCGACTTCATCCTCCCCCCCGGCCAGTACGCGGTCGCCTCCAAGGATACCGCCGCGCTGCTGCGTAAATACCGCTCAATCCCCAATCTGATCCGCCCGGTGCGCTGGCTTACGCTAAACAGTTTTAACGATACGCTGAGAATCCGCTCGCCGCGCGGGATACTTGTCGACATGGCCGTCTACCGCAGCGCGTGGTTCACGGGATGGTCGGCGCAGTCGTTGGAACGGGTGTTCACGGGAGGTATGGGGGGCGATTCGTCGTCTTGGGTGCTGTGCGCCAACCCCNCCCCCGGCGGCCCGGGCGGCGCTGCGCGGTGGAGGGGGGCGTCAAAACCGTCAATAGAGGCCGGCCCCACCCCCTTCTCGCCGAACGGGGACGGCATCGACGACTTCCTGTCGATAAGGATGACCGCCCCGGCGGGGTTAAGGGCGACGGTCAGGATATTCAGCTTCGACGGAAAGCTGCTCAAAACATTCACGGGCGAGCGCGAGCAAATCCTCTGGGACGGCACCACCGACGCCGGCCGCCCCGCCGCCCCCGGCGCAATCTACATAATAGCCGAATTCACCTCCGGCGGCACCCGCCAGATTGTCAGGAAAAGGGGGATTTTATGGAGGTAAGGGGCATTATCAAATCAATGTGGATAATTATCGCGGCGATTGCCTGTATAGCCGCCGACCCCCGCGGCCCGTTTCCAATCGGGCGGCAGATGATGTCGCAGGGGGCGATTGTTGAGGGGGAGGGCGTTTCCGGGCGGCAGCCGTGGAACCCCGCCGCGTACTATAGGGATACCCTGCGGTGGGGGGTGTCCGCGGCGGCGGTGAGCTACCACGGGGGCGGCTCGGCGGCGCGGTACGCCGCGGGGGGATTCGCGGTGATGGGGCCGGTGGCCGGCAAGTTGTCGTTGGCGCAGCTGGATGTTATGGGGCTGTATTATGAGCAGGCTGCGTTTTTGTCGGCGGGCAGCCATTGGAGATACCTGTCGTTCAGCCTTGATGTGGGGATATACCGCGCGGGGCTTACGGGCCGCGTCCCGGATGCCACCCCGTCCCCGCCGGCATCGTCAACGGGAGGGCAGGCCCCGCGCTCCCGAACTTCTGCTGCGGCCGGCGCGTCGGTCCTCCTCCAAACAAGCCGGATTAGCGCCGGCCTCTCCGCAGACGGCCTGACCATCCTGCCCTCCGGCGGCCCATCCGCCGGCCCGTTCCCGTCTATAACCGCCCGCGTCTGCACCGTGAGGAACCGCTACGGCTCTCAGGGGGTCATGGCCCGCATAACGCCGTCCGACGCTTCCCCCCTGCGTTTCGCCCTTGCTCAGGAGTACCGGATAGGCGGAGATTTCGCGCTTTCGGCCTCAATAGCATCCAATCCGACCATGATAGGCTTCGGCCTCACGGTGGACAGGTTCCCGCTGACTGGCTCTGCGGCGGNGGTCAACCATCCCTTTTTGGGCTGGTCTAAGGGGGTATCGGCGGACTATGCGCGGTGACGGAGAGTTCGTGGCAGCCAATAACAATTAACTGAAAGGATAAAAAAAATTGATTTCTGAAGATAAAAATGGTATATTTAGTGAAATATCGGGTGCGGTGAGCGGAGCGCTGGATTCTAACAGCGACAGAGCGCAAAAACACGCCGATCTTTATTATGAATCGGTAAGAAGTATGACTGCCGATATACTTAATATCTCTGAAAATACCGGTTTTGCCGTTGAAGAAATAAAACGCATTAAAGAGCACATATTTATAAAGGAGCACGATTTAGGCAATACTGAAAAACAACGCTTTGATACCGATTATGACATTGCTCAATCATGGCAAAGGCTGATTGACGGCAGGAGTATTGAGGCGCATGACATTATACTTTTAAGGCATGAACTTCTGGAAATAGAATTGATGGAACAGGGCTATAGTCAGCAAGAGGCTCATGACATCACAAATTTAGCGTTTAACTATCGAAGGGCGTTGAGGGAAAGGGCGGGATTATGAGGTGGTATGTAAAACTGGTGCGCAGGAACGGGAAGAGCATATACATCGCCTATAGTTATGAGACGAATGACTCGTGCGACGGTTTATTGCGGTACGAAGAACCTACAAAAAACATAGTTATAGAAAGGTTGTCGGATGGAGCCGACGAGTTTGACACTAAAGGCGTTTTTTCGCATATTCACGGGCTGCTGAGGAAAAACGAGTTGACCGAAAAAATACGAATGATTTGCATTGGCTGATAAGGAGCAGTAAATGAAACCAAAAGACATACTGTCCGCCCTCNCCGTCCTGTGGGTCTTCGTGGTTATCCTCGAAGGGCTCTCGTCGGCCGTAAGGTTTGTGTACAGCCGCAGGATGAACGTTGCCGTGAGGGCCGTGAGCGGCATTGTTAATTACGCCAAGGCGGCCATGATGGTCGTTCTGGCTATATCCAACGTGATGCTTTTTATGAGGCATGTAGACAGCAAGGGGTGATTGGGTAATGGCGGAAACCGGTTCCGAAATTGTATATCTTGACAACAACGCCACAACGCGGGTAGCCCCGGAGGTGCTTGAGGCCATGCTGCCGTTTTTGGCGGACCGCTACGGCAACCCATCCAGCATGTACAGGTTCGGCGGCACGGTAAGGCGGCACGTTGAGCGGGCGCGTGAGCATGTGGCGGCGCTCATAGGCGCGGATGCCGACGAGATCGTCTTTACCTCCTGCGGGTCGGAGAGCGACAATATGGCGCTAAAGGGGTTCTGCCGCAAGCACCGCGGCCTGCACCCCCGCATCATAACCTCGGCGGTGGAGCACCCGGCAGTCCGCAACACAGCGCGGTTTCTGAGAGACGACATGGGTGGGCTGGAACTTGCCGAACTGCCGGTAGACGGCGAGGGTATGATAACGCCAGAAGTCCTTGACAACCAACACATCGGTCCGCATACTTTAGTCTCGATGATGTGGGCAAACAACGAGACCGGCGTTGTATTCCCAATACGCGAGATGGCCGAAAAGGTGAAGGAGCGGGGGGGCATCTTCCACACCGACGCGGTGCAGGCGGCGGGCAAGGTCCCCATAAATGTCAAAGAGGTCCCCCTTGATATGCTGGCCCTCTCCGGGCACAAGCTGCACGCGCCCAAGGGCATAGGGGCGGCCTGGTTCCGCCGCGGGGCCGATATAGCCCCCCTCATACACGGCGGCCACCAGGAAGGGGGCTACCGGGCGGGAACCGAGAACGTACCATATATAATAGGATTAGGGCGCGCCTGCGAGCTGGCCATGGAGCGGCTTGATGAGGAAAACACCCGTGTGCGGGCGCTGCGCGACCGCTTAGAGCGCGAACTGCTGGCCAAATGCACCGGGGCAAAGCTCAACGGCCACCCCGGCCGCCGCCTGCCCAATACAACCAACATCAGCTTCGAAAACATAGAGGGCGAGGCCATTCTGCTCCATTTGGACGAGGCAGGCATTGCCGCCTCCTCCGGCTCGGCCTGCACCACGGGGTCGCTCGAGCCCTCCCACGTGATGATGGCCATGGGCATACCCTACAACTACGCCCACAGTTCAATCAGGTTCTCTTTTAGTGTCTATAACCGCGATTCTGACGTCGAGTTGACGGTTTTGGCCATGCCGGGAATTGTGGACAAACTGCGGTCCCTCTCGCCGTTTGTGTAAAAAAAATCCCTTTTTTTGAAAAAAATGCTTGCGTTTTTTACCCAAATGTGTTATATTGAAAAAGAGGGCTAAAAAATTTTTTTCAGAAAACTTGCATTTGCGGCAGCCATGAATTATGTTAATTAATCGGATGTGGCTTCTGCGGGTATACAGCGGGCGGGTCTGCAGGGTTGTAACTTTTTTGTAACGTACCGGTTGGCTCTTTGGTCTAATTATCGGTTGGGGTTCCGGACCGAAGAAGAAGAATTTGAAATCTGAATATTATACACTTTTTATCTAAAAACTAAACTTTAACCAAAGGAGTATTTGGATTATGGGACGTTTTACCAAGCGGGTTATTGGGGGCCTTACCGCGGCCCTGTTGATTGTCGGGGGCGCGTTTGCTCAGGCCGGGCAGTCCAGTGTGCTGGCGGACTTTGAGAATGGTACGAACGAGAATCTGTTCGGCGATTATTGGTATTTCTATGGTGACGAGAAGGAGAATGGTACATCTGGCGACCCGGTTATAGGTCCCGTCAAGACTGTTCACTCCAAGGTTGCTACCGCAGAGTATGTTGGCGACGAAGTGAGGTTTACTTCTGCTTCTATCGCTACCGGTTCCGATGTGCAGTTCGGTAGCAATGCAGCGAAGATGCAATATACGTTTGGTGGTTCTATGGGAATGGCTTGGAAGAGCCCTCCTCCGACATCGTGTACCACATTCGGCCCGGATGGTTGTTATAGGTTCCAGCAGTTTGTAGGTATTGGTACCGGTCTCGTTGCTGATGGTGTTTCCGATGCCCCTACGGGTTTCAACAACGCTACAAAGATTACGTTCTATGCTAAAGCGGCCAAGGCCATGACGGTTGCTTTATTGCCGCAGATGTCTACCATTTTGGACAATGCCCACTACCGGCAGAATTTTGACATTACTACCGCTTGGGCGAAGTACGAAGTAGATCTTGGTGCTGCTACGGAGTTGAGCCAGCCGGAAGACTGGGGTACGGAAGTTCCGTTCAACAAAACCAAGGTAACCAAATTGGCATGGCAGGTCCAGGCCGGCAACGGTTTGAACCCCGCCCCCGAAGATGCTCAGGGCGAGTCGAACACCCTGTTCCTTGACGATGTCGTAATTGAGGGTTTCAAGTTTGTAGCTGCCGATATGTGTGAGTCTTGCGTAACTACTACCGGTTGGACCGGTGGTACGCCTTTCTCCGATTTTGATAACCCCGAGTACCCTTTCCAGAATAAGTTGGGCTGGTACTGGTACTCCTACGATGACACGAAGACCACCGTTGACGCCGGCTCGCCTGCCGGTAACACCGTGATCACCGATGGTATCGACTGTGATTCCGAATTTGCTACGGACGGCTGTCCGTTGGCGGTTGTGGAACCCGGTGCGGCTTACATCGCTTTCGAGATGGGTAACGCCATGATGATCGGCGGCAATCCCGTTCAGCCGTTCGTAGGTTTGGGTACCGACCTTTTTGACGCGGAGAATTTGACCGGTTACTTTAATAAGGGTGTTGTTGCCGAGGGTATCTACTTTGAGTACGAGACCGGCGGCAGTGTACACGAGATTAACGTTGAGGTTCAGGACATGATTGATGTTGAGGGAGAGCGTCCCGAGTCGGCCGTCCGTTACATCAAGCTTCCGGCTACCAACGGCACGAGGAGTGCGGCCCGCATTCGTTGGACCGATCTGAAACTGCACGAGAACTGGGATGATGTTAAGCAGTGGATAAGCCAGAATCCGCAGCTCGTCCCTCTCAGGACCGACAGGCTGGCCAAGATTCAGTTTAAGTATCAGGGCGGCGGCTCCGGTTACATGATTGTTGATAATGTGCGTTTCCTCGGCACATTTAATTATGATGATGAAGGGAGCGTCAGGCTCATAGGTTCCAAGGCTAAGGCTTCCGGTCTGCGCGCTACCTACAGCCGTGGTGTTGTTGGCGTAAACTGGAATGCTGCGGCATCGGTTGCCAGCGGCAAGATCTCCCTGATCAACACGAGGGGCCGCGTTGTTTCCAGCGCTCCCATCGCAAATGTTTCGGGCAGCAGGGTTACCGCGAATCTGGGCAAGGGCAACATCCCCACCGGTATGTACTTTGTGCGTGTTGACGCCAAAGACGTGAACGGCAAGCGGATTGTCCAGCAGGTCCCTGTCAGCATTGTGAAGTAAATTAAAGAAAGGGAGGAGGGGACGGGAAGCGCCGCCCCTCCAATGTGTTCAGGTTCTGTTTGTGTGTGTGTAAAGGGCTTCCGTGTAAAAACGGGAGCCTTTTTTATGCCTCGGGCGCACCCGGTTGCCGGTTCAAAAAATCTGTTGGTGGTGCGGAGAAAAAAAATAATATTTTTCTTTGATTTCGCAGCCGAATGTGTTATATTATTAAAGAATATATAATAATGTAATCTATAACCTTTGTTTTCCGCGTTTTTTATTCAAGGAGGGGTGTTTTTATGAAGAGGATTATAGTATCGCTGGCTGTGGCTTTTATGGCGGCGGGGAGCGTGTTCGCGCAGCTGCCTCCGGTAGGTTGGGCGCCCGCCGGCTCTCCGGTCGCGCAATACGGGCGGCTGAAAGTTACCGGCAATCAGATGCAATCAGCGTCGGGCACTCAGGTGCAGCTTAAGGGCATGAGTTTCTTTTGGTCATCGGATAGCGAGTGGTCGCACAAATTCTACAATGAGCGCGTGGTAGCTTGGCTGGTTAGTGATTGGCGGGTGAGCGTGGTACGCGCCGCCATGGGAGTCTCCGTTTCCGACGATGGCCCGACTTACCTGAAGCCGGGCGGTGAAGCGCGTAACAAGGATTTGGTAAACAAGGTGGTCAGGGCGGCGATAGATCAGGGTATCTACGTTATAATAGACTGGCACTCCCACAATGCCGAAAACGAGCGGGCTGCGGCTATAGCGTTCTTCGAGGATATGGCGAGGACGTACAAAGACTACCCCAACGTAATCTACGAAATTTACAACGAGCCGGTAGGCACGAACTGGGGTACGGTCAAGAGCTACGCCGAAGCCGTTATAGACGCCATAAGGAGGATTGACCCCCACGGCATAGTGCTGGTGGGAACCCCGCAGTGGTGCCAGAACGTGAACGACCCGGTGGGCAACCCCATTACCGGCAGGGCTAATGTTATGTACACGGTGCACTTTTATTGCAACCATACTTTCCAGAACGCTTTGAACACGGCGGCAGCCAGCCAGCCGTTCTTCGCTTCCGAGATCGGTTACAGCCACTCCAGCGGCGACGGCTCCTGCGGCACAGGCGGAGNGGACCACTTTTTTGCCACGCTCAACGACCGTAAGATAAGCTGGGCGGCCTGGTCTATCACGAACAAAAACGAAACCGCCTCCGCGATTACGACATCTGCCGTAAACTCCGCCGCTCACAACCGCGTCTCGTTTCAGACCTCGGTAGGGAGTGGGTGGGCGGACAGCGATCTGACCGCCTCGGGCAGGTACTGGCGCGCCAAGACAAGAGAGGGTTCCAGCGGCTCAAACCGCAGGTACACCGCCGCGGTTACGGCGTTAGGTTCGGGCACCGTAGCCGGAACCGGCACGTTTGATGTGTGCGCTACGACCAATTTGACCCCCAACCCCGGGGCCGGCTCAAGGTTCGAGGGGTGGATTATAAACGGGACGCCTCAGGGTGCGAACCCTCTTCCCCTTGAGATGTGTTCCGACAAGGAGGGCGTAGCCGTATTCTTCCCTAACAATCTGTTGCAGAACAGCACTTTTACTCTTGGGCAGTCCGGCTGGAGCGTAGTGCAGGGTCCCGGCGCCACGGGCAGCGGAGCCGCCTCTAACGGGGAGTACAGGGTCACGGTGGCCACGGCCGCCGCTACTACCAGCCCCCGCAACCTGCGGCTTCAGCAGACGGGNGTTGCCCTTACTCAGGGCAGAAGGTACAATCTGTCGTTCAAGGCCCGCGCGGTTGCTCCCAGAAAAATTACGCCTGTGATAGCCAATGCCTCCGGCACGAATTTCATGGACACGTCCGCCATAGACCTCACGGTTACGATGAAAGAGTTCGAAATGGCGTTCAACTATAACGCCGCGACCGTTACCAACGCTGTGGCGGCGTTCTACTGCGGTTCGGCGACGGGCGACTGGTTTATAGACGACGTATCACTTTTGGACATTGGCCCGTCGACATCTGTAGACCTGCCGGCGCGGCCGGCTGTTTCCGCCGCAAGGCCGTTTGGGGCTAAGCTTGCCGGACAGGCCCTCTCTCTTACCGGTAGCGGTATGGCGGAGGTTACCATTTACGATATGTCGGGCCGCCTGCGTTTCTCTCAGAGCGTTTCGCTGGCTAACGGCAGTGCGCAGGTATCGTTAAACAGGCTGCCCGCCGGCGTGTATTCGGCGCGTTACAGGGTAGACGGCAAGGTTATGTCGCGTAACGAAAAAATCTTACTCACAAAATAAAAGAATAGCAGAGAGAAGGAGATTATATTATGATGAAAAGATTTATGGTTTCGGCATTGGCAATGGTGGCGCTGTCTGCAACCCTGTGGGCGCAGGTTCCCGCCAACAACCCGCCGGCGGGCAGCCCCGTGGCAAGGCACGGCCAGCTTAGCGTGCAGGGCAACAAAATCGTCAATAAAGACGGCAACCCGGTGGCGCTCAGGGGTATGAGCCTCTTTTGGGACTGCTGGAGCGATTTCTATAACGCCGGAGCAATACAGACGCTGGCCAGCGACTGGAAAGCGGATTTGGTGAGGGTGGCCTACAGCGCTACCGGCAAAGAGCCCCACAGCAGCCCCGGCAACAAGACCAAGGCGACCACCGTCATAAACGAAGCCATAAGGCAGGGCATATACGTCATAATAGACTGGCACTCGCACTTCGCGACTCAGGAGGAGGCGGAGGCTAAGGCTTTCTTTGCGGATATGGCGAATACCTACAAGAATTATCCGAACATCATTTATGAGATTTTCAACGAGCCTGTTGAGGACGGCAAAAGCGGCGCGCCCGCAGCCAGGTGGCCGCAGATAAAGTCCTATGCTGAAGCGGTTATACCGTCTATAAGGCAGCACGACACGAGGAATATCATAGTCGTAGGCACAGACGACTATAGCAAGCGTGTGGATTTGGCCGCCGCCAACCCGCCAACGTGCAACGGCTGCAACAATATGGCGTATGCGCTTCACTTCTATGCGTCGCAGGAGGGGCACAAGAATGAGCTGCGCGGTTTGGCCCGCACCGCGCTAAACAGGGGCGTACCGGTCTTTGTTACCGAGTTTGGCATAACCGAGGCCGACGGTGGTGGTACTATTGATACCAACGAGGCGAACACGTGGTTTCGGTTTATGGATGAGAACCATATAAGCTGGGCCAACTGGGCGCTTCACAACAAGAACGAGTCTTCGTCGGCGATCACCGGCGGCGGCACGTCAGGGCCCTGGTCGACAAGCCAGCTCTCGTTTTCCGGCAATTTTATCCGCAACAAGCTCATAATGTACGGCACCCCCATAACGGTAACTATCGCCAAGCAGGGTGAGGGTACCGCAACGGCGAACCCCAGCGGTCAGATTTACCCCGGCACTACAGTAAAATTTTCCGCTACTGCAGGGAACGGTTACAGGTTTGAGGGCTGGTCGGGCGGGGATGTGAACGGGAGCGCGATTGCTACGACAGATGTATTCGTCATGTCCGGCCAAAACGTGACGGCTGTATTTTTCGCCGTTAATCAGGTTACGAACAGCACGTTCACCGCCGGGCCGTCGGGTTGGAGTGTTACGACCGGCCCGGGCGGCGCTGGCAGCGGTGCGGTGGTGAACGGGGAGTACAGGGTCACGGTTACAACGGCTGGCCCCACGGTAACAAACCGCAATCTGCGCCTTCAGCAGACGGGTGTCACCCTCACACAGGGCCGAAGGTATAAGCTCTCATTTAAGGCGCGTGCGGCGTCGGGCAGCCGGCAGATCACCCCGGTGGTGGCCAACGCCCAGGGCTCAAATTTTATGGACACGGCTGCTGTAACCCTCACGGGTACAATGGGGGCGTCCGAAAGGGAGTTCAACTATAACGCCGCAACCGTTACCAACGCTGTGGTGGCGTTCTACTGCGGCGGTGCGACGGGCGACTGGTTTATCGACGACGTATCGCTTGTGGACATGGGTCCGTCGACCTCCGCAGGCTCGCATTCGCATATTGTAACCGGGCCGTTCAGAACAAAATTCAACGGCAAATCGCTGACGCTTTCGGGCGGCGGGCGTGTTGCCTCAGTAGCGGTTTACGATGTGTCCGGTCGCGTGCGTATGTCGCAGAAGGTGCAGCTCTCAGGCAGCNGTACGGCGGTATCTCTTGACCGCCTGCCTGCCGGCGTCTACTCGGTAATGTACAAGGTAGATGGCAAGGTTGCGGCGAACGAGAGGATAATGCTGTCTAAATAATGCGTTTGATCTTGTGCGCCTGACGGATTTTTGTTGGGGTTTATTGTTGCCGTACAACATTGCCGGGTGGATTTTAAACTCGCTTGGGCATAGTGTTGGCGATGGAACACAAACAATTTTTGGGGCGGCCGTCTCGGGTCGCCCGTTTTTTATGGAGAAGAGATAATGGACATACCTTTCAAGGCAAAAGAGGGTAAGAACGGCATCGCCGCCATTGGTTCGGCGCTGGTGGACCTGTGTTTGATGGAGTCGGCTGACTTCGTAAATAATTCGGGCGCGCAGATGGGGGGTATGGTCATGGTCGACTATACGCACATCAACAAGGTCCTTTTGAAGAGCGGCAATGAGGTTAGCATTGTTCCCGGCGGGTCTGCGGGCAACACTATTGTCGGCATAGGCAAACTGGGCGGGAAAGCACGGTTTATCGGCAAGCGCGGGGATGATGATTTGGGGCGGATCTATGAAGAGAGCCTCCGTGACGCGGGGGTCGACCCGATGCTCTTAATGTCGCATATGGCCACGGGCCGCGTGCTGTCGATCATCACGCCCGACGCGCAGAGGTCGATGCTCACGTATCTTGGCGCGGCCTCGGAGCTCAAGCCGGAGGATGTCAAGGCCGCCGCCTGTTTCGACGACTGTGCTATTGTGCACCTTGAGGGGTATCTGCTGTTTAACGCCGACCTGCTGATGGCGGCATTGCGGGCCGCGAAGCTTGCCGGGGCGCTGGTGTCCTTAGACCTTGCGAGCTATAACGTGGTCGAGGCTTCCATAAACACCCTCAATGAGATTGTGGACGGCGGGCTTGTAGACATACTGATAGCCAACGAGGACGAGACGGCATCGTTTACGGGCATAAAGGGCGACGAGAGCGCCGCCGCGAGGGCTCTGGGCAAAAGGGCGCCGCTCTCCGTAATGAAGCTCGGCAAGCGCGGGAGCGTGGTTATCTGCGGCGGCGATACGCTGAAAATAGCCCCGTGCGGCGACGGGCAGTCCGCCGTCGATACAACCGGTGCGGGCGATCTGTGGGCGTCGGGGTTTCTGTACGGCCTCGTAAACGGCTACGACCTCAAACGCTGCGGGGACCTGGGGTCAGTGTGCGGCTACGAGGTGTGCCAGGTCGTGGGGGCGCAGATCCCGCCCGACGGTTGGGAAAGAATTTTATCTAATTATATCGTTTGATACTACTACGCGCGCGTAGTAGTATATTAGGCCCCTCTCCATAGCCGGTTGAAAGAGTTTGAGGGTATGGCCCATTAGGACGCGCCCCGCCGCGCCGCCGTGTCGGCCTTTGCTCGTTCAAGAAACGCGGCCATTTCCGCCTCCGTCATATCGGGGCGATCATACTTTTCTTTTGTCCAGTCCCCTTTGCCGCCTATTGTCAGATTCAAAAATGCCATTGTGACATCAGGCCCCAGATTTTCACGTAATACACGGAGTCCTGCGGCGTGTACCTCGACAACATCATTTATATCAACGGCTATCATAAAGTACCCCCTATGGGAAGATTTATAGGATTTATCACTTTTATCGGTAACGTCAATTTTGCCGCCCGTTTTAAAAATTTTTCGTCTGTAGTCAATAGATAATCCACCTCCGCCGCTATTGCATAACACAGATGAAGCGTGTCCATGCCACGGATTCCCGCAGCCATTGCAATAGGGATGTATTGATTAAAAACGTGTTCAATATGTTCTGCTCGCGCCGATACCGCCCTATTATACAGGGCCAGCGCGTTCAACCGTTGTTTTTCATAGGGACAGGCGGCCAACTCTTCATCAAGGGCAAAACTGCCAAAAATGATGTAATTTTTCCCGGCCAGCTGCACAATATTCAAAATGGCATCCGATTCCATAAGCGTATCAAAGTCACTATGGTCGTCCCCCGGTCGCCCATAGCAACACGTATCAAGATATAGTTTCACTACATCCATCTATCCCCCGATCCCGCTTCGGCGCCGCTCCATCAATACCCATAATATACAATCCCCTATAAATACGGCGCAAGATATTTTTGTTTTTTCACAAAAGAGCGCCGCCGAAGGCATAGTAAGAGCGATGCCGGCCCCAAAAACGCAGGATCATATTTTTTGCGGAATCGGGCCGGTTTATACCCTCCGATTCCGTGAGATACCCCCTCCCGGCGCCCTTTCCCCGCTTTTTCTTGCCGTTCTGGGCTAAAAAATCAGATATTTTGTCAAAGTTTATTCGCCCCAAAAATTTTTATCTAATTGTTGATTTTGCGCTTTCCCATCAATTATATTAGATAGTCTGTAAATTTTTCGTATGTATTATGAAAGGACAAACGCCCTAAAATGGCAAGCGTTAAGAAAAAAAGAAAAGCCAAGATCAACCGGCACAAGAGGAAAAAAGCCCGCCGGCAGCAGAGACACAAGAAGAAGTAGCTCTCCGCAGGCATACCCGTACAGGTAAAATAAGCCGGAAGACCGCAGGTCTTTCGGCTGTTTGTGTTGGTATCCGTATATGTACGTTAAAACGCGCCCTGCGTTTTCAGGCCCATCACAATCGCCATGGCCGCCCGCAGGGGTATGGGCGGATTCAGGTTGCCCTCGTACCGGGTCCAAACCTGCCCGACCTCCATCCAGTCGTTCTCAACGGTATCGCCCAGTGCTATAGATGCTGCGAGCATTGAGGCGAGCAGCATAACGTTGGCCTGATGGTTCGAGATAGTTCCCGTAGCGGGCAGGAGTTCAAGCGACAGCCGACGCATCTCCGGGAGGTCGTAGTAGCATAGTGACCTGAAATACGCCATCCACTTCGCGTCGGTCCCGGTGAGCTGCCTTGTTGAAAGTTTCTCCTCAATGATGCTCCAAATGTCCCTCATTTCCGATACGGAGAGGTTGGGCAGCGTTGCCTCCAGCAGTTGCAGTATGACGCTGCGCACCTGCTGGAACCCCATCTTTTCCGGGTACGCTGATGCGTAGTTTAGGGTATGCAGCGGCGCGGGTACGAACCCCCTTACGCTGTCGCTGAGGGCGTCCCGCGCGAATTCCCGTGCCAGAGCTCTGGCGTTATCCGCCGCGGCCAGTTTGTTGAGATGGCTAACGGGGTGCGCCCTGCTGGCCGGGATATTCAGGTAGCCGGTGTCGGCGTCTATTATTTTTCTTACGGGGATGATGAAATCCCGTATTTGGCTTAGTTCTTGAATTTGGCGGCCCCTGAAACGGTATTTGGCGGCGTTGAGGTCTACATAAGAGTGGTAGTCGCTGTTTGGCGGCACTGTGTAGGTGTGTACGAACGGGTCTAAAAGCTTTTTCCCCCCTATCCGCAATATCTTTAAGTCATCAATACCCGCTAATCCCATAGTGCCGAGGCTTTGCGCCATTTGGGGGATTTGTAAGATATCGCGCTTGATGCTGAGGTCGGCGTTTGGGTCTTTAGCCGCGATAGTCAGCAGGTCCGCACCCACAAGGTATGCCTCGTAGACCGGGAAAGACTCGCCAAGGGCCTTTAGTATGGACGCGAGTATGGTAATATCCGTTTCGTACATCTGGAACCATTGGACAAACACCCCGTCGTTGTTGATATGCCGCTGGATTTGGCTGAAGAACTCTTTGGAGAAGAGGTTCGCCACGCCGCTGATCCATGGGTTGGACGGTTCCGAGACTATAACGTCGTAGCTGCGGTTGTTCGCGGAGAAGAACGTTTTTGCGTCCTCTATGTGTATATGGCAGCGCGGGTCGTTAAACGTGTTTTCGACTTTGGGCCCAATTTTTTTCGCGAGAGCTACCATTGCCGGCTCAATTTCGATGACGTCGACCAGTTCCAAATCCGGGTCGTAGAGCATATAGTGCGAGGTCATGCCCGAGCCCATGCCTATGACGGCCGCAGTACGTGTCTCTTTAAGTATGCTCAGAGGCAGTACGCCGGTCATCGCCATCGTGTACTCATCGCCGGTTACCGTCCCGTTTGTCCTCACGCTGGCGTCGGGTTTGCCGTTTGTCGTCAGGGTTAGTGTGTTGTCGTTCTCGAACAGGGTGATCGAGGCGGTTTTGCCGTCGATGTGTCCAATGATCGTCCTGTCCTTTGAGAGTATGCCGTGGCGGAAGACGCCGGAGGAGGTGAGCATGGGGTCGATTTTGGCGAATGCGCCCGCCGCGACGAGTACCAGCAGGCAGGCGGAGACCGCAACGGCCCGCGTGAAGCGCCCGCGAGACTCCCGGTAGCGCCAGAATACGTAAAGCCCTATAGCCATATCTATCGCGCCGCCCACAATGAGCAGGTACTTGAGGCCGGCGTGCTCCATAAGAATCCATGTGGCAATGATGACGCCGAGTATCCCGCCGCCGGTGTTGACCGCGTAAACCTTGCCTATGGTCTGCTCGCCGTACCCGCGCTTGTAGAGCATGTGGATGATGAGCGGGACGACCATCCCCGCGCAGATAGTGGACGGGAGCATGATTATCATGCAGATAAGGTGGCTGGCGACGTTGAAAAGGAGGTACCCGCCCTCGTTCCTGTTAAGCGCCTGCATCGCAAAAGACATGATCTGGAACATATTGGCGTAGGTAAACAGGGTGGCTATGGCCGTAGCGCCCATAATTATCTGCACGACGGCGAGGAACCTCGGCGCGTTTTTGATGGTGTCGAGCCGGTTACGTACGAAAAAACTGCCGAGCGCCAGGCCGAGGATGAACGCGCTGAGCATAAGCTCGAAGGAGTGGGTTGAGCTGCCGAGGACAAGGCTGAGCATGCGGATCCACCCTATTTCATATATAAAGGAGGAGACCGCGGTCAGGCAGGCGATGGCGAGCAGTGGGTAGTAGTACTCGCGGCGGTCCGCAAGGTCCGGCACAGGGGCTGTTTTTATTGCGTTTACGGCGCCGGTATCGGCGGCATTGCCCGTGTTGACGCTGACGGCGGCGCCTTTGGTTTTTTGGGGCTTGATATTGGCTGGCCCGGCGGTATCCCGCTGCCCGCTTTTTAACACTTTAGTGTCATATATCCACAAACACAATATCGCCACTCCCACGAACAAGTCTATCATCCCTCCCGCGATAATGGCGCCTTTGAGCCCCCATTTCGCCACAAGGTAAAACCCGCTTACTAACACCCCGATGGAGGCCCCGAACGTATTGACGAAGTAGATAAATGAGGTTTTGTACCCGCTTAGCCCCGGAAACCGCCGCAAAATCCCCCCCGCCATGAGCGGAAAGGTAGCACCGAGCATCATGGACTGCGGCAGGATGATGAGCGCCGCCGTACCCCACTTATATAAGGATATAGGCGCCGGGCTGTTTAGAGCCGGTATCACAGAGGCGAACGAGACATTGAGATAGGCCACAAAAACATCGTGGAAGATGAACGCCAGAAGCCCCAGCGCGATCTCCACTACAGCGTATCCTAGCAACAGATTGCGAATTTTAACGGCCCAAATCGATGTCAGCCAAGCCCCAAGTGCCATCCCGCCCATGTAGATAACAAGCACGAGGGTCTGTGCGTAGGCTGCGTGCCCAAGGAACTGCTTGAGGTACTGCGACCAGATAGACTCGTAGATGAGCCCGGACACGCCCGAAATGAAGAAAAGGGCGAAGTACAGGTACGATATCGGGGATATCGCCGTCAGTTTTGGCGTTTGGGCGTTGTTCGTCATAGATATAGAATATACATTATTATTCCCGGACAGTGGATAAATTTGTTGAGCAGGAGCGGCCGGGGCCGGCCGCCCGCTGCCATTACAGGCCCGCCGATAGCAGGGGCGACCCTCTCCGATGCCCGCAACACCTGTTTTGACGGCCGTCACCCCTCTAGTTGTTGACCAAAAGTCAATATTATTAACTAAAAATCCATATTTTAGCCTACAGTGCAAAAATTTTGTAAAAAAGTATTGATTTTTTCAAAACAATATGCTATATTTATGAATGAAGGTCAAAATATTGAACAGGATTCGATATTTTAACTCAAAATCAACAAACAATCTACGAAAGGACGTAAAAATATGTCAACGCCAAAGATCTCCAAAGCCCTGGCCATGTTATGCGCGGCGGCCCTGATTGCCGCCTCCGGCACGGCCTGCAACAGGAAAACGAACGAGGTCGCGGTTTCGCCCCCGTCCCCGGAGGCCGAGAAAATCGTGCTCCCGGTAAAGGCCGCCGCCTCTTCCACGCGCGACATCGCCCAAACGCTTACATTCTCCGGCAGCATAGACGCCTTCCGCCGCGCCGCCATAGCCCCCGCCGTGATGGGCAGCCGCGTGCTTAACATCCACGCCGAGGAGGGGCAATCCGTCAGAGAGGGCCAGCTTTTGGTGAGGATGGAGGACTTTCAATTGCGCCAGTCCGAGGCCCAGCTTGTGCAGCTCGAAGCCGATTATAAGCGGATGGAATCTCTCTACAGCCGCGGAAGCGTTACCCAGCAGCAGTACGAGCAGATCCGTACCAACTACGCATCCGCGAAGGCCGGCTACGAACTGCTGAAAAACTCCGTCGAACTGCGCGCGCCGTTCGCGGGGACTATCATCGGCAAATACATCAACGAGGGCGAGGTTTACACCGGCTCGCCGGGAGTGGACGGCGTCGCCGGAGTTCTTGCGGTCGCGCAACTGGGCAGGATGAAGATAGAGGTTTTGGTGCCGGAACAGGACTTCGTGCGCCTGCGCCCCGGCCAGACCGCCAATGTCCGCGTAGACGCCTATCCCGATACGGTGTTCGAGGGAAAAATATTCACCATAAATCCCGCCCTGAGCCGGGGAAGCCGCACGTCGCGCGTTGCCATAGAGATCATGAATGACAGGCATTTGCTGAAGCCGGGGATGTTCGCGAAGGCGGAGGTCATAACGAACAGCCTGAAAAATGTCCTCTCCGTCCCATCCGCCGCAATAGTAATGCGTGACGGCGAGCCGCACGTCTTTACTGTAGAGAACAGGCCAGCGCCGTTTATCAGCACCCCGGCCCTTGTTAAGGTTAAAACGGGGATGGTTACCGATAAATACGCGCAGATATTGGAGGGCATTGGGGAGAATGTTCTTGTGCTGACGGATAACAATGCCGGCTTGTCGGACGGCAGCGGTATCAGGGNGATGAGTGTAAATTAAAAAAATATCAATACACAAAAAATCAATACGAAACGGAGATAACCTGAAATGAACCTTCCAAAATTTTCGGTAACGCGCCGCGTCA
>WQTH01000040.1 GCA_009786415.1 Chitinispirillia bacterium | reverse complement strand
TTTGGGGTATTTTCTAATGGACACCATTAGAGCAAGTTATTGATTTATAATGAGTTACAGTTGCAAAGCGTGCGAACAAATCACCTAATGGACAATTTGGGCTAATCGTGGCTTCAATAATCAATACCCTCAAACAGCGGCTCTATGACCTCCGCCAGTTCCGCCCCGATCTTTGCCTGCGCCTCTGTCCCCGGATGCCAGTCGCAGCCGGAGAGGCGTTTGGGAACCTGACTGTATGAGTAGAAGTGGATTTTTGTATTCCCCTCGGCCTGCTCCTGCCTTACAAGCTCTTCAATATATGTCCTCACCGGTTCCCGCGCGGACATTACACATACGATCTTCACTTTGGGGTATCGTCCCCAGAGTTCGTACAGGAAGCTGCGGTAGTGCGCGGTGTAGACCTCTTTGGGCGGGTACGGGCGCGACGAGAAGTCGTTGGTGCCAAAGTTCACCACCGCTACGTGCGGTGTCCACGATTTAAAGTCCCATAGCGCCGTGGAGTCGTTTTTGAGCGTACGCGGGTATTGCGGGCCGAACGGGCGCGGCGCGGCGATGAACGGCGACTGCCAGTTGCGCATCAGCCCCTTGCCCGTCATCGTGGCCATGTGGGCCTCGGCGCCCAGCGCGCGCGCGGCGGTCAGGCCGAAGGCGATGTAGGCGTTGGACCAAACAGCCGGCGTGTCGCAGTGGATGGTGCCGGCCTCCGCGCCGAAGCCGAGCAGGTTCGATCCGCCTATCAGCTCAATCCGCCGGGCGGGGCGCGGGTGGGGCAGGGGATGGAGGGACTGCCCGGCATCAATATAGAACCCCTTGAACTCCGCGATCTGCCCTCTGGCGCCCTCGAACCGCTTGAATATTCTCACATAGTGCGTTGACTCCCCGTCTAACCCTGCGGCGAGTTGATGGACGCTTTCCGTTGTGTCGAACCGCGCCACAAACGCGCTGTCGTTGACGGAGATGTTGTACTGCCCGCCGTCCCCCCGTATTTTTACGGCGCAGGATGTCCCGCCGAACCGCAGTTCTATCATGCTCCCCGGCCAGTCGAAGCGGATGTTTTTAGGGTTGCGGGCGTCGAACCTGCCGGTGTAGCGGATTTGCGGGTCCGACGGGGAGATCAGNGCCGTCCCCGGCGGCGCTGATGCCGGGGACGGCGCGCACAGCAATGCCAGTATCATCATCAGAGTTGATTTGAGCGTTTTCCCGCGCCGCATCCCGGCCATTGTCTCCATCAGCACCCGTTTTTTGTTGATTTATGGGATCAATACCGCCAATATCAATAATCCATGAATATAATATATATTGATGCCCCCATTGACTTTTAACGCCTGCCCTTGTATTTTTTATATGTNCCCTGTTTTTGGGCGTACCCCTGGAACCGCCGGGCCAGCGCGTATATGAACGCCGCCGCGCCCAGGTTCAGGAGGGCGTCCACGAACCAGGGGGCGGGCCTTTTTTTTGTGAACATGTGCGCAATATCCTTTCATCAATACAGGGAGCGGTTATATATGGAATATACTACAGGCGCGGTGGGCAGGTGTGTATGTATTCGCCTTCACGAGGGCGACCCGGTCTATGCTACGATTCAGGAGGTCGCCGACAGGGAGGGCGTGAACGCCGGCGTGGTGTTTGTGATAGGCGGGGTGAAGAACGGGGCGGTGGTGGTGGGCCCCAAAGATCAGGACGAGCGCCCGCTGCGCACCAACGTCGAGAACTTCTCCGACGCGCGGGAGATTGCGGGGGTGGGGACACTTTTCCGCAACGAGGCGGGGGAGATGAAACTGCATATGCACGCCTCTATAGGCAAGGGTACGGACCCGATAGTGGGCTGCCCGCGGCTGGGGTTAGACTGCTGGTTAGTTACCGAAGTCATAATGCTGGAACTGACCGGGGTGAACGCGGTGAGGGCGAAAGAGGCGTCGGGGCTGGAACTGTTGACGTTTTTGCCGCGGTGAGCCGCGTACAGGCGGTTTCCGCGGGCGAGGTGGCCATAGGGGTGGATGCCGGCGGGATGAATCCCCGCAAAATCAATGTGTTGTGGCGTACCCACACCTTATCCACAAAATATTGTATAGAAAAATTTGACATCCATCTCCCGAAAACCTATTTTAACCTATGCATAAGTTATGCATCAAGACAAAATAATCCGAAAAGAAAGAGACAGGAACCCAATATGGCGCAAAAAGCGGCATCTACCGGCAATGTTGTAACCGACGTTCTGAGCAAGACCGTCAAATCCGCAGTCCTCACCGCCTCGGCCCCGCAGCCGCAGGACGGCGGGCTGAAGGAGCGGCTCATCCAGAAAAAGGCCGCGATCAGCGCAAACGCGCGGGTCGTGCTCGAAAAGCGGTACCTCCTTAAGGACGACAACGGGAACGCTATCGAGGGCCCGGAGGACCTCTTTTTCAGGGTCGCCGAGAACATCGCGTCCGCCGAGAAGATTTTTAACGAAGAGGTGAACGTGGACATCTGGACGGAGCGCTTCTACAACGCCATGGCCGGCCTTGAGTTTTTGCCGAACTCCCCCACGCTGATGAACGCCGGCCGCGAGCTCCAGCAGTTAAGCGCCTGCTTCGTCCTCCCCGTTGGCGACTCCATGGAAGAGATATTTACGTCGGTAAAGAACACCGCCCTCATCCACAAGAGCGGCGGCGGCACCGGCTTCTCGTTCTCGCACATCCGCCCCAAAAACGACCGCGTAAAGTCCACCAAGGGCATATCGTCCGGCCCGCTGTCGTTCATGCGCGTTTTTGACATGGCGACCGAGACCGTAAAGCAGGGCGGCNCCCGCCGAGGGGCCAACATGGGCATACTCTCGTGCAGCCACCCGGAAATCCTCGAATTCATCGAGCTTAAGGCCAACGACGGCGTGATGGCGAACTTCAACATATCGGTCGGCATAACGCGGGAGTTCATGGAGGCGCTCAAGAAAGGGGAGGAGTACCCCCTGCGCAACCCCCGTACCGGCGACGAGATGGGGCGGCTCAAGGCGTCGCGCGTATTCAAGAGGATAGTCGAGCTCGCGTGGAAAAACGGCGAGCCGGGCGTGGTCTTCCTCGACAGGATAAACGAGGGCAACCCCACCCCGCACGTAGGGCGTATGGAGAGCACGAACCCCTGCGGCGAGCAGCCGCTGCTTCCGTACGAATCCTGTAATCTGGGCTCCATAAACCTCGCTAAGATGGTTTGTGCAAAAGACGGCAAAAAGGCCATAGACTACGAGAAGCTCGGCTCGACCGTGCAGACCGCAGTCCGCTTCCTCGACAACGTAATAGAGGTCAACCGCTACCCGCTGCCGGAGATAAGCGAGATGACAAGGGCCAACCGCAAGATCGGCCTTGGGGTTATGGGCTACGCCGATATGCTGATATCGCTTGGCATAGCCTACAACTCTACAGCTGCGGCAACCGTGGCCGAGGAGGTTATGAAGTTCATCCACGAAGAGGGGCAGAAGGTCAGCGCGTTTCTGGCCCGCGAGCGCGGCACGTTCCCCAACTTCCGCGGGTCGGTTTACGACAAGGAGGGCGGCCTGCAGATGCGCAACGCCACGGTCACCACCATCGCCCCGACCGGCACTATAAGCATGATAGCCGGCTGCTCAAGCGGCATCGAGCCGCTGTTCGCCATCGTCTACGAAAAGAACGTGCTCGACGGCAAGCGGTTCCTTGAGGTGCACCCTGAGTTCATGCAGGTCGCGCAGAATGAGGGCTTTTACTCCGAGGAGCTGATGAAGATGGTCGCCGAGTGCGGCAGTTTGGATAGGATCCACGGCATCCCAAAGCGCATAAAGGACGTGTTTGTAACCTCGCACGACATCGAGCCGCGCTGGCACGTGACGATACAGGCCGCGTTCCAGAAGTATACGGACAACGCCGTCTCAAAGACGGTCAACTTCCGCCGCGAGGCCAAGGTGGAGGAGGTGGAGGAGGTGTTCCGCTACTCCTACGAGCTCGGCTGCAAGGGTATTACCGTTTACCGCGACGGGTCAAGGCAGAATCAGGTGCTCACAAGCGGCGGCTCCTCCGGCGCGCCCGCCGGCGAGAGTCAGTACACCGGCCTGATCCACCCGCGCCCGCGCCCCGACGTAACGCACGGCCGTACGTACAAGACCAAAACCGGCTGCGGCACGCTCTACGTAAACGTAAACTCCGACCAGCACGGCTTCTGCGAGGTCTTCAACCAGATGGGCAAGTCGGGAGGCTGCGCCGCGTCCAACGCCGAGGCGGTCGCGCGGCTCGTATCTTTGGGCTTGCGCTCCGGCATCGACCCCGGCGTAATAGTCAGTCAGTTGCGCGGCATACGGTGCCCAAGCCCCACATGGCACGAGGGCGAGATGATCCTCTCCTGCGCCGACGCAGTGGGCCGCGCGCTCGAAAAGGCCATAAGCGAGACCAACGGAAAGGCGTCGGCCATGCAAATCCCCTACACCGGCCTCGACATGGGCCACTGCCCCGACTGCCCCGACTGCGGTGCCATTCTGGAGCACGAGAGCGGGTGCGTGTCGTGCAAATCCTGCGGGTACACGAAGTGCTGAGGCCGTGGGGGGTAATCCCGCGGTTTTGGATGGATGACAACAGGTAATGACTGCAGGGGACGGGCCGACACGCTCGTCCTCTTTTTTCATTACACTATAGTGGTGGACGATGCGAGTACTCAACACACTCCCGCACAAAATCATTTACTCACTCAGTAATTTTTTCAGTAATTCTTCCGGAACATCCGATAATTTAACCACAATGAAATCCTGCGCACGTTTCACGCAGCCGGGATCAACCGGTATGGCTGGCGATGTATTGACCCGCGGGGTATCATCCCCTCCAAAATCCTGCCGCCGCGCGGCTCCGGGTGTTCCCGGCGTCCGTCGGTTTACCCAAAAAACCGTTTTTTACCGTATTCCGACGGATAATCTCTTATCGCCGTAAGTCGTCTGATTTTGGTAAGTTACGAAAATTAATATTAATTATTACCCCCCCGCCCGCGCCATATAATATTTTATGTAGGGGCAGTGTGCCCCGGAAAAGGTGCGTTTTATGCTCAAAGAGCTTCTTACGCCTGAGATTATCCAGCTCATCCGCGAGCGGAAGTGGACTGATATGCGCGAGGCGCTCATCAGTTGGCCGCCGGCGGAAGTTGCCGCGCTTATCCAGTCGATAGAGGAGCCCACGCGGGTGCTGCTTTTGCGCTTTTTGCCGCGCCAGTACGGCGCGGAGGNGTTTTCTGAGCTTACGCATGGGTCGCAGGACGACCTGCTCAAGGAATTGTCGAACCACGAGGTGCGCGGCCTGCTCGCTGATTTGAGCCCCGACGACCGCATCGCGCTCATCGAGGAGATGCCGGCGGAGGTTACGCGGCGGCTGTTCAGCCTGCTCTCGCCGGACGACCTGAAGGAGACCCGCCAGCTTTTGGGCTACCCAGAGGGCAGCGTTGGCAGGGTGATGACGCCGAACTTCGAGGCCGTAAGGGCGGAGTGGACGGTCGAGGAGGCTATTGAGCACGTCCGTCAGCACGGCGTTGAGAGCGAGACGATAAACGTGGTCTACGTTACCGACGAGGCGGGCAAGCTCCTTGACGAACTCCCCCTGCGCCGGTTAGTCCTCGCGCCGCCTGATAAGACGGTCGAGGCCATAATGGACAAAAATGTCGTTTCGCTGAGCGGCTACAGCGATCAGGAAGAGGCCGTGGCGATGATCAAGAAGTACAACTATCTCGCGCTGCCGGTGGTAGACTCGGCGGGGATACTTTTGGGCATTGTGACCATCGACGACCTTATGGACGTGGCCGAGGCGGCGGTGACTGAGGATTTTCACAAGCTCGGCGCCGTGAGCATGGAGGCCGACGGCGAGGGGCCCATAGAGAGCATAAGGGAGGCGGCGGTGTCGGTGCTGTTCCGCCGGCGTATCGTGTGGCTTGTGCTGCTTGTTTTTGTGAACATATTTTCGGGTTTCGGGATGTCGTTTTTTACCGAGACCATAGCCTCGGCGGTGGCGCTGGTGTTCTTTTTGCCGCTTCTTATAGGCAGCGGCGGGAACGCTGGGTCGCAGTCGTCTACGCTTTTGGTGCGCGCCCTTGCCACGGGCAACGTGAAGATGCGCGACCTCGGGCGGATGCTCGGCAAGGAGCTTTTGGTGGCGCTCCTGCTCGGCCTGACTATGGCTGCGGCGATATCGGGCGTCGCGCTGTTCAGGGGCGGGCTGCGTATCGGGATTGTGGTGGCGGTGTCTATGGTGCTTATAGTGACGACGAGCTGCCTTGTAGGGCTGTTGCTGCCGTTTGTGCTGCAGAAGCTCGGCAAGGATCCGGCGTCGGCAAGCGCGCCGCTTGTTACGAGCATGGTTGATATAAGCGGTGTATTGATCTATTTTTCCATAGCGTCAAAAATTATTACGTAAGGGCTGCTGCCCTTTCTTTGGCGCGAAGAGTTATTTTTCAGGGCGGACATTGTTCGCCTGTCATTTGCGGCAGGAGGCTGGGCTGTATGAAAAGGGTTATGGTGTTGATGATTGTTGCAGCTGCGGTGTCGGCCGGTTTTGCGCAGTACCGGGCGGTTGACAGGCAGGCCGGCATGATGATTGAGGGGCGTCCGTTCTTTACCGACGCCGCCCGCTACAACAGCTACGACCTTGCCGGGTCGCCGCTTGGGCTGTTCGATATTAACTCGTCGGAGAAAATGAGCGTTGACCTCGGCTACAGGTACTACGGCCTCGGCGACGAGACCGGGCACTACCTGAGCGGCCAGACCATAAGGATGGGCCAGCCGGGCCGCTCGTTCTTTGAGCTGTTCTACGGCCCCGACATCATGTCGGACAAGAACAGCCGGTACAACAATAACAAAATAAGCCTGCCGCTGCACCGTTTTGGGCTGACGCTGGCAACACAGGATGCGGAGGGTTCTTTCCGTACGTCAATCATGGCCGCAGGGTATGCGGGCGGGCAGGAGTGGGAGCGCGGCGACAGCAGCAGGGCGCTTATGGGGGTTGAGAAATTGAGGCTCGACATGGGGGGGCGCGTGCACCCGTTTTTGAGGATAGGTTTCTTCATAAACTTTTCCGGGCATCTTGATACGCTGTATGTGCCGGGGGTAACCGACGATATGCGCAGGGACTGTCCGGCCCAGTTGAACCTGCCGGAGTTTGGCGGTAATATAGATTTCGGCGATGATGATATGCCGGTGCGCAGCAACCTGTCGGTGTCTTACGCGCTCAGCCGTTTCGTTTATACCTCAAAGTGGCCGACAGGTTTCCCGCCTGCGGATCAGTGGGGTAACGTTCCCCCCATAATGGGCGACAGTTTGCGTGTTGCCTGGCTGACGCAGGGGGAGATACCGGTTTTGGGGGATGGGTATGTCGCCAGCCCCGGCCTGCTTTTGGGCTATTTCGGCACTTCCGGCACGTTGCATGACCCGCATCCGGAGAGCAATCCCCTGCAGCCCGGTCCCGCCCGTCCCAATACCGATTACAGCCTGTCTGGGTTTCACTTTGGCGTTGGCGCCGGTTTTAAGGCCGACAAGTACGCCGCCCTGCATTTCGAGTACTCCGCCGCGTTCATGTCGCTTGAGTGCGGAAGCGCTTACCCCGCTCCAGAGGTAAAATCACGCAATCTGCACAATGTGTCGTTTGGTGCCTCGGCGAATCTGCATGATTATTTGGAACTGCCGCTTGAAATCACACCGCGCATAGCGTATTTTATATCGGGATCGGCGCGCGGCGCAGGCACAGCGCACTCTGATCTGTGGCCGATGAATGCCGCGCCGGGCAGGAGCAAGCAGGGGCTTTATATGCCCAATACATATCTTACCGGCTTTACACGTACGAATGGTTTTACATTTGGAATCGACGGCCTCGCGCTTGAAGAGATGCTGTCGGCGTCGTTTTGGATGACGTTCCTGTCACACAGCATTATTGACAAGGGCGGGATGGAACTTGGGCTTTCGTTCGGGATAAGGATGTAACAGTGGCGATAACGGAGAGAAAGCAGGCTATGGAAAAAAGTTCGCACAGGGATTCTCGCAGAGAGACGCTTAAAGACGCGCAGCGGGAGATGCACTACAACGACCCTACGTGGATGTACCTTAACAATTTGGGGCGCGTTCCGCTTATGAACCGCGGCCAGGAGGTCGAGCAGGCCATACTCATACACTTCGCGCGGCGCAACCTCTTAGATATGGCGTTTCGGGAACCTGTTATACTTGATACCCTGTACCGCATCGGCGAGCAGCTCGAAAACAGCGTTATTGAACCGGCGGATGTTCTGAGGGNAGACGAAGACCAGATAAAGGACCCCGTGCAGGTCGAGAAGATGCGCGCGGCGTTTCTGGCGAGCATCAAGGATATAAAGGCGCTGTGCGGCGAGGCCATAAAGCTGCGGAACATCTCCGGCGACTCAAGCGAAGACGCTTTTTTGCACAAGATAAGGGATTTTGAGGATCAGTACGTGGAAAAGTGCCAGCAGCTGCGCCTCAACACCAGGCAGATAAAGGATGTTCTGGAAAAATACAGGGAGTTTTTGCAGAATAACAAGTTTAACCTGCTCTTAGAGAAATTTTCATATTGGGAAGGCGAGCGCAATCAGGCCAAGTGCGCCATCATAGAGGCGAACGTGCGGCTTGTGGTGAGCATAGCCAAGCGCTACGTGCACAGGGGTATGGAAATAAGCGACCTGATTCAGGAGGGGAACAAGGGGTTAATAACGGCGGTCGACAACTTCGACTACCACAAGGGCTACAAGTTCTCAACATATGCCATCTGGTGGATCCGCGAGGCGATATCCCGCGCCATACACGAGAAATCCAAAACCATCCACCTGCCTGCGAGCACGTTTGACCTCGTGAACAAGGTAGAGCAGTACAGCCGCCGCTACAGCCTGCAGCACGGATCGCAGCCGTCGGTAGAAAAGATAGCGGAGGACCTCAAGTGCTCGGTGGAAAAGGTGGAGTTTGCGCTTGAGTGCGCGGCTAACCCCATATCGTTAGATATGGAAGTAGGCGGCAACGACGGCACGACGATAGGCGAGTACATAGAGGACACGCGCAGCGAAGACCCGTTCAACCGCCTGTCGCTGGATAACCTGCGCGAGCATATAAACCTTGTGCTTGAATCGCTCGACCATAAGGAACGCGAGACCGTAATAATGAGGTTCGGGCTTGATGACGGCCGTATCAAAACGCTCGGCGACATCGGCGCGAAACTTAAGCTCACAAACGAGCGGGTGCGCCAGATTGAGATCAAGGCGCTCAAAAAACTCAAGCAGTCGGCCATTGTGCAGGAGCTGGAGTCGTGGCGGGAAGATTTCGGCAATATTACGGAGAAAGAGCATGAGGACTGATTAGGTGGAATCCAGTATATGCGGCCAGACGAAATGCGTATGCCTCATCGGGTGCCCTGTAGCCCACTCCATATCGCCGCAGATACACAACCACGCTTTTCGCACGCTGGGCCTGCCTTATGTCTACATTCCGCTTAACGTCCCGCCGAAAGATTTGCACTCGGCAATATACACCCTGCGCGCCGGGATGGCCGGGGCGAACGTCACCATTCCGCACAAGGAGGCGGCGTTCAGATACTGCGACGAGGTGTCGGAACTTTCTATCGCTACGGGGACGGTCAATACATTATATATGAGGGACGGCAGGCTCTGCGGCACAACTACCGACCCGGCGGGTTTCTACAGGGCGCTTGAGTCGGCCGGCCATGTTTTTGGGGATGATGATGTTGTGATGCTCGGCAGCGGCGGTACCGCCAGAACGCTTGGCGCGGCGCTGCTGTTAGATAAGAAATGCCGGTCGCTGACGATTGCGGCGAGGTCCGCCGATAAAGCCGCCGCGCTGGCAGCGTCACTTAAAAAATTGGGGTCGGCGCCGGTCAGCTGTTGCGCGTTGGGGTCGCCGGAGAGTGAAAAAAACTTTGCGGGCTGCTCCCTGCTTGTCAACTGCACAAGCGTGGGTATGCATCCCAATATCGGCGATACCCCGCTCGACAAAAAGTTTTTTCATTCGGGGATGATGGTGTTCGACGCCATATACAATCCCGGCGTTACGCGCTTCCTTAAAGAGGCGGGCGAGGCCGGCTGCAAGACGAAAAACGGCGTTATGATGCTGCTTTATCAGGGCCTCGCGTCGTTCCGTTACTGGACAGGGGTAAACGCGCCTGCCGATATTTTTGATGAGGCGCGGCTGCTGTCATTAATTGACAAAGGAAAACCGGTATGAAATGGATAATACACCCTTCGCCCGTATCCGGCGAGATAACTATTCCGCCCTCAAAGTCGCACACGGTCCGCGCGTTTCTCGTTGCCGCGCTGGCCGGGGGCGAATCTGTAATACGGCGCCCGCTGCTTAAGGGTGACGGCGCGTCGGCCATGAGGGCCGCGGCATCGCTTGGAGCGGTTGTGGATGTAAGAGGCGAAGACGTGTACGTAACCGGCACCGGCGCCGACATGAGCCTCGGCGCCGACATGATTGACATGGGGAACTCCGGCACCGGCCTAAACCTCTTCTGCTCCGCCGCTGCGCTCGGCGGCAGGATGAGGCGTTTCGACGGCGACGCTTCCCTGCGGTCGAGGCCCGTAAAGCCGCTTTTGGAGGCGCTCGACCAGTTAGGCGTAAAAACTGCGGTTTTGGGCGAAGGGCAAGACCTGCCGTTTACAGTGCGGGGCCCCCTCACCGGCGGGCGCGCGCAGGNGAACGGCATCTCCTCGCAATACGTATCAAGCCTCCTCTTCGCCTGCCCCATGGCGCCGGAAGATTCGCACATAACGGTAGTAGACCTGCACGAACAGCCGTACGTGGAAATCACGCTCTGGTGGCTGGCGAATCAGGGCATAGAGATCGAATCTTCCAAAGAGCTTACAACGTACAACATACGCGGCGGGCAGCGCTACAAGCCGTTCGACATGGCAATTCCCGCCGATTTCTCCTCCGCGGCCTTCCCCGCCGTAGCCGCTGCCATAGGCGGCGACGCGATAGAGCTGCATGGCCTCGACTTCTCCGACCCGCAGGGCGACAAGGAGGTTTTCCGCCATTTGGAAGCGATGGGCGCAAGGGTTAAGCGCGACGGCAACTCGGTAACGGTATACGGCGGCAGGCTTTCCGGCGCGATACTCGACCTCAACTCAATGCCCGACGCGCTGCCGGCGCTGGCGGTAGCCGCCGCTTCTGCAAATGGCGAGACGGTATTTATAAATGTCGAGCAGGCAAGAATCAAGGAAACCGACAGGATAGCCGTGATGGCGGCGGAACTCGGCAAGATGGGGATTGACGTGAAAGAGCTGCCCGACGGAATGGTGGTGCAGGGCGGAAGCCTGCAGGGCGCGAACGTAAACAGCCACTACGACCACCGCGTGGCAATGGCGCTGGCGCTGGCTGGGATGAACGCGAACGGAGAGACCGTTATAGAGGGCGCCGAGGCGGCGGAGATTACGTATCCGTCTTTTGTGGAGGATTTCTTGAAATTGGGTGCGCAGATTGGAGTCGTCAATTAGTATGAATATGTGGACTATTGATGGTCTTAAGGGCGTTGTCTGTAATTGGGAATCGCTGGATGGTGCCCGTGCCGGTGAATTTCTGGCGTTGATGAACGGGCGCTTTCCGCCGGAGGTATTTAAGGATCACCTTGATAAACGCAGGCGCGCGCTTGAAAATATCGCCGCCTCCAAAAAATTGCTTGACGGCGCGGTTCAGAGCTTTCCTGATGTTGTTGGGCACCAGTCGCTCAACAGCTCGTTTGAGGATATGGCCGGGTTTGGGATAGTGTTTACCGCCGGCGGGGAAGGGGAGCGGTTAAGGCTCAGCCTGCTTGACAGGGGGGTACCGGAGGAGTCGCTTCGGGATTTTACGAAAGCTACGTATCCTCTGAAAGGATTTTATGAGGATTTCGGCGCGCTGCAGATAAATTTGGCGATGGTCGGGTGGATATGCCGTCGGTACGGGCTTGATATTCCGGTGATAGTTACCACGGGGCCAAAGGGTTCTATTACCGACAGGGTCATTCCGGCTATACTCAAAAAACATAACAATTTCGGATTATCGCACGTAAAGGTAGTGCCGCAGGACGAACGCCTGCACTTTACGGTTGATGAAAAAATCGCCGTACAGCTGACAGGCGGCAGCCCATACCCGGTTACCCAGCCCGACGAGACCGGCGGCCCGCTTATGAAACTGAAGGGCGGGTCCGGCGGTGTACCGGCGCTGCAATGGTTAGCTGATTTGGGGTGCGAAAAATTATTAGCCGTGCAGGGAACGGCGATATACGAGCCTAAGATGCTCGCCCATATGTCATTTGCCGCGAAAGGCCACGACTGCGTTGGCGTGGGCATCCCCAGAGCCGCCTTTGACGCAAAGGACCCGTTCGGGACATTTGTTTGTATTGATAAAGACGGCAGGCGCTCGGTACGCATCATAGAGCAGGATATCCGTAATGACGAGACGCGCTCGATTGTCAACGAAGATACAGGCGCGTACCTGCCGTTCAACACCGGGCTGTACGCGATTGACTGCCGGCTGTTGGAGGATAACGGTTTGCCCGACTACGCCACTCCGCCCAAAGAGGTGTTGCCGGGATTACCCCGCTCCCCCAAAATCGGCTACGCGGCGACGGACATCCTCCCATCGGCAAAACATCCGCTAATACTGACGGTCGACCCCGATATGTACGCCGTCATCAAGACAGCTGAGGATTTAGAGACTATGTCATCAACCGCAATCCGCTTTGGCCTGCGTGAGATGGCCGCGTCTCCCCCGTGAACCGGTTAAAACGTGTCCCAGTCGTCGTCCTCGTCAACATCGTCGTGAATCTCGGCGGAGACCGCCCTGATAAGTTCTTCCACCAAATCGTACCCGATAAGGATCTGCTTGCCGGCCTTGCGTTCCATCTCCATAATATCACCCCGCTCATTTAAATGTGTATATTTTTCCCATCCTATACATAAATATACCACCCCAATGTGAAGATTAGAGGCCCCTTTGTGTAAAATCTGCGTAATAATTGGGAGGGGTGCCCAGTTATAGCAGTTTCAGTTATCGAGCCTCTGTCTTGCCGCAGGCTTCGAGCAGGTCCTTCACCGTGACGATGCCGTGGTACCCGTTTTCATTTTCCACGACTACAGGGTTGTGGAGCCTCCCGTAGGGCCGCTGCATGGCGAGTTTTGCCGCGTCGCCCAACGTCATGCGGTGGTCGACCTTGAGGAACTCGCGCCCCTGCACCACTTCGCGGATGGCCTTTTGGGAGTAGAAGCGGTAGCCGTACCTGCTGTTCAGTATCTCGTTAAACGCGGTCTCCGGCATGAAGCCCACCACCCGGTTGCCGTCCACGACCGTGAAGTCGGTTATGGCCGGATTGCGGTTCATGGCCAGAAAGATCGCCTCGAAACTCATCTCCGACTCAAAAGTGTGCCCGGGCCCCGATAGCTGCCCGACGGTAGTTTTCATCTCCATCTCGATCTCCATCATACCCAACCCCCTTATTTAGTGTGTGGATTTACCCGACAGTAAGAATATACTATTCCAATGAAAAATCGCCGGTGTGGCTGCGTAAAACTTTTGTAATAATTGGTGGGCGGGTTCCTGCGGGATATAAAATTTACTTTTTTGCCTCCCCCGTCTTCCGTGTGGCGCCGGCGGTGTACGTCCGGGGCGGATTTTTGGCCGCGCTAAAATTTCCAATTCCGCCGCGCCATGAATTAGTTTTATATTATATGAAGATAATTTCAGTCCTCAATCACAAGGGCGGGGTGGGGAAGACCACTTTTACGGGGTGCGTGGCCCAGGCTCTGGCGCTTACCGGGGCGCGGGTGCTGGCCGTGGACAACGACAGCCAGCACAACCTGTCGTCGCTCCTGAATGTCGGCGTACGGCAGCCCAACATCCTCGATGTATACAGGGCCCCTGCCGGCGAGGCGCCCAAGGCGTTTCTTAGCGCTGTGGTCAAGACGGAACTGCAAAACCTGCACACGGTTACATCCTGCGGGGACCTGCTCGACGGGGCCGTGGGCGACGTGTATCACCTGAAATCCGCCATTGACGCTTGCGGGCTGGAGCGGTATTACGATTTTGTGCTTATAGACAACGCCCCCGGCCTCGACCGCCTGCAGGCGTTGGCGGTAAACGCGAGCCACGAGATTTACGTGCCCATAGAGCTGAAGCAGTTCGCGGTAGACGGCCTCGTGGAGATGGAGCGGACGCTTGAGGCGCGCTGCCCCAGGGGCGGGCGTATCACGCAGATCATCCCCAACTACTACCGCAACATCCGCCGCCACAACACGTTCCTCGCGGCGCTCAACAAGATGTTCCCCGGCAGGGTAACGGCTACGTGCATACCGGTAGACTCGGTGTTCGATGAAGTTGTTACCGAGGGTAAGATACTGTTTTTGCACCGCCTCTACTCAAAGGGCGCGGCCTGCTACATCAAGGCCGTGCACGAACTCTTTACTGTAGACGAGGAGGGTATGTGGGATTCGATGCTGGGCAAGCGCGGCGAGCACATCCGCGACCGGGCGCGCGAGAGGTACTACAGGCAGAGGGAGGGGGGCGGCGAGGATGGCCAGTGAACGGGCTGGCGAGCGTGTATTCACGAATATCGATCAGGCGCTTGCCGACAGGATAATATCGCGGTCTATGGAGAACAGCAGGGAGGCGGAGCCGGTATTCGGCGCCGCAGCTGAGAGTGATTTCCCGCGCGCCGGCGCCGCCGGGGCGGAGTGCGGCCACAGAGTGGATGATGCGGGGCCGCAGGGGGAATCGTTTGGCAAGGTAATAAAAATCGCTGCGGCGGCGATTGCTGTGCTGGTGTTGGCGGTATTGATTTTCAGGCGTAGGAGGAAGTAAGGTGCTTAACCGTTGGAATGATGTTGACGCGCGGGAATATTTGTCCCGGCATGATAACCGTTTGGACGGTACGGATGATGACCTGCTGATGATGGCCTGCGCGACAACGCTTTTGGGGGCGGATAATGATTTGACGATGCACGGCGGGGGGAACACGTCCGTCAAAAAAATCATAGCTGGCGATAGCGGCGATGGGAGGCGCGCGCTGTACGTCAAGGCGTCGGGGACTTCGCTTGATCTGTTTACGCCGGATTGTTTCGTCGCGATGGACCTGGATTTTCTTGAGGGGCTAAGGGGGGGCGGCTGGGTTGACGATGAGACGATGGCGCGGGAGTTCAGGAGCCATCAATTAATACATAGCGACAGGCTGCCGTCTATTGAATCCCTCATGCACGCGTTTATACCCGCAAAATTCGTGGCCCACACGCATCCCGCGGCTATATTGAAAATTGTCAACAGGGCTGGCGGGCGCGATCTTCTTAAAGAGTGTTTTGGCGATGATCTTGCTGTTATCCCCTATACGAGGATGGGCTACGACCTTGCGCTGGCGTCGTCGGAGGCCGCGCGGCTTAATGCCGGCTGCCGTGGCGTTGTAATCGCGCATCACGGGCTTGTTGTTTGGGGTGATGAGGTCCGGGCGGTTTATGACCTGACGATTGATTTGATAAACAGGGCCGAAGAGTTTTTGTCCGCAAAGGTTATCCGCTCGGTTGCGCCGGGGCCTGCGGTGTCGGCGGAGGTATCCGCAAAGAGCTATGAGCTGGCCGCGCCGCTTATAAGGGAGTGTTTGTCGCAGGCGTCACGCGGTATTGACGGCTCCGGCGCGGGCATCCCGGTTGATAAGGTCGCGCTTGCGCTGCTGAACACGCCCGACATGCTTGAGCTTATAAATTCGCCCGACGGCAGGGATATAATCAGCGACCCGCCCATGACGCCCGATTACCCTATGCTTACGCGCATATTGCCGCTTTGGTTAGACGAGGCCAACCTGTCGTTCATGGCGTCCATTGATACGTTTGTGCATGATTACAGGGTGTATCTTGACAGTCAGGGCGCGGTAAACGTAACCGCCGCCGAGCAGCTGCCGCAGGTTGTCATAATCCCGTCTGCCGGCGCGGTATGTTTCGGCGCAAGCGAGGCCGCCGCGCGCCGTACCGCCGATTTCGCCCGTCAGGCGTTTTCGATACGGCGGGCCATTTTCGAGACAGGCGGCGAATACGAGAGCCTGCCGGAGCGGCACCTGTTCGATATGCAGTACCGGGGGTACCAGCAGGCGAAGAAGGGCGGGGGCTGATTGCCGCCGAATCCCGCAGACGGCGCACAGTTTTTTTGATAATATGCGTTATGGGCAGTACGGATGGGGACGGCCGCTCAGTTGGCTGTTGCTATGGGTGGAAATTATGTTAAATATCACTAATTCTGCAAATTGCCGCAGCTGCGCCGGTTTGGTAAAATAATAATTTCGGCAACTAAACGCATTCCGCTAATTTATATTATATGGTATGGAAAAACATCTTGATCCGAAATCACAGCAGCGCTATAGCGTAAACGAGGCTGCCGCGGCGGCCAATCCGTACAATGAGAAGCTTACCGTTATGCCGGCCGTCGGCGACAAGCTGGGGCCTAATACCATTCAGGCGCTTATAGGCGAGGGCGGCAGCTCCAGCGTGTTCAAGGTGTGGCACGGGGAGCTTGAGGTGGTGCGCGCCGTCAAGATACTCAAGCAGGGGTTCAAGGCCGACGCGCGCGAGCGGTTCTTCACCGAGGCCAAGATCCTGGCCGACATCCGGCACCCGAACATCACCGATATCTTCGGCATAGGCTATACGGATGAGCAGGTGCCGTATCTTGAGCTTGAGTACGTTGACGGGGTCTCCATAAAGGATATGCTGACCGCGGGCGGCAAGATGCCCGTTGCCGCGGGGCTGGCCATAGCGTACTTTGTCTGCCAGGCGCTGCACTACTCGCACATTAAAGACTACACGCTCTACGGCAAGATCTACCGGGGCCTCATACACCGCGACATAAAGCCCGAAAATATTCTGGTGTCTATGGACGGCGGCGTGAAGCTGATGGATTTTGGCATCGCGCGCCCAAGTGAGGTGAGCCTGCATACCGTTGGGGCGAAGGTGATGGGTACGCTTGTGTACCTGAGCCCGGAGCAGCTGAGCGGGCAGGCGCTTGACCACCGCAGCGACATATTTTCGCTGGGGACGGTGCTGTACGAGATGATTACGGGGAGCCGCGCGTTTCCGCAGAAAACGCTTACCGAGATAGTGCAGAAGAAGAGCGCCGGCCAGTACCGCTCTATAACGAGCTACGGCATACCGTTCCCCGACCGCCTTGTGCGCGTGATGGAGAAGTCTTTGAGCGTAGACCCCGCCGACCGCTACAGCAGCGCCTCGGAGATGGGGGCCGCGATATACGGCGTGCTCAAGGAGGTGTCTGACCTGTCGCCGTACGATGTGGTGGCGTCTTACATGAAAGACCCGCTCTCTATCCCCGAATGGAAGCCGTCCGCGCAGTCTAAGGAGTATGTGTTTGCGGCGGGCGAGCCAAACAAAAAAGCCGGCCTGCCCTGGGCGCTGATAGCGACCGCAGCGGCGGCGGGCGCGGCGGCGGTGGGGATAATGTCGCTGTTTTTTGTGGGATCGTAAGTAATATCGCAGTACCATATAACAAATAAAACGGAGCAAAGCATGAACAAAGTCGTCAAAAAGAAAGCCGGAACCAAAGCAAAAACACGCGCCGGAGCCGGCGATGCCGTCTACACCCCGCCGCAGGCGCTGCTGAAAAAGTACGCGGACGTGATGATCAGGTTCGCCCTCAACGGCGGCGCGGGAATCAAAAAGGGCGATGTAGTGTACCTCGTGGCCCAAAAGCCCGGATTGCCGCTTGCCAAGGAGATGTACAAGACTATCCTCGCCATGGGCGGCTTCCCCATAGTAAGCACAATCGACGACGAATACAAGTTGCTGCAGGTTACGCACGGATCCAACGAGCAGCTATCATTCTTTCCCGAAAAGTACTACCGCGGCCTCGCCGACAGCATAGACCACTGGGTGCGCATAGTTGCCGACGAAGACCCCATGTACCTCAAGAACGCCGACCCGGCCAAGGTGCTTATGTCTAACCGCGCCGCCAAGCCGTTCCGCGAGTGGCTCGACGAAAAAGAGGACAAGGGCAAGTTCACGTGGACGCTCTGCCTCTACGCAACCGAAAAAATGGCTGCGGAAGCCGGCCTGTCGCTGCGCGAATACTGGAGCCAGATCGCAAAAGCCTGCTACCTGAACGAGCCCAACCCGGTAGCCAAGTGGAAGAGCGTGTTCAAGGAGATGCAGCGCATGCTCGACAAGCTGAACAAGCTCCCCATAAAGCGCCTGCACGTAGCGGCAAAGGAGACCGACCTCTGGATCACCCTCGGCCAAAAGCGCAAGTGGCTCGGCGGAAGCGGCAGGAATATCCCGTCGTTCGAGTTCTTCACGTCGCCCGACTGGCGGGGGACCGAGGGAAAAATCTATTTTGACCTGCCGCTGTACCGCTACGGCAACGTCATAAAAGACATACGCCTCGAATTCAAAAAAGGGCAGATTGTGAAGGCCACGGCAAAGCAGAACGAGAAGATGCTGAAAGAACTTATCAAGCAGAAGAACGCGGACAAGATCGGCGAATTCTCGCTCACCGATACGAGGTTCTCGAAGATTACGAAGTTCATGGCCGAAACGCTGTTCGACGAAAACTTCGGCGGCAAGTACGGCAACACGCACCTCGCGGTTGGCAAGAGCTACCACGACACGTACGCCGGCAACACGTCGAAGATGACTGAGGAGCAGTTCGAGAAACTCGGCTTCAACCACGCGCCGGAACACACCGACATCATCGCCACAACAGACAGGACCGTTACGGCGGAGATGAAGGACGGGAGCACTATGGTTATATATAGCAAAGGAAAGTTTACGATTTAAACCGGAAATTGGCGGTTGAATTTACGCCGCAAATTTCACACATTAAGCCATGCAGGGGCGGCCGCCATAGGCCGCCCGTTACTTCTCGACGGGATAATATGCAAACCTCAAAAAATCCTCCGCTAAAGAAAATTCTTGATGATATCTACACGCAATATCACCACCCAAAATATTTGGGGCTTGATCCTTTGATATGCGTTCGCAGATTTAAGGACAAAGGGAGCCGCGAGTGCACAGGGCTGCTCGCGGCATCACTCGCATACGGGCGGGTGGAGATTATCGTACGTAATATCAACAGCATAATTGACGGGGCGATGGGCGGGGACCCTGTCAACTTTATTACCAACACATCGTACAGGGACAAATCGAAATCCCTCGCCAAATTCAAACACAGGTTTAACGACGGGCAGGATATCGCCGCGCTGCTGGAGTCTATAAAAATTATCACCAAAGAACATGGCTCGATAGAAAAATGTTTTTGCGACTGCATGAAACGCGGCGATAACCAGCTCAAATCCGCGCTGACATCCTTTACCGACATCCTCAAATCCAGCGTCCGCAAATACGTTGACTGCCGCGCGAGCTTTGAATACCTTATACCGTCGCCCGGTAAGGGGAGCGCGTGCAAGCGGATGGTGCTTTACCTGCGCTGGATGGTACGGGAAGACGACGGCATCGATCTCGGCGTGTGGAAAACTGTGCCCACATCGTGCTTACTTATACCCGTAGACACCCACGTAGCCAAAATAGCCCGAGGGTACGGGTTTACAAAGCGGAACTCGGCAGACTGGAAGATGGCGGAGGAGATAACATCTGTTCTAAGAAGATATGACCCGGATGATCCTGTACGGTACGATTTTGCGTTATGCCACGCGGGGATGGTTGATATCCGGAGTTAACGGCAGTGGCTGTTGCGGTCTGTGCGGTATCAATAAACATTTAACTGAAGGAGGTTTTGCGTGATGTTAAATTTTGTAAGAAAGAACTTTCGCGTTTTTGTGGAAGTATTGCTTTGGCTCANCCTGGCTGCGTGCGCCGCAGCCGGAGCCATATATGGGAGGGATTTGGGGGGGAACGTGTATTTGGCTGTAGGCCTGGTTGGCGGCGCCCTTGCCGGTATTTTAACAAACACTCTTTGCGGCGGGNTTATAGCAACTTTGCTTAATATAGACGCGAGCCTTGAAAAAATGGCCGGCAAAGCCGGCAATGCAGTTAATATAAATGCAAAACATGAAACAGCGCCAAACAACCATAAAAGCTCCCACAAGAAGCCTGACAATGCCGTATATGGCGTTCATGGCAATGCCGAAAAATCATTAATTAAAGGCATAGAGGTCGACACAATATTTGTTGCGCCTGGAAAAACAATAAAAGGCGATATAACACCACAGGGTAAGTACAACGTTTACCATGTTGTATTGGCACAGCCGGGCAAACTTTCTATAAACGTAGCCAAAGACGACGAAAGCAGTGTATCCGATATTGAAACATATATAAACATACTTGACGCAAACGGCGCAAGGATTGACGAAAGCGGCAAGCTTGAATTCCCCTATAGTAAAGAGGTGGAGCTGAAAGAGGCTGGCAATTATTTTATAGGGATAAAATCATCCGGTACGGGTGCGTATAATCTGACGGTTCAGTATTAGCTGCGACAGGCTATATCTTATTAGCTGTAACGCGCGATGGGCGGCCGGAAACGGCCGCCCCAGTAAAATATTCTGCAATATTTAGTACACCGCGCCTGTCGGTTGCGCAGGGGTGGCCGCCTGTGGGGGCGGTAGGCCGGACGGTGGTTACAGGCGCAAGATGTCGTTGACCGTGAGACCGGTCATCTCCTCAATTTCCTCGACAGGCTTGCCCTTGGCCTTCATCCTTTTCGCGATCTCCTGCGCTTTTTCTATCCGACCGTTTTCTTTAGAGGAGCGCATATTTGACTCCAAGTCCGATTCGAACTTTCTCCTGCTCCTGAACCGGGCTCTCTCATCCTCATCCGTGCTTATTGCCATTAACAATTCGGAAGCCATGCCTACCTCCATTTTGGTTTCTATTATAGAGTTAATAACATCCCGATATTTTGAATCTTCCGCAAATTGGAAAAAAACCGACCACATTTCGAGCGATGTCAGTGCCTCTATCGGTTTTTTCAGCACATCGCCAAGTTTGCTCATTTCAACAATGACAATGTTGATTTGATCGCTGAACTGTACCCCGTCCTCAAAGCGCAGCGTGGCCCTGTTGACAAATCGCGGCCTTTCCGGCAAGACGGTATAGCAGCAAAACGTAACTTGATACGTTCGCACCAATTCATCGTATTTTTTACCTTTCGACGGTTGCGATGAGTGCAAGTCCGTCCCATAGTATATATACTTATTTTTAAAATTTTTGTGCCCATGATCCTCGCCAACCTCCTCCATTCTGGAACTCTGCATCTCCACATTGATCTGGTCGCCGCCGTCTATGGTGCAATTCACGTCTAAGCGTTCGCCTTTCTCTTTGACGTCAGATATCGGCAATTCCGTATTCTGTACCCGCACATCCACGACCGGTCGCTCTATTACCGACGAGATGATATCCATCAAGACACGCTTGGCATCCGGATGCGTTAGCAGCGTCTTGAAAATGTGGTCATCAGACGGCGGCAGGATATCCGCATCTGTCGGTAATTTGGCCATCGGTTAGCTCTCCCTCTTCTATATAATATACACTATCCCCGCCCAAAAAGCAAACTTCAGGCAAAAATCGCCCTACACCGATGATCCAAATTCAGATTGCATGCCGTATGCATTGACTTATATATCAAGGACTTACAAGCATATATGTGGAACAGAGAATGGGGGAACGGCAGGGGCTGGCCCAGAAGGTTTAATATAATATATCATTCGGAATCACTTCTTTACAGAAAATTATTTACNCTCCCGTACCACCCGACCCAAAGACCACACAACTACCGGCCACCCTGCCACCACAGAGTGATTTTTTACACCCACCGTGGCATCCCCCTACCGCCACCGGCGGCGGGGACGATACCCCGATGTACTGCGCGGATTGGACACGTAACACCATATAAAATAATGTGTTACGATATATCCCTGTAAAAGGTTTGATTTTTCGGGGTTCCCAATACTACACTTATACCGATACGTGCGACGGCTGTTTGTTCGCTACCTAATTCCAATAACAAACAAGGAGTAGATTTATGACAGTATGGGTATATAATCCACCTGATACAGCAGAAAAAGTTGATTTTGTATATGCTTCGCTTAAAAAAGGTATTTCCAGATATGGGTGGAGTTTTATAAAAAATGGTGATCTAACAATGCTGAGTAAAAAAGGTTACGCTAATTTAAATAGTGAAGAACTGAACTGCTATAACCGTACAAAATTTCTTTCATCAATTGAAAAGGGTGATTGGATAGTTCATGTCAATGTACCTAAATGGGGAGAATGTACCGCAGGGGTGGTAAAAGGAACCTATAAATGGGATGATGAACCAAATAAAATTGGTGTTGGTGAATATTCGGAAGACGGCGATCTCCGAGCTACGATAGAATTAGACATTAATACCATTATAGAATTTAATAGAAAGGATCCGAATATTACCCCGTATGTCCGTCTACGACTTGGGCTTATGGGGGCACACTGGAGAATACATGATACGGATGAATTTATGAGGTCGGTGGACAATCTCAGAAAAAAAACTGTAGATACAAAATCTAATGTTGAATATGGCCTTTACTATTTAAAAGAAGATTTTAAACCGCATTTAAATAGTATTGCAATGTCTATTCACAAAAACCATCCCGGTAAAAGTTTAGAGCAATTAATTGCTTTAATATTTGAAAATGTTCCAAATGTAATCAATGTAAAAGCAAACGGCAGTGGTTTTGGCACCGATTACGGAGCGGATTTAATTGTAACTTATTCAACCGGCCTGCCAATAGACAGGCTTCAAACAGAAAAAGNACTGGTGACTCAAATCAAGTCTTTTTCTGGAGTACATTATGAAACAGATGCCGTTGAGCAGATAGAAACAGCTATCAAGAAGTATGATGCGGATGTTGGTCTAATAATATCGACGGCAACAGCATCTACAGAATTAATGAAACGAGTTGAAACAGCCCAAGACAAAATGAATGTACCCATAGCTCTAATGTGTGGAGAAGAAGTGGCTGCCTTTATACTGAAATATGGTTCAGAGTATGTGTTGTAAAAAACAAAGGCCCTCGCGCCCCNCTCCGGGGCGCGGGTGTGTCCCCAAATCCGTGTAGACTTATAAACGAGGGCGGGACAGACCCCGCCCTATCAAGATAGGCGTTTCCAGTCTTTTGCCAAATCGTCACCATTAACACTACCGTCCAAAAATTTATGAAGCAGTCCTTTTTGGTCTGTGGTTAAACCCAATTCTGTGCTGTTCACAAAGGCCCGCGACATCATATCGGGTAGAATCATCCAAACCGGTACACGGATATTTTCGTTCGGTACCTGTGCTGAAGGATATCCCAACTGATTGTCGACACACCAACGAAGACCTAAACAAGGTCTATAGTCTAAACGCTCTGGAGTATCGCTGTAATGCAGCGCAACAACAGCCCAACTGTCTACCCCTGTTTCCGTTGTTCTGTTGCAAACTACCAAATACGGACCCCACACCTTGTCTTTCGGATAGTTAATTTCACAAATCTTGCGGTCATTCATACTGCCTACTCCTTTAATAAGGTTAATTTTGAATTTGATTTATTCATAATACGGTTACTAATTCCATAACGCACAACTAACACATTTTCCACCGCCTTTCCGTAGCCCAAAAGTTCAAGATTTAGTAACCGCCGTGCGGCGACAATATTAAAAAGCAAAATCTAACGCCCCGTACCGCAAA
>WQTH01000039.1 GCA_009786415.1 Chitinispirillia bacterium | reverse complement strand
TCGGACAAGCTGCTCGCGATGCTTCTGGCGCTGCCCAACGGCGTTCAGGCTATGCACGGCAAGGTCGCGGGGCTTGTGGAGACGTCGTGCAATATCGGCATCGTACGTCAGGAGGCGGACCACATTTTTATCTGTTCGCTGATAAGGAGCTGCATCCGTACCAAAAAGCTTTACACCCTCGAAAGGATGCGCCTTCTCGCCGCCCTTGCCGGCGCGGAGTTCTCGTTTGACAGCGACTATCCCGATTGGGAGCCGAACCCGCAGTCCGATCTTCTCTCGCGGTTCAGGCGGGCATACGAGAGCGCGTTTCCGGGGTCGGGTGATGATGGCTTGCCGGTTGTTGAGTCTGTCCACGCCGGCCTTGAGTGCGGGTATTTCTCCGAGAAGTTTCCGGGTATGGACATGATATCCTTTGGCCCGACGATAACGGGCGCGCACACGGTGGAGGAGAGGCTTGACATTTTCAGCATGGAAAGGGNTGTGCGGTTGTTGTTGACGGTGCTGGGGCAGATGGTTGATGATTAGTTTCCCTGGCATTCCGCCAGTATCCCCAGCAGTCGTTCGTCAAGGAATGTCAGCGCGTGTTCGCGGATATCCTGTGGTATGCCGTAGTGCGCTTCGGCTATGCCGCCGGTTATGGCCGCCATTGTGTCGGAGTCGCCGCCGAGCGAGATGGCGTTTCTGATTGCGTCCTCGAACGAGGTTGATTCCAAAAACGCGGCGATGGCCTGCGGCACGGAGCGTTGGCAGCTCGCGTCGAATACGTAGCTTTCGCGTATCTTGTCGAGCGTGAAGTCCATCGGGTAGTAGTTGGCGTGTACGTAGTCGCGGATATCCGGGATGCTCGTGCCGGTTTTGGCGAGGAAGATGCACGCTGCCGTCGCCTCCGCGCCCTTTAGGCCCTCAAGGTGGTTGTGCGTTACCTCTGTGACCTTCAGCGAGTAGAGTTTTGCCGCGTCTACCGTGTCGGCGGCAAACCCGCACGGGGAGACGCGCATTGCGGCGCCGTTGCCGTAGCTGCCGTAGGGGCCCATTGTGTCGGAGTGTACCCACTTGAAGAAGTTTTGCCCGAAGCCGCACATGGGGTAGAGCCGACCGATTTCGCGCATCTGTGTAGTCACGAGGGCGTTTAGCCTGGTGTGGTCCCCTTCCGATTCGAGCAGCGCCTTTGCCACCGCGAGCGTCATCACTGTGTCGTCTGTGAATTCGCAGCCGGTGGCGAAAAATTCAAAAACTTTTGTCTTCGCGTTTGAGAACTCAAAGCGAGAGCCGACAATATCCCCGATTATTGCTCCGAGCATGGCCGCGTTCTCCCGTTTGGTTTTATCGGTTTGGTTCGGAAGTCGATACTAATATAAAATAAACTACAATACAATAATCGCGCAAGAAAAAAATATAAATAGTTGCGGCAGCCGCCTGTATCATCCTGTCAATTTGCTGACATAATGATACAGGCGCTAATCGCCGGCCTTGAAATTGTAGACAGGTTTGATACGCTGGATGATCTCCGCGGTCTCCCCGATATTCTTGACGATGGAGTCCATGGTCTTGTACGCCATCGGAGCTTCGTCGAGCGTGACTCTGGAGACGCAGGTTGTGAATATCCCGGCCATTTCAGCCTTGTACTCTTCTAACGACAGGTTTTTATACGCTGCGCCGCGGCTCATTATGCGCCCGGCTCCGTGGGGGGCCGATTGGTTCCAGTCGTCGTTGCCCAAGCCTTTGCATATCAGGCTGCCGTCGCGCATGTTAATGGGTATGAGCAGTTTCTCATCACGTTTGGCCGACACCGCGCCCTTGCGCAGTATCATCTCATCCGTATCTATATAGTTGTGGATGGTCGTGAACTCGTCTTTGCGCGTCAGCCCCAGCCGCGTAATTATTATGTCTACCATTGCCTTGCGGTTGAGCGTGGCGAACCGCTGGACAATTTTCATGTCGTGTATGTAGTCGTTAAACAGGCTCTCGGAGGCATAGGCGAGGTCTTTGGGGAGGTCGCCGGGCAGCGTACCTTCGCCCCTTATCCGTTCGATGGTGGATTCAATCTCCGTCTCGCGCCCCTGCTCCTTTAGCGATGCGATGATCTCGTCGATTTGCGTTTTTGAGCACCCCTGCAGCTGGCGCAGAGCTTCGTCCTGATAGTACTCTGCGGTCTCCTTGCCGATGTGGCGGCTGCCGGAGTGTATGACGAGGAAGAGCGTCCCGTCGTCGGCGCGGTCTACCTCTATAAAGTGGTTGCCGCCGCCCAGCGTGCCTATGCTGCGCCGCGCGCGGCTGATGTCTACGTGTTGTGCGCAGCGCATCTGCGGCAGGTCAATCTCGTTGTTGAGTGCGTGGCAGTCTCTGCGTATGCTGCGCCCTGACGGGATCCGGCGGTGTATGGTGCTGTCGAGCCTTTTGAAGTCGATCTCCCGCTCCTCAAGCTCGACCGTTTCCATCCCGCACCCGATATCAACGCCCACCATGCCGGGGACGACCTTGTTGGTTATGGTCATGGTGGTACCGATGGTACACCCCATACCGGCGTGGACGTCGGGCATTATGCGTATCTTGCTGTCCGCGAACTCGGGGCGGCCGCAAACGACCGAAATCTGCTCCCGCGCCGACGTTTCAAGCTCGTCGCAGTAGCATTTGGCGGAGTTGTGCTTGCCGGTAATTTCTATCATGGGCGTACCCTCTTTTTCTGCAAAAAACAGGGAATTACGCACTCCCTGCCCCTTATCCTTACTACATTTTTGTCTCCAGCGCGAATTCGATGGCGTCTATTATCCATCGTGGTTCCAGCAGGCTGTCGTAGCGGCGGCCTGATATGAAGTAGGTGGGTACGTGGGTTACGCCGTTTATCTCCCCCTCTTTGGTTGCCGCCTCCAAGCGCGTCAGCAGGTTGGGGCTTTCCATGAGGGATTTGAAGCGCTGCCCGTCTAAATACATCTTGTTGGCTATGGCGTATATGTGGTGATCTTCTATGCGTCCGCTTATTTGTCCAAGTTCGAGCATAAAGTCCGAGAACCGGCCCATTTCCTGTGCGGCGGCCAGCGCCCTGTTGACCGGGCCAGCGCCGAAGGGTTTGGCGATGATTTTCACGCGGCCCCTGAGGCGGCCTGTCGCAAGCTCTCTGCTGAGGTCTCTGAAGTTGTTTTTGCAGAGCGGGCAGGTGCCTGAGAAGTACATATACATTGTGAGCGGGGCGTTCCGGTCGCCGATTAGGGGCCAGCCCTGTTCGTCTATGGTATATGTTTTTGTGTTGGTGAACGATGTGTAGCGCCGGTGCAGCGCCGTGTCCATCTGGTCGCCGGTGACCCGTCCGAGGCTGTCCATCCAGTCTATGAACGTTACGAGCCGTGTCGCTATGGCGCACTGGGGCTTCTGTTTTGCGCACAGTTCGAGTTTAGAGGCGCAGCAGGCGTCTACGCGGAAGTTCGCCTTCAGTGAGTCGACAAACGATTTGGGGGCCGGTGGCGGTTGCTGGGGGTGGTCGTGGCCGTGGTTTTGAGCTGCCTGAGCTGCTTGCTGTTGAGCGGCCTGAGGCGTTTGGACGGCCTGATTCCGAGCGGTTTGGGTTGCCTGCGCCTCTCTGTCAGCCGTTTGGGCTGTTTGGGGCTGGGCCGTTTGGGCTGTCTGCGCCTGTACGCTATGGTTCGTTTGTGTTGTTTTGGCCTGAACCTGCGGCGTGGACGGGACCGGTGTCTCGTCGGGCCTTTGGCAGGATGTGTGAATAAGGGCGGATACCGCGAGCAGTATCGGCACGGCTGCTGTGGCGAGCGTAAAATGTTTTGTTTTCATTATATTTGCACCATTATCCTGTTTGTGGGTGTATTTAATGTTTACGGAAACACTTCTTCATCTACAATATATATTATGGGGCGTGTCAATAGCAAAATGTTGTAATATTTTTGCAATAAAAAAACGCGCGAAGTCATTAAAATAGATACTTTTGGGGTTGGCATATATTATATTCCAAAAACTCATAGAGATTATTGCATCAACAACTCAGCTGAACGGGGCGAATGCACGAATTTATGGCGGAACACATTAATGCGGGCGGGAAAACGCAGTTTCGGGAGTATGTGGGGGGGCTGCCGCACCAGTGGATCTTCGATAACCTCATGGCGGAGGCAGGCGGTGAGCGGCGGATACTGTCGTCGGCCATGATCAAGGAGGCGGTGACGAAGTTTGTCGCCAGGGCCTCTTTAACCGTGCGTTTCAAGGGGTTGCCGCCGGGTCTCAGGCTCAGGTGCGCGCAGGTTTATTTGACGGGAGGCGCCGGGCTGGGTATGGACGATCCGGTCGCCTATGCCGATGATCCGCTTTTGCCGTCGCTTTTGGTATTTGCCGCGCAGAACGGTGAGGGGATAAGCGGTGCGCGCCTCTTCGGGTTTGACGAGTTTGAGCCGGCGCTGCGGCCTCTCATGGCGGAGGCGCTCGCGGAGGCCGGGGCCGGAGGGGAGTGTGCGCCGCCGGCTCCGGTTTACCTTTGGCGGCCGCTGAACGACATCGCCGCGCTCTGCTCTATGGCGGCGCAGGGGCAGCTCACGCGTAGCGTACACGGCGGGCTCTCCCGCTCGGCGCTGAATACGCTCAAACGGCTTACCCACGATCCCACTCTCACCGGCAAGAGCGTGTCGGATGGCGAGCCGGGGCATCCGGCCGGTTTTCTGATAGGTTTTTGCCTTGAGGAGGGGCTTATAGCCGATGCCGTGACGGAGTATCGTCTCAACCGGCACAGGTTTGCCGCGTGGTCAGACAAAAGCATGAAGGAGCGGTTGAACAGGCTGACAACCTGTGCGCTCGGATTTCTGGGTGGTTTTGGGCTGAATCTGGCGCGCGATCTGCTTGGGCGTTGCGAGGGGAGGTGGCTGTCGGTGAACTCGCTGGTTCCCGAATCCGAGTGGCTGGCACTGGCTCGGGCGGTCTGCGTGATGGAATTTTTAGGATACGTGCATAGCGGTCACTCACATTCGTCAAGCGGGGTCCGCTTTGCCGCCTGCAAGCCCGTTGACGGCGCCGACGATGCTGACAGGCTTTTTGCCAAAGAGCCAAAGCGCGATACGGTGGTAATGTCCGACTTCTCCGTAGTCATACCGCAGGAGGTATCGCCGGCGGAACTGTTTGAGTTCTCCAAGATCGGCGTGCTTTTGGGGTTTGACAAGGTTTACAAGGGGCAAATAACTAAGGATTCGATCAGCAATGCGTTGAGCGCCGGCATCGACTCAGGGGAAATGCGCGGCTGGTTGGGTGAGCGGCGCGCGGCGGCCAATGTGGTCAAGACGGTTGACGAGTGGATAAGAGAGTTCTCGCGCCTATACGTTAACACCGGTTCTGCGCTTCTTACATCAGACGAGAAAGTTACGCGTCAGATTGCGTCTATAGAGCAGCTGCGCAAGCACCTTGTTGAGGTGAGTGCGCATACTGTCTTCAGGATTCGTCCCGGAAGCGAGCATAAGGTGCTGGACATCCTCGACAAGCTGGGCTTTGACACGCGGGAACCTGGCGAGCTCTCTGACATCTCGGTCAGACACGAAGAGAAGCTGCCAGCTGTTTACACAGGTCTCTTCACGGACAGGGAGGAGTGGCGCCCGCTGACCGATTTTTCGCTGATCCCGGACACGCCGCCGCCGGTGATGAGGTGGACAAAGTACAGTGCGGAGCTCAAGGCGCTTGGGATAAACGAGATGATACAGGTGGTAGACTACGCCCTGCTTACGGGCAACGCCCTGACGATTGACTACGACGGCAGCGCGAGCATACAGCAAAGCATATATACGGTGGTGCCGCTGAGCATTGACAAGGGCATAGACGCTGCGGTGGAGGCGGAGATACCGTGCGTGCGTGGGCGCAAGCAGTTTTATCTGAACAAGATAAAGCGGATAGGGGTAGTGGCCAAATGAGCGCGAAATTTGTATCGCTGCACAACCATACGGAGTACAGCTTTCTGGACGGGGCCATAAAGATAAAGGACCTCGTTAAGCAGGCCAAAAAATTTGATATGCCGGCGGTGGCGATTACCGACCACGGCGGGCTTTTTGGGGCGGNGGAATTTTATGAGGTTTGCAAGAAAGAGGGTGTGAAACCGATAATAGGTTTTGAGGCGTACGTGGCGCCGGGATCGAGGCTCGACAAGACCCAAATCACAGACAAGGAGAAGAGTGACCGCTACTATTGCCATCTCATCCTTCTGGCGGAAAACAATACAGGCTGGAAGAATTTGATGAAGCTGTCAAGCATAGGCTATATGGAAGGTTTTTATTACAAGCCGAGGGTTGACATGGAGGTTCTGCGCAAGCACAGCGAGGGGATCATCGCTACGTCGGCCTGTGTTGCCGGGGCTATCCCGCAGGCCATACTTCGCGGCGATATGGACGGTGCGAGGAGGTTGACGGAAGAGCATATAGAGATATTCGGAAAGGATAACTTTTTCTTCGAGTTGCAGGATCACGGTATCGAGGAAGAGGTGACAGCGATGAAGGGGATGATACAGCTCGGCCGCGAGATGGGTGTGCCGTTCATAGTAGCCAACGACGCGCACTACCTGCGCCGTGAAGACGCACCGAGCCATGAGATTCTGCTTTGCATAGGAACACGGGATACGCTGGACAACCCCAAACACTACAAGTTTTCGTCCAACGAGATATATTTCAAGTCGCCGGATGAGATGGCGAAGTTATTTCCGGATATTCCCGAAGCGATGACGAATACGGTCGCTATAGCGGAGCGGTGCGATGTAAATATCAAGGTCAACGCGCAGTTGCCGTCGGTGGATGTTCCGGCGGAGTTTGGCGGCGCAGGAGATTATCTTTCCCATTTGGCAAGGAAGGGGCTGCGGGAGCGGTATGCCAATGTAACGCCGGAGCTTGAGAAGCGGTTGGAGTATGAGCTGAGCGTCATCAACGACATGAAGTTTCCCGGATATTTTCTCATAGTCAGGGATTTTGTGCAGAAAGCCCGCGAGATGGACATATTGGTCGGCTGCCGCGGATCGGCCGCCGGGTGTCTGGTCTTTTACGCCATAGGGGTAACCGATATAGACCCGATCAAGTTTGACCTCATCTTCGAGCGTTTCCTCAATCCGGAGCGTATATCGATGCCCGATGCCGACATTGACCTGGCCGACCGCGACAGGTATCAGATTATTGATTACATAGTGAATAAGTACGGCCGCGAATCGGTCTGCCAGATTATCACTTTCGGCAGCATGGCCGCAAAGAACGCGATAAGGGATGTGGCGAAGGTGATGGGGGTGCCGCTGGAAGAGGCCATCAAACTGACAAAGCTGATACCCAAGGACCCCAAGATCACGCTGAAAAAATCGCTGGGGATTCCGGATAAGATTACGGTAACAAAGGACGGTAAGGAGGCGGAGGAGAAGTATGTTNCCCCGCCGCTCTCGGAGATGATTGCCAACAACACGCTGGAAAAGTATGTTATAAACAGCAACGAGCTTGTTAAAGAGGTAATGGGCAGCAGGCAGTACAGGGATGTTTTTTACCACGCCTCGGTTCTTGAGGGCCTCAAGCGCCAGCCCGGCATGCACCCGGCCGGCATGATCATTGCCCCAAGTAAAGTAGAGGACTGGGTTCCGCTGTTCAAGCAATCGAACGCCGAAGAAATAATGACGCAGTTCGATCTGAATTATGTCGAAAAAATCGGGCTTGTCAAAATGGATCTTTTGGGGCTTAAAACCCTCTCGCTGATTCAGGAAGCCATACGCCTGATAAAAAAATATCACAGTATAGATATCAACCCGTGGGCGCTGCCCGATGACGATCCCGGCACGTTTGACCTCTTCGGAGACGGCGATACCGTAGGCGTGTTCCAGTTTGAGTCGCCGCCCATGAGGGAGTACCTGCGCAAGCTCAAGCCGACAAGCATAGAAGACATTATATCCATGGTCGCGCTTTACCGGCCCGGCCCCATGGACAACATAGACATGTTTATAAAGCGCAAGCACGGCGAGGAGAAGATCAATTACCAGCACCCGCTGCTCGCCAATATTTTGGACGTAACGTACGGCGTAATCATTTATCAGGAGCAGGTGATGCGCATTGCGCAGGTAATGGGCAAATTTACGCTCGGCAGCGCCGATGTTCTGCGCAAGGCGATGGGCAAGAAGAATGTTGAAGAGATGGCGAAGATGGGCGTGCAGTTTCTTGAGGGCGCGGAGTCGCAGGGGATAAGCAGAAAAGTCGCGCAGGAGGTTTACGACCACATGGCGAAATTTGCCGGGTACGGCTTCAACAAGTCGCACGCGGGGGTTTATGCCCACCTGTCCTATCAAACGGCCTACCTCAAGGCGCACTATCCGCTGGAGTACATGACCTCCATACTAACGGCGTACCTCGGTTCCCCCGATGATTTTCTGGCCATGAGGAACGAGGCCGAGCGCATGGGCATTCACGTTCTGCCGCCGGACATTAACACGAGCGACAAGGCGTTCAGCATTGATAAGGGTTCGATACGCATCGGGCTGGAAGCCGTAAAGAACGTAGGCAAGGCGGGTGAGCTGATACTTAACGCGCGGGAGGAGAAGGGGCGGTTCACATCCATATTTGACCTGTGCGTATCTACCGACAACCGCATCGTAAACAAGAAGGCGCTGGAGTCGCTCATTTGCGCCGGCGCATTCGACGAGTTCGATGGTACGCGGGCGCAGCACATGGCGGCTGTTGAATCCGCGCTCGAATACGGGAAGAAGGTTCAGGCGGACCGGGCGTCGGGGCAGGTTAATCTCTTTGACGACCTTCTGTCGTCTGGCGACGCCTCTATGATATTGGCTGCGGAGCCGCCGCTCCCCAATGTTACGCCGTGGACGTTGAGGGAGAAGCTGCAAAAGGAGAAGGATATCCTCGGATTCTACGCAAGCGGCCGGCCCATAGACCAGTTCATAGACGATATACGGGCGTTTACAGATGCCGACATAACCGTGGAAACGCTCCGCAGCATGAAAGACAAGTCGCCCATAACGGTTGGCGGCATTATCNCCGACTTCAAGCCGCTCAAGACGAAGAGGGACGGCAAGGCGATGGCGGCCATGAAGATTGAAACGGCGGACACCACAATAGACCTTATCGCGTTTACGGAAGCGTACGCCAAGTTTAAGGATATACTGGTGAACGATGCGCTGGTGCTGATACACGGGCGCGTTACGAACAGGGATGAGACCAAGATAAGCGTTGAGAGCTGTATGCATCTGTTTCAGGCCCGCGAGCTGCTGACGAAGGGCGTCCATGTACGCGTGCCTCCGAATGGTTTTGACAGGGAACGCGTAAAGGAGATGTACGATTGCTGCAGCGCCCATCCGGGAGATTGCCGTTTAGTGTTCCACCTTACCGACGACAACGGAAACAAGTGCAGGGTAAGGGCAGGGAACGTTGAGGTGTCGCCTAAGCACGAGGCCATAAAAAATTTACGCAAGATAGTCGGAAAGGATAACGTATGGATATCAAGAGCGATAGACTGAACGGCGGGGCGGGCAGGGATGATGTGGAGAGCGGGAAAGGCGAAAAAAAAGGCGGTGCGCCCGGAGGTATTCTGCGGAAACTGCATATGGCGGCATTCATCATCATGGTAATCGCCGTAACGTTTATTTATGTACCGCTTGTATTCTTACTGGCGATTGTATCCCGCAGGCTCGCCCGCAAGGCCGCGCGGGAGTGGAACAGGCGCGTACTCGGCATTGGCGGCGTAAGGGNAAAGGTTACAGGTAAGGAAAAACTTGACAAAAGCGAGCGGTACGTATTCATGTCTAACCATCAGAGCGCGCTGGACATACCTATTATATACATGGGTATAGGCGAGCAGATAAGTTTCATAGCCAAGAAAGAGCTCTTTATGATACCCTTTTTCGGCTGGGCCATGGGGGTTGTCGGGCACATAAGCATAGACAGGGAGAATGCCCGCAAGGCGCACGCATCCATCGCGAAGGCGGTGCAAAAGCTCAGGCGCGAGAACGTGTCGCTGGTACTTTTCCCCGAAGGTACGCGCTCAAAAGACGGCAAGGTGCTCGAATTCAAAACGGCCAGCTTCACGCTCGCGTTACAGGCGGGGGTAAGGCTTGTTCCCGTGGCAATAAAGGGCGCGATAGACCGGCTGCCGCCCAAAAGCAGCCGCATAGTCCCCGGCGAGGTTATTCTGGAAATAGGCGATCCTATTTCCGTAGAGGAGCTTGCCGGCCAGAGCAAGAGCGACATCTGTGTCCGCGTACACGCCATCATCAAGTCTATGGCTGAGAATACATAAACGTAGATACCCGCACCGGCACTCGCATCGAAAATGGCCGCGTAACAGGAACTAATTACCGCATCACCGGTAGAAGACGTATTTATTTAATCGTGGAATCTATAACTGCGCATGAAACGCTCCGGTTGTCGCATTATACTATATGATATTATAGTTATATGACGGGGTGTGATTTTTGTTAAAAGGATAAAATATCGCGAATATTATACCGTACACGTTATGGCCTATGGTATATGGGCAGGATTTCGTGCGGGGCAGAAAAAGAAAATATTTCACGGTACTTTACCGTAGTATTGGAAGATGCGGGTCTGGCTCTGCCCCAACGGGTATCGCGGCAACATACACCGTATCCGCGAGCAGGATTTAAATTGTATGATGTATCAATGTATTAACGTGTGAGGTGTTATATGGTTTATGTACGCTGTATGGTGTTTGATTTTTATGGCGGTTGATGGGGGGACATGGCCGGTGAGCGTGAGTTTTTGGTGAGCGTGCCGGCGTTCCTTACAACCGCCACCATACAGCCAAAGCAGGCGGATGCGCGATGTTTGAGAAGTACGGTGGTTGCCGGGCACGGTTAGGGGTGTCGTGTCCTTTGTATAAGACGCCGCGGTTCGAAGTTAGAAGCGCCGCGGTTGCCGAGGGCGCGGTCTCGGGGGGGCCGCGTCCTGATATGAAACGCCGTGGCGGACGGAGTTACAAACGTCGCGGTAGTTGGGGGCGCGGTTCCGGGGGGATCGCGCCCCTTTTTTTTACACAAACTTTACACAATTCTCACACCCTCAAAACATTGGGGAGTTATTTTATTAACAAGCGGGCCGGGGTGTTTTGCCGGAGTGGCGGGTTTTTGGCGGCTGTTAATATCTTATTCCTTAAAAAAGGGGCGTTTTATGAAGAAGGTTTTACTGTCTGTATTGGCGGTTGCCGCTGTTGCGGCGGGTGGCGCGTTTTTTACCGGTTGCGGCGGTAAGGGCGATGGCGGCGAGAGGAAGCGGGAGATTACGGTTATTTCCCGCGAGGAGAGTTCGGGTACGCGCGGGGCGTTTGACGAGCTTATGCACATTACCGACGGCAAGACGAACCAGCTGTACCCTGGCGCGGTGATAGTGAGTTCTACCGACGAGGCCGCCTCCAAGGTTGAGGTCGACAAGTTCGCCATTGGGTATACCTCTTTGGGTTCCATAACCGACAAGGTCAAGGCGCTCACGATTGACGGCGTGGTTCCAAGCGAGGCGAACGTGAAGAACGGCTCGTACAAGATTGCCCGCCCGTTCGTGCTTGCCGAGAGGGGCAATGCGAATCTCCCCATAGCCGACGATTTCATGGTGTTTGTGACCTCTAAGCAGGGTCAGGAGATTGTAGATAAGGCCGGGTACATCACGGTTGACGCGAATGCCGACTACGCCGCGCCTGCCGGTCTGAGCGGCAAGCTTACGCTCGCCGGCTCCACCTCGGTTGAGAGGGTGATTGAGAGGCTCAAGGAGGCGTACGAGGTGCTGAATCCGGGCGTTAAGGTCGAGATCAACTACAACGGCTCGTCGGCCGGCATCAGGGACTGCGTGAACGGCAGGAGCGACCTTGCCATGAGTTCCCGCGAGCTGAAGGCGGAGGAGAAGGAGCAGCTCAAGAGCGCAACGTTTGCGCTTGACGGGATCGCGGTAGTGGTTAATCAGGTCAATACCATCAGCGGCATATCCGCCGAGACGGTTACGAAGATTTTTAAGGGCGAAGTCAGGTACTGGGCTGATGTCCAGTAGCGTATTATTAATATATTGACAATAATGCCGCGGCGTTATAATGTGTGCGCGCCGCGGCAATAATATGTTGTCATCGTACGGTTATAGACAGGCTTATCGTCTAATCTATAACGGTGTAAAGGAGCGGTATGACCAACGAAATGAAGGAAATAAGGGAGAAGGGCGCGGAGTATTTTTTCCTGCTGTGTTCGCTGGTGTCTATAGGCGCGGTGCTCCTTATCTGCTATTTCATCTTTTCCGGCGCGTACCCCGCCCTCAGGGATATAGGCGTGTGGGCGTTTCTTACCGGCGACCTGTGGAAGCCGACCGATGTCCCGCCCTCTTTCGGCATATTCAACATGATAGCCGGCAGTGTGTACGTTACCGCCGGCGCGTGCATATTCGGGGTGCCTGTTGGCGTGTTTGCCGCGGTGTACATGGCCAAGTACTGTCCGCGCAGTATATATCCGGTGGCGTCGCAGCTGGTTTCTCTTTTGGCCGGTATTCCCTCTATTATTTACGGTTTTTTCGGGATGATGCTTATAGTGCCGTTTATTCAGGAGTACTTTGCCGGCAACGGCAACAGCGTTTTGGCGGCGAGCATTGTGCTGGGCGTTATGATTTTGCCTACGGTGATAAAGGTTTCGGAGGTTTCCATACGCGCGGTGCCAAAGTCTTACTTTGAGGGCGCGCTGGCGCTGGGGGCGACCAAGGAGCAGAGCATATTTTTTGTGGGCATCCCTGCGGCGAAGAGCGGCATCCTTGCCGGGGTGATTTTGGGCATAGGCCGCGCGATAGGCGAGACTATGGCGGTGGTAATGGTGGCCGGCAACTCGAACATCCTGCCCGACAGCATCTTCAAGTCGGTGAGGACGCTGACCGCGAATATCGTATTGGAGATGGGCTACGCGGCTGGCTCGCACTACGACGCTATTGTGGCGACGGGCGCGGTGCTGTTCGTATTCATATTGATACTTAATATAATATTGAACATAATAAACAGGGGCGCGCAGACGTCTGGCGGGCTGTCGTAAGGGGCAAATATGATTGGTCAGACAAAGATACTGTCGATGAAGAATATCGTTTCTGCGGCGCTTAAGGCTTTGGTGTATACCGCCATGGGGCTTACCGCGGTCTCGCTGCTCGGAATTCTCAGCTACATCCTCTTCAACGGCGTAAAGGCGTTCAAGCTGTCGCTGATATTCGGCAAGTTCTCGTCTGCCAACCCGTCTATGTCTTTCTCCATAATTACCACGACCGTTATGATCCTTCTCACGCTTTTAATTGCCGCGCCCATATCTATTTTCTGCGCTGTGTACCTCACGGAGTACGCCAAGCGCAATAACATATTCGTCAACTGGATACGGCTCGCGACCGAGACGCTTGCCGGCATACCGTCCATTGTTTTCGGCCTTTTTGGGGCGATATTTTTTGGTACGGTTATGAGGTTCGGGTATTCGATATTGACCGGCTGCCTGACGGTGGCCATAATGCTTTTGCCGGTTATAATCCGTCAAACCGAGGAGGCTGTTAAGGCGGTGCCGGATATGTACCGCGAGGGGAGCTACGGCCTTGGGGCATCCAAGCTGCGCACGGTTTTCAGGATAGTCCTGCCGTCGGCTATGCCCGGCATATTGTCTGCGGTGATATTGAGCATGGGGCGCATAATAGGCGAGACGGCAGCGCTCATTTTTACGCTGGGCACGGTCGCGCAGCTTCCGGGCGGCCTGATGGACAGCAGCCGCACGCTGGCGGTGCACATGTACATATCCACGCGCGACGGCGGGGCGGCGGGGCGCGAGGTCGCGTTCCTCACCGGCGCGGNGCTTATTGCCGTAATACTTTGCATGAATATAGGCGCATCATATATAGGAGGTAAAGTTGGAAAAGAGTTCGAAAACTGAGACGTTAAACGTGGTGGAAAAGCCGCTCAAGATCAAGGTGGAGGGCATGAACCTCTACTACGACTCTTTTCAGGCGCTCATAAACGTCAACCTGAACGTTTTGGCCAATGAGATCACAGCGTTCATCGGCCCGTCGGGGNGCGGCAAGTCTACGCTTCTCAAGTCGCTCAACCGCATGAACGACCTGATAGAGAGCTGCCGCATAACCGGCAAGATACTGTTTGACGGCGAGGACATATACGGCAAGATGAACGTAAACGAGCTGCGCAAGCGCATCGGCATGGTTTTTCAGAAGCCCAACCCGTTCCCGATGAGCGTGTACGACAACATAGCCTACGGCCCCCGGACCCACGGCATCAAGCGGAAGAAGGACCTCGACGAGATTGTGGAGGAGAGCCTGAAGAACGCGGCCATCTGGGACGAGCTTAAAGACCGGCTTAAGAAGTCGGCCCTTGCCATCTCCGGCGGCCAGCAGCAGCGCCTCTGCATAGCCCGCGCTCTCGCCATAAAGCCGGAGGTGATACTCTTAGACGAGCCGACCTCCGCCCTCGACCCGATATCCACGACCAAAATCGAGGACCTGCTATCGGAGCTGAAGGACCGGTACACTATAGTCATAGTGACCCACAATATGGGCCAGGCGGCGCGAATTTCGGATAAAACCGCGTTTTTCCTGCATGGGGAGATCGTGGAGTTCGGCAGGACTATGGAGATATTCTCCAAGCCTAAAGACAAGAAAACTGAAGATTATATTACAGGGCGTTTCGGTTAATATTATATTTATAACTGTTGCACAAAAAATTTGGGGAGGTTTGGAGTAAAATGCGTAACAAATTTGACCGTGATCTGCAGAAACTGCACGACGATGTGGTGCAGATGTCCACGTTCATCGAGACAACTATCGACAAGACAATGTCGGCGTTCAGGACGAACGATTACGCGCTGGCCAGGGAGGTCTGCGAGAACGACGACATCGCCGACGAGCTTGAGTTGAAGGTCGAGCGCCGCTCGCTGCGCATCCTCCTGTCGCAGCAGCCGGTGGCCCGTGACCTTCGCACGATCTCGACCGCGCTCAAGATGATTTCCGACATGGAGCGCATCTGCGACCAGGCGAAGAACATAGCCGGGATCATACTGCGCTTCGAGGGGCACGAGCTTATTAAGAAGCCCGATACCATACTCCTTTTGAGCGAGAAGTGCGTTCATATGGTCAACAAGAGCGTGGAGGCGTTCATGAACAACGACCTCGAACTCGCGAGGACCGTGATGACCATGGACGACGAGGTGGACGCCATCTACCACAACATCCACGACAACGTTACGGAGTTGGTCACGCAGAACCCGGACAACGTCATGCAGGCGGTAGACTTCGTGATGATGGCCAAATTTTTGGAGCGCATAGCCGACCACGCGGTGAACATCGCGGAGTGGGTGGAGTTCAACATAACCGGCGAACATAAAAACAAGATATTGTTGTGAGGTATAAATGTCAATACATGAATTGACATTGTTTTTTGTATGATGATTGCTGCCGGGGCGGCCCTTTCGGCCGCCCGTGCTGGAAGATGCGGTAATTTATACTCTGGCGGACGGCCCATAAGGCTGTCTGCGCAGGCGGATGCAATGACGGTAAATATTCCGGTGAAGGGTGGGGGCAGGGGGATATGATACACATAGTAGAAGACGACATCACCATAAGAGAGCTCCTGGCGGCGACTCTTGAGGCGGCCGGGCACACGGTAAGGGCGTTCGGCAGCGGCGGCGCGCTCTTTGCGCACCCCGACTTTGCCAAGGCCGATTTGTATCTGTTGGATATAATGCTGCCGGACATGGACGGCTACAAGATACTTGAGAAGCTGAAAAAATCAACCGACGCCCCGGTGATCTTCCTGACCGCCAAGGGGGAGGAGGTCGATAAGGCGACAGGGCTCTCGCTGGGCGCCGACGATTATATCGCCAAGCCGTTCGGGGTGCTCGAACTGCTCGCGCGCGTTAAGGCGGTAACGAGGCGCTACCAGAAAACGCATCCGCAGACGGTGCTTGAGTTCGAGAAGCTGAAGATCGACTCCGAGAGCAAGACGGCGGTGGTGGACGGCAGGCCGGTCAAGCTGACTTACAAGGAGTTCGAGCTGCTTATGTATCTGGCGCTGAACAGAAAAAAGGTGCTGTCGAGGGAGCAGATACTATCGTCGGTATGGGGGTTTGATTTTGACGAGGTTACGACGCGCACGGTTGACATCCATATAAAGACGCTGCGCCAGAAATTGGGCGACAACGCCGATGAGCCGCTCTTTATAGAGACGGTGCGCGGGTACGGGTACAAGTTCGTCTGCGATCTGGCCGATACGGACGACTGATATCGCAGTACGGCGCGGGCATAATATTTATTGAAGATACGATTAAATATTATAGCCGTACCCCTCAGATACTGCACGACAGCCGTGATGTCTATGGGAGGTACGGGTACAATATTTAATCGTATAATTTATAATCTGTAACATCAACAATTAGCAAACGGGAACTCGTAATAAAATGGCCAAAACCGAATTTGGTTTCCTGCAAAAGTACGCGCTGGTTATAATGGCGGTCCTGCTCACGCTTATGACCCTGTCGTTCCTGTGGTTTTCGTACAACAAGCAGAAGCAGGTACAGGCGTGGCTTTGGACATCCGCGCGGATACTGAGCCAGACCGACAAAATCGCCGACTACGGCCTATTCGCGCAGGGCTTTGAAGACGTGCGCGTAACCGTTATGGACAGCTGCGGCAGGGNGCTGGTAGACAACCGCGCCGACCGGGACTGGATGGACAACCACGCAAGCCGCCCCGAATTCATAAAGGCGATAGAGACAGGTTTCGGCGACAACATAAGGCGCTCGGAAACGACTGGCAAGAAGACCATCTACGTAATAGCCAAACTCAAAAACGGAAAGTACATACGCCTCGCGCAGTCTACGGAGCTTACATACGAGTTTTTGCTCTGGCTCTTCGCCCCCATAGCGTTTCTGTGCTTCTGCCTCGCGGTGCTTATGTTCGTGTTCGCCAAAAACAAACAGATGGAGAGGATGCGCCAGGAGTTCGTGGCCAACGTGTCGCATGAGCTAAAAACCCCGCTTACGTCTATAAAAGGGTTCGCCGAGCTTACAACCACCGGGCTTATAAACAACATTGATACCGTCAGGGAATATCAGCAGAAAATAGTGGCGCAAAGCAACAGGCTGTTAGACACGATAAACGACATCCTGCACCTCTCAAAAATAGAGAGCACGAAGCCAAAGGAACTGATGCCGGTAGACACACGCGCAGCGGCGGAGCAGGTGAGGGAGTCTCTGAAGCCGGCGGCCGACGAGAAGGGCATCATAATACAGGTTACCGGCGAGGGCAGCGTTGCCGCCGAAACCGAGCCCATCTACCAAATGATACACAACCTGACCGAGAACGGCATAAAGTACGGCAAAAACGGCGGATGCGTAAAGATCATCCTCGACGGTAAAAAAATAACCGTGACGGACAACGGCATAGGCATACCGGAGGAGGACATAGAGCGCGTGTTCGAGCGGTTCTACCGTGTAGAAAAATCAAGAAGCCCCGACAGGGGGGGCACCGGCCTCGGCCTTGCGATAGTTAAGCACACCGTCCAAAAGTACAACGGCACGGTATCGCTTAAAAGCGGCGACGGTAACGGGACGCAGGTTCATATTGAGTTCAAACTGTAGTATCGGCAAATTCCCGAATTTTGGGGGATGTCGATATTTTTTGGGATATACCCCCCGCCGGATATTATATTTATTCTGAAATCCGCAACCGCGGCAATACTATCCACCACACGCAGGAGTGATTTATTATGCAGAATATCTGGTACAATGACAAGTTTATGTCCGGCTTCATCAACCCCGGCGAGCTCGACTGCTGCAACCCGTCTGTCGCGCAGGCGGAGAAGGCGCTTATGTCCAAGAGCGGGCCGGGCAACGATTTCCTTGGCTGGCTCGACCTCCCCCAAAAGACGGGCAAGGACGTCATAAGCGCCATAAACGGCAAGGCGCAGGAGATCCGCTCCAAGGCGGACGTGCTTATCTGCATAGGGATAGGCGGCTCCTACCTCGGCACCAAGGCGGCCATAGAGTTCACGTCGCCGTCGTTTGAGGACCTGCGCAAGCCCCGCGTGCTCTTCGCCGGGAACACTATTAACAGCGATTATCTGGCGGATATGCTGGAAATGGTGAAAGACCGTGAGGTGGCGGTCAACGTAATCTCCAAGAGCGGCACTACCACCGAGCCGGCCATCGCCTTCCGGGTCATCCGGCAGTGGATGGAGAAGCGGTACGGCAAGAAGGAGGCCGCGTCGCGCATAGTGGCCACCACCGACCCCGCCAAGGGCGCGCTGCGCAAGCTGGCCAAAGAGGAGGGGTACGCGGCGTTCGAGATCCCCGACGATGTGGGCGGGCGCTTCTCGGTAATGACCCCGGTCGGCCTCTTCCCCATCGCGGTCGCCGGTATAGACATCGCCAAGCTCATAGAGGGCGCGGTAACGGCTTGCGACTTCTGCAAGGGCGAGTCCGTTGAAACCAACATGGCCGGGCGCTACGCCGCCGTCAGGAACATCCTGTTCAGGAAGGGCTACACGACCGAGGTCATGGCGACTTTCCAGCCCCAGCTGCACTTCGTCAACGAGTGGTGGAAGCAGCTTTCGGGCGAGAGCGAGGGCAAGAACGGCACGGGGATCATGCCCGCCGGCCTCGACTACACCACCGACCTGCACTCGCTGGGCCAGTATATGCAGGATGGGCTGCGCAACGTCTTCGAGACCTTCATGATCCTCAAAAAGACCTCGCACACAATGGCCGTCCCCAAGTTCGACGATGACAGCGACGACCTCAACTACCTTGCGGGCCGCAGTTTCGAGGATATCAACGAAAAGGCGTTTCAGGGAACGATGCTCGCCCATCTTGACGGCGGCGTGCCCTCGGCGACGCTGATGCTGGCGGACCGCTCGGCGGAGACGCTGGGCCAGCTCCTGTACTTCTTCGAGAAGGCGGTGGCGCTCTCCGGCTACCTCCTGCGGGTCAACCCGTTCGATCAGCCGGGCGTGGAGGCGTACAAGAAAAATATGTTCGCCCTCCTCGGCAAGGCCGGTTTCGAAAAGCAGGCCGAGGTGCTGTCGAGCCGTACAAAAGATATATCGATATAATGCCGGTTTCAGGCGCGGGCGGTTTGATGCCCGCGCAAAAAAAGGCCCCGGCTGTCAACACCGCCGGAGCCTTTATCTTTGCGTAAGCTGCGTATCAATTAATACTTGAAAGACTGCCCAAACGTCATAGTGCCGTTATCATAGGTCGCCTTGGACTCCAGCTTCCCAGAAGCGGCATTATACATAATCCGGTCGCCGTGGTACTGCCCTTTCAGGTAGGCTCCCTCCTCAGTCTTCTTTTTGCCGGGCCTGTCGCTGTAGAATGTGAACGGCCCCTCAAGTGTGCCCTTGACATAAACGTGCTCCGACTTTATATTGCCGCTCTCAAAGAAGACCTGCTCCACCCCATCAAGATCGCCCGCGACATAGACCCGCACGCGCTTTTTGTTGCCGTTGGCGAAGTACTCGATCTCCTCACCGTTCTTCTTCCCGTCCGCGAAAGTTACCTCTATGGCCGGCTTGCCGTCTTCGAAATATTGAACGTGGCGCCCCACGCCGCCGCCGTCGGCCCAGTCGCCCTCGAACTTGGGCTTGCCGCCGGGGTACCACGACCTCTCCGGCCCGTGCTTCTTGCCGGCGGAGTAGTGGGTCTGCTGGTCTATGGTGCCGTCGGCCCTGTAGATGGTCATCACGCTGTCGAGCAGGTCTTTCTTGAAGAAGCGGTCGGACTGCGGCTTGCCGTCTTCGAAGAACTGGGTGATGCGCACGGAGTCTCCGCCTACAAAAACCGTTACCTTGCGCTTGGCGCCGCTGGGGTAGGTCTCTACCACCTCTTTCGGGGCGGACGGGCCGCAGGCGATCATAATAGCTACGGCGAAGGCGCAACAGAGGGNGAGGGTCGATTTTTTTAAACGCAGCATAGTGGTGTATGCTCCTTTCTTTCTGGAATGGATGTCGGTGATAACAACAATAATTAATAATAATAATATAATATAATGAAAGTCAAGATTAAAGTCAAAATCTTTAAAATCAAATTCAAAGTCTATATATGGGCGGGGGCTCCGCCCCCTTTTGACAGGGGGGCACGGCCCCCCGCAACGCCCCCCTCTTTTCGCACAGTCAAAACCAGAGGGCGTCGTTGGAGGTATGGATTTTACCCGCGGAATCTACTATAAGGCACTCTAAATCGTCCCTTATCCTTACAAATTCGAGGATTTGGGATGCCGGGCGGCAAAACAGGCCGGTGCTCAGGATGTCTGCCCTTACCGGGTCTTCCGTGCGGATGGTCAGGCTTTGGTTGGCGGCGCAGGGGTAGCCGGTGGCGGGGTTGAAGATGTGGTGGTAACGCTGGTTGTCTACTATTCTGAAGCGCTCGTAGTCGCCGCTGGTTACTACGGCGCCGGAGGTCAGGGGGATGGCGGTCAGGAGGTCGGAGCGGTTTCTGGGGTGCTGGACGCCTACGCGCCACGGGGCGCCGCCGCGCTTGCTGCCCGACGCGAGGATGTCCCCGCCGGCGGCTATCAGGTAGTTGGTTATGCCCATGCCGTCCAACAGGGATTTAAGGCGGCGCAGCACGTACCCCTTGGCGATACCTCCCGCGTCTATGCTTATATCCTGCGATTCGTAGATTAGCGTGTCGCCGGCGAGGCGCAGGCGGCGGTAATCCACCCTGTCCGCAGCGGCGGCGATTTGGGCGGGGGCCGGCAGCGGCTCTTCCCCCGTGCACTGTTCGCAGAACCCCCAAAGCTCTTTGAGGGGCAAAACGGTGATGTCGAACATCCCGTCCAGCGTATCCCCATAAGCCAGCCCCGTACCCAGCATCTCCGCAAGTTCAGGCGATACCACAGGATGCTCCACAGGATACTCCTGTCTGAAACTGCCGGTATCCGGCGCTGCGCGCCGCTCGTTTAGCGCCCTGACCTCCGATAACTCCTCCGCAACCGAGAACCGCTTCTCGTATGTTGACAGCAGGGAATCAACCGCTCTCCAGACCGGCCTGACATCTGACGAACGGGGGACGGAGAGCGTAATCTCCGTTACCGTCTCCATCTTAAAGAATATATGCCTGTGCTCAACCTCGCCGGAGCAGGAGATCAATACCGCAAACATCCAGGCAAACAGGAACCCGCTGTTTGCCCGATACACGCGGCGTTGGCTTTTATCCCGCGGCCCGCATTCCGCATTATCATCAGCAAGCCCTTCGCGCTTCAGCCTCATGAATTTCTCGCCCTGTGCCACCTGACAACATCCGCAAACGGCAGCGTACCTCCGAATATATCGAGGCTGCTGCCCACCGTAGCGTCTACACGCCCGCCGCCGAGGCGGTCTATCAGGTCCATATCGCCCAGCCCGCGCACCCCGCCGGCGTATGTACACGTTATCGGGCTGATATCGGCAAGCAATGATACCAATTTCGCGTCAACGCCGCCCTTAAGCCCCTCAACGTCCGCCGCGTGAACCAGAAACTCGTCGCAATAGCCGGAAAGGCGGTTAAACAGCGGCGGCGACAGCTTCTCTTTTGTCAACTTCTGCCATCTGTCTGTGGCTACCACGTAATCACCGTCAACCAGCCGGCAGCTCAGGTCGAGAACCAGCCTGTTTTTCTTTACAGCGCTGAGCAGTTCGTCAAGCCGCTCCCACTTTATCATCCCGCCGCTGAAAACATACGAGGTTACGATTACGTGCGATGCCCCAGCGTCAAGGAATTTTTGGGCGTTGCCGGGGTTTATCCCCCCCCCCACGTGCATCCCCCCCGGCCACGCGCCCAACGCCTCAACGGCGGCGCCGTCGTTGCCGGGGCCAAGCATTATCACGTGCCCGCCGCGCAGGTCTTCATTTTTGTATAGGCCGGCAAAATACGCCGGCGGCTCCTCCGCCTCAAAATTGGTAACAAGCGAAGAACCGCCGTCATCCGACAGCGTCCCGCCCACAATCTGCTTAACCTTGCCGCCGTGCAAATCGATACATGGCCTGAATCGCATAAATAGCCTGCTCCTTACACAATCTTAAACAACTGCTTTTTAATCATCCCCACCCACCGACGGCTGTCACTGTTCGTATTGCCGCCGCCCATCAGATAGTACAGCACTATCGCCGCCGCCGAGCTGAGCATGAACATCCCCAGCGCCGCAGCCGCGGGGTATATTATCTTCTCCTTGTGCCGCCTCACGCAGTACGGGCGGTCTATCACCTTGAACGCCTCCCTGTTTATTATCATTGCCCGCTCGATCTCCAGCGCAATCTTCTCCTGCAGTTTCTCCCGCAGCAGCGGGTCGGCAATGGTTATCAGCCGCTGCTCAAGATAGTCTACGTTGCCCTTGGCCTCTGTCTGCACGTCGGTCTGGATGTAGTGATTGAGGTGCTCAAGCCCGCCCTCTATAACCCGCGCGGTAAAGGACGAGTCGCCGCTTTTCACCGACAGGGTAAGCGTAGCACGCTTGGTGTCAGACTCCTTCGATATGAATTTTTTGGTGAACAGGTCGGCGGCTTTGGCGGGGTAGGGCGCCGAGAACTTCTCGTCCTCCGTCCACACCCCGTGCAGCGTGTCGTAGTACTTCCTGTATACGCGCGGCGCGCCCAGCCGGTAAATATCATCCAGCAGCCCGTACTTCTCTATAAGCTCCGCCTTGAACTGCCGGCTGTCGAAGTGCACCTCAATTTTGTCAAGCCCCGGATTCCCCGCCAGATTGAGCTGCGCCGCCGCAAAACCGCCCAGCGCGCCCAAAGCGCCGAGGTTAGGCAGCTGCTTGTCGGACTCCTTAGCCATTATCACCGCGCGGGATACGTACGCAGGCCCCTTGGCAACAGCTGCAAGGTATCCGCCCACAAGGCCAATCACGGATAACAGGATGATGGCCGCCTTGTACTTTATGAGGACATAGAGTATCTCAAGCAGGTTGACCTCGTCGGCGGGGGCGGCTCCGTGAGTGCGGGCGGCAGGCGGCTGCGCCTGAGGCGGTTGATTTTTCTCCGGTATATCCATAACCCTAATATAATAAATGGCGGGGGGATGTGCGGAAATTATATCAGGGAATGGNGGCAAAGATGAATTTTCCCGCGCGCGCCGCCAATGATGTATATTACACAAATGACGCCAAAAATGAAAAAAACAATAACTACGGGAGGATAGATATGAAAATCAGTGCAGCCACGATAATCGCAATCGCGTCTGCGGCGCTGCTCTCGGCAGGGTGCGCCAAGACTGCGGAGCGTAAGGATGCTGCGCCTGTGGTTGATACCGTACAAACAGCGGCGGCACTCGATACCGTTAGCGGGACGTTTACCGATTCGCGGGATGGGAAGACATACCGGACGGTGAAGATTGGGAATCAGACGTGGATGGCGGAGAATCTCAAATATAAGACCGGTACCTCCGTCTGTTACGATAACAAAGAGCGCAATTGTCAGAAATACGGGCGGCTCTATAATTGGAATGACGCGATGACAGCCTGTCCGGCGGGGTGGCGGGTGCCGAGTGATGAAGATTGGGACAGTTTGGCTCTGGCGGTCGGTGGTCAGCGTGAAGAAGTTGAAGATGGTGATTATTATTGGAAAGTTGCGGGTAAAAAGCTTAAATCAACAACTGGTTGGGACGATTGGGAGGATGACGATGGTAACTTGGTATCAGGCAACGGTACAGATGATTTCGGTTTTTCGGCTCTGCCGGGCGGCGTCGGCTACTCAGATGGCAACTTCGCCAGTACCGGCATCATCGGCTTCTGGTGGAGTGCCACGGAGGACGATGCGAACGACGCTTGGTACTGGGCCATGAGCTATCCCTACGAGTTCGTGAGCAGGTACTACAGCAACAAGACGGGCTTGTTTAGTTTGCGTTGCGTAGAGGACTCAGCGGCCCCGCAATAGCGCAGCAATTGCACCCCTCCGCCTTTTGTGTTCACGGCGCNCCCCCCGCCTGCCGCCGGCGCGATGCCTGAGATTCTGCGCTTAAAAATGATATTTTTGCAAAAGTATTGACCTTTAGACCCCGTTATATTATATTATTCATATCAAAGCGAAAGGGGTACCCGGTATGGTTGTAAGCTCAACGGATGTACAGAACGATTTCGGCAGATATGTCGATTTGGCATCGGAGCAGGAGATCGTCATTACAAAAAACGGGCAGCCTGTCGCCCGGCTGCTTGGGCTGGAAAGAAAAGACACGTTCCTCTCCGACCGTCTGGTCGGCCTCGTCCCGCGCGATGTGAATGAAAATATCGCTAAAGCCGAGAGGCTGTCGAGGCAATGAAAATTTTTATAGACACCAACATTATTGTCGATATAGTATCGAGGCGCGGCGGTTATGAAGAGTCGCTGCAACTTCTGAAGTATTGCGAGACAAGCCGCCTTAAAGGTTTTGTTTCCACAGTTACGGTAACCGATGTAATGTACATCTTGCGCAAGCATATCTCGCCGGACGCCGTTCGTAACGCCGTGCAAACGCTGTTGGTTATTGTGGACGTGGCGGATGTCCTCAAAAACGATATTACAGCCGCGTTCTCAAGCCCGGTGAAAGACTTCGAAGACGCAGTGCAAGCGTCTTGCGCCGACCGTATTCAAGCTGACTATATTGTTACACGCAATACCAAAGACTTTGAAAAATCAACTGTCCGGGCGATATTGCCCGCCGAGTTGTTAAAACGGTTGAGCGAGATTTAGCGCACCAACCTCTGCCCATAATATATATTACCTCCATGACAGCACCCCCCAAAATCCACCGCCCAACAGCAGCAACGATCTTCGCCCTCACGGCCCTCGCGGTAATCGCGGCTGGGTGCGGTAAGACGGCGGTGCGTAAGGATGCTGCGCCTGTGGCTGATACCGTACAGATTGCGATGACGACAATTGATAACGGTGACGGTACGTTTACTGATACGCGGGATGCCAAGACATACCGGATGGTGAGGATTGGGAATCTTACGTGGATGGCTGAGAACCTGAACTTCGCAACAGATAGCTCCGTGTGTTATAAGAATGCTGATTCCAACTGTACCAAATACGGGCGGCTCTATAATTGGGATGACGCGATGACAGCCTGCCCGGCGGGATGGAGGGTACCGAGTGATGAAGATTGGGACAGTTTGGTTGTGGCGGTTGG
>WQTH01000038.1 GCA_009786415.1 Chitinispirillia bacterium | reverse complement strand
GGGGGGGGGGGGGGGGGGGGGGGGGGGGGGGGGTAAACATAGCAAACAGGTAAGCATTAATGGTATTTACGGAGTATCCCACCCCAACAAGCCCGCAACCTGCCCGCCCCGCCGCGGCCAAAATCAACGCTGCTATCGCAATACATATACCAAAGTCCACAACAAAGCTCCAATCAAAGGTCCCCCCGCGCCCATCCGGCGGGAGTTGGGTTATATCATATCTATATAAGTATATATTACGGGCGCTTTAGAATTCAAGGGCGGGCGATTTTTTCGGATTTACGTTCCAAATCCCGGTACGCCCGCGAAAACTGTCAATTTCAGCTCGGAGTCATCGATCAACTCGTAGAGAGGCTTTTTGCCGGATACCGCGATGCTCTCCGTGTATATGACGGGTACTCCGTCGCCGCGTTTGTCCATCATGAATTTGCGCCGGGTGTCGAGCATATCAAAGTTCATGGGCGTGCGGGCGAGGAGGGAACTTACCAGTTCATTTCGGGAAAACTGCCTCAGCGGCATGCTCTCCAACGTCATGGTATTCGGGACCGTGCCGGGGGAGCATAGCTCCAACCTGTCCGAGAACATACGCAGGCGGATTTTTGAGCCGTATATGGAGTAGTCCCTGTGCGCGACGGCGTTCACGACAGCCTCGAAAACCGCGCTCAGCGAGTACTGCGGGAACTCCGTGCGCGCGGGGTCTTTTACCGCCGCCACGCGCATATTCCGCTTTACGAACTTGCAGGCGTCCTTTATTTGAATGTCAAGCGGGCCGGTAATATCCTGCATATCGAGCTGCTCGGAGTTACCGCTGTCTCCCAAATAGCACACCGCCTGAATGAATGCGCTGTGCAGGAACTTTTCGGGCTTCTCGCAGCACAGAAGGATTCCGCTTACCGTTGGATGTATAGCCCCGTCTTCATTATAATCCGCCAACTTCAATTTTGTCAGGAACTCAACATCGTCTTCGGGGGAGAGGGCGGTGCGGAAGCGGCCTATCAGCCCCTTATCCATGTCCGGCAGCTGCGCGCCGGTTACGATCTGCTCATCGAAACAAACCAGCCGGGTCTGCGACCTCTGCTGAAACAGGCGGGCCAGAACCTCCGGCTGCATCTCCCGCTTAGAACTCCCTATCCGAGTAAAATAGCCGTTGCCGCTCCTGTGTACGAAGAGGCTTTTGGGGACGTCTATCTTTATGATATGCCGTGATTTACCGTCATCGCCCCCAACAGACATCTTGCGTATTACACAGTCCAGCGGGGGGGCAACAATGTCGTTGGCGATGCTTCTGACCCACTCCTCCACCGTGTCTAACCTTTCGAGGGGGACGCCTGTTACCGCGTGCGTCTTGTCGTCGACCCCTATTATTAGCGTACCGCCCCTTGTGTTGGCCATAGCCGCGAGCTCGTCGGACATGGCATCGCGGCGCGGCGCAGATACCGTGTCGCGGTAGAAGTCAACATTCTTGAACTCAAGCGTGCTGTCTTCACCGAGCTTTATACGGTTCAGAAGAGTTTCCATATTTTCAGACATCGACCACGCCGCCTTTATGTTCCGGGGCCAGGATTATCCCCATTACTGTATAAAATTAATTTATGGAGCGGCGGAATTGAAAATTTTGGGAATTATATGCTTAATTATGCCGCGCACACTACAGCCGGCAACGCAACTATCAACCCCAAAAGCGCGGCGAGCAGCGTGGGGATTGCCACGCAGGCGCCGCAGATCTTGGCGCAAAAAAAATATTATGCCGCCATACGCCGAGATATATTTTTAAGATAGGCGGTTATAACCAAACATACCGGGAAGCGTGCGGCATGAACCTGAGATTCACCAAGGCCGAGGGCCTGAGCAACGATTTTGTGATGCTTGACTGCGCCACCGTAAGGCAGTCGGACGAGATACAGTCCCGCGCGGCCAGACTCTGCGACCGGCGCAGGGGCATAGGGGCCGACGGGGTGATATGCGTGCTGCCGGCCTCAAAAGCGGGCGCAGCCTTCCGAATGAGGATTTTTAACGCCGACGGCAGCGAGGCGGAGATGTGCGGCAACGGGGTGCGCTGCTTCGGCGAGTACCTGCGCTCAACCAGCCGGGCGCCGGTTAAGTTCGGGATAGAGACGCTGGCCGGGCTGATAGAGGTGGAGTTCGTGGTGGCCGACGAGCGCGGCGGGCTGTACCGGGTCAACATGGGGCCGCCGAAGTTCTCCCCCGCCGACATCCCGGCCATACCCGTAGACATCAACGACACCGACTTCCTGATGAAGGAGATATCCGCGCTCTACAAGACCTTTCGGGTAACGGCGGTATCCATGGGCAACCCGCACGCGGTGGTGTACACCGACGAGATCACCGACGAGCTGGTGCTGACCTACGGGCCGGCGATACAGAAGTGCTCGCACTTCCCCAAGGGCGTGAACGTGGAGTTTGCCAAGGTGCTGTCGTCCAACGAGATAAGGATGCGCGTATACGAGCGCGGCTGCGGCGAGACGCACGCCTGCGGCACGGGGGCCTGCGCGGCGGTGGTCGCGGGGATTGCCGCCGACAAGCTCGAAAACGACGTTACCGTGCACCTGACCGGCGGCGACCTGAAGATATCATGGGACGGGTATTGGGCCAACCCGGTGTACATGACCGGCCCGGCCAGAATAGTGTTCAGCGGGGAAATATGAGCATATTTGAGGCATTAATGCTGTTTTTTTTCGGAATCAGCTGGCCGGTGTCCATAATCAAAACGCTGCGCGCCAAAAACGTGAGCGGCAAGAGCCCGCTCTTCATCATCATCGTTATAGCCGGCTACGCATGCGGCCTGATGCACAAAATACTCTACTCTTTGGACTGGATAATCTATCTATATATTATAAATCTTGTAGCTGTATCCACTGACCTTATATTATATTATAAATATATGGGAAAAGTACCGGTAAAAAGTAAAACAGCTTAGAACGCGCCGCAGGCCGGCATTGCCGGGCGGGCCGCTCTAAACAAAAAATAAACCTTTAATGACAGGACACAAAATGGCTACCAAGACAGACGCGCCGTCAATCATCTACAACCTCTTCCCTCGCCTCTTCAGGACTATCGAAGACTGGACAGACTACGTAGACAAGATTGCGGAGATGAAGTTCAACTCCATATACGTAAACCCGTTTCACGAGGTGGGCGGGTCGCAGAGCATGTACGCCGTTAAGGACTACTACAAGCTCAACGCCGACTTTCTGCCGCCGGGCACAAAAACCGACAACTTCGCCCTGCTCCAGAAGTTCGTGGACAAGTGCAAGGCCGCCGGCATAGAGGTCTACATGGACCTTGTAATAAACCACACGGCCAACGAGTCGCCGCTCGTTACCAAATACCCCAAGTGGTACAAGCGCAACCCCGACGGCACCGTCGCGCACCCCTTCGCCATAGATCCGGGCAACCCCGACAACGTAACGGTGTGGGGCGACCTCTCCGAGATAGAGTTCGAAAACAACCCCGACTTCGACGGCATGATGAAGTACTGGGACGATATGGTCGCGTTTTACCAGAATATGGGCATAAACGGCTTCCGCTGCGACGCCGCCTACAAAATACCCAAACGCGCGTGGGAGCCGCTCATCAAAAACGCCCGCAAGCGCGTAAAGGGGGCAAAATTTCTGGCCGAAAGCCTCGGCTGCACGGTCGAGCAGACGCAGGCGCTCAACGGGTGCGGGTTCGACTACCTCTTCAACTCAAGCAAGTGGTGGAACTTCGAGGGCCCGTGGTGCCTCGAACAGCACGAACAGTTCCGCCATATCGCGCCGTCCATATCGTTCCCCGAATCGCACGATACCACAAGGCTTATGGCCGACCAGCCGGGCACGCTCGAAATGCAGAAAAACCGCTACGTGCTCGCGGCTATCTTCTCCAAGGGCCTGATGATGACGGTAGGCTTCGAACACTGCTCGAAGAAGCAGATAAACGTGGTCTCCACGCGCCCGACCGACATGATGATGTCGCCGCACTGGGACCTCTCCAACTGGATCGCCAAAATCAACACGCTTAAGGCGGACACCCCGGCGATGTGCGTGGAAGGGCAGTGGAAGATGCACGGCAGCTACGACCACGACCTGCTGTTTTTGGAAAAGCGCATGAACGACGGCAAACCGGGAATGGGCGTGATGATAAACAAAGACTGGTACAACCGGCGCCACGTAACCCGCGGCGAGATACCGGGGGATTTCGGGAACTACAAGAAAATGCACAAGGTATTCGACCAGAAAGGCAAGGCGCTGGATAACGCCGGAGATGTTGATTTGATCGCTTCGGAGATTGTGCTGTTTGTTTGACAGGAGGATTGATATGAACCGTATGCGCGGTTTGAACATGGGCGGGTGGCTGAGCCAGATTGACGCCATTCAGGAGAAAGACCCGGAAAAGTTTCCGGGGCCTAACGGGCACATGGAGACGTTTATAGGCGAAAAGGATTTCGCCAACGTCATGGCGTGGGGATTTGACCATGTGCGCGTCCCCGTAGACTCGTACCTGTTTTTTGATGACAGCGACAAGCCGGTTGACTCGCGTATCGCCTATTTGGACAATGCCGTCAGCCTCGCGGCCAAAAACGGTTTAAAGTTTGTGCTTGACCTGCACGAATGCCCCGGCCACGATTTCGCCGACGCGACAGACAGCCCCGTCCAAAAACTTTTTGCGGATGATACGTACATCAGGAAAGCGGAGAAAATATGGGCGTTTCTGGCCGAGCGTTACGGGGATAAAAATCACGTCATCTTCGAATCGCTCAACGAACCCGTCGCCCCGACCGCGCAGGTCTGGAATGATGTCAAGGACCGTTTATGCCGCGAGATCCGCCGCCACGCGCCAAAATCCACAATAATCACCGGCTCCAACATGTGGAACTGGCCGAGTACGTTTGGGGAACTGACCCCGTTTGATGATGACAATGTGATATACAGCGTCCACTTCTACGAGCCGCTCCTGTTCACGCACCAGCACGCGCCGTGGCTGCACGAGGCGGAAACGAAAATTACCCGCCCCTACCCCGGCGACTACGGCCCCGGATTCACTCGCAAGTACGGCCTGTGGCTCTCAGTTGGCGCGTGGGACCGCAACCGGTTCGTCAAGGAGTTCGAGCCGGTAAACGCATTCGGCAAAAAGTACGGCGCGCCCATAATATGCAACGAGTTCGGCGTATACACCCCCGTAGAGCTGCAATCGCAGCTGCGCTGGTACGACGACCTGCTCTCGGTACTCAGGGAGATGGACATAGGCTTCTCGTACTGGAACTACAAGAACCTCGACTTCGGCATAATATCCACAGGCGAGCAGCTCCACGCCAAACTGCCACAATACAACAACCCCGAGAGGATAAACCATCCGGTGCTCGACGTATTAAGAAAGTACTGACGCAAAATGGCCTGCACTATAATCACCACCGAAGAGCAGCTCAAGGAGTATGTCGGCAATCTGCGCGAAAAAGGGGCCAGCAGGGTCGCGTTAGACATGGAGGGCGACCAGGGGATGTTCCACTACCACTACGCCGTCTCCATACTGCAATGCTTTGACGGCGAGGAGGGGGTCATTATCGATGTAATAAAGATGGGCAGGAACGGCAACGATACGCTGCGGGAGTTTCTTACCTGTCAAGACATAATAAAGGTGATGTTCTCCTGCGGCAACGACGTGTTCATGGCGCAAAATGTTCTGGGATGCACCATATCCCCCATCAACGACATATCCATAGCGCAGAAGCTGTTGGAGATGCCGATCAACCTGACGAGCTATTTAAATATAGACAAAGACCAGAAAGACAGCTTTCAGCGCGCCAACTGGCTCCTGCGCCCCATAAAGCCGGAGCTTTTGGAATACGCCATAAACGATGTCCTCAAACTGCTTGAGATTGAGGATAACCTCTCGGCGCAGTTGACAGAAAAGGAGCTTTACGGCCAATACATAGAGCAGTCGAGGGCGGCCAGTTCCAAAACGTACATCGTCAACCCGCACCTGCTATTCCAGACAAAGTTTCCCGGATACGGGCGCCTGCCGTTTGACAAGAAAAAACTGGCCGCAGGGTTGTGGATATTCCGTGAGCTTTTGGGCGAGCGGCTCGACTGCCCGGTGGGCTACCTGCTGCCCAAAAAGATACTTGCGTCTATACTGAGCAGCAACAATGAGATCGTAAGCGCGATAGAAAGCGCGATAAACAGCGGGCGCAAGCCTCGGAAACGGATGAACGCCGCGCTTATACGCGAGCTGTTCGACAGGGCGATGCAGTCGCCGCACATCCCGCTAAAGCCGCCAAAACGCACCGCGCTCAAAAGGCGCGAAGGGAACAGACGGGGAGATAAAACGCAGAATGAGCAGCACAAAAAGCAGCAGGAGCCGCCAAAATGATGAAAATATGCCACTTCATTACGTATTACCTGCCGGTTACGCAAAACTGGATATACAGCCAGCTCGTATTTAACTACGAGTGCCAGCCCGTAGTACTGTGCCAGCGCCTTATAACGCCAGAGCAATTCCCGCTTGACAATGTCTACCCGATATGCGAATCATCAGGGCCGGTATCCATACCCAAACGCCTTGCCCACAAAATCTTTGAGAGGTACCCAAACGAGCCGCACTCAACGGTCATCAACAAAATAAAGCCCGATATACTGCACGGGCATTTCCTGTTAGAATCATGGCGCAATTATCATATCATCAAAAAATACAAAATCCCTTTAGTGACGACCTGTTACGGGCAGGACATAACAAGCCTTCTGCTCAAACCGTTCTGGATGTCCCGCGCAAGAAAGGTCTTTGAGGCAGGGTCAGCGTTTATCGTTGAAGGTCAATACATGGGCGATACGCTTATTGCCAAAGGATGCCCGCGCGAAAAGGTCAACATCATTAAACTGGGGATCGACACGACGAAGATTTGCGTCAATCCGCCAAAAGATAATAATGATACCGTACGGATTCTATTCACGGGGCTCGGCAGGGAGAAAAAAGGCGCGGTGTACGCCGCCGGGGCGTTTATCAAAGCATCCATGCAGATGCAGTCATCATCACCCAACGCCAACATCGAGCTGCACCTGTTGGGCGACGGCATCTACCGTAAACCAGTAGAAAAAATGCTGCGCGGCGCAGGCGTTATGCAAAAAGCGGTTTTTCACGGGATGAAGCCGGTCAGCCAATATCTGGAACTATTAAAAACCATTGACATTGTTCTGGCCCCAAGCGTCCACGCCGCCGACGGCGACACCGAGGGCGGCGCGCCGGTAGTGGTAATAGAGGCGCAGTGCGCGGGGATCCCCGTGGCCGGCAGTAACCACTGCGACATCCCCAACATAGTATCGCACGGCAGAACCGGGCTGCTGTCAGACGAGAGAGACACAGACGCGCTGGCTAAAAACATCGTTACGCTGGCCGCAAACAGGCAATTACGTATTGACATGGGAACCAACGGCGCAACGTATGCCCGAGAAGAGCATAATATCGCCAAACAAGTCAAAAAGATTACCAATGTTTACATGAAAGTTGCTTCCCGCTGAGACCTGCGCGGCTTACACGCGGGCTGCCGGGGACGATCGTCACCGCAAATAACGGTGCGCGGTATGCCGCGTAATCAACACGAACACAACCGCAACCACATTACGAGCACACCCTGTTCTTCCCCTCACGCTTGGCCGCGTATAGCAGGTTATCCGCACGAACCAGAAACTCGCTGACCGTGCTCTCTATACCCGGCTCTCTCGTGTTTACGCCTATGCTTACGGTTACGTTTGTGGATTCGCCGTTTGGCCTGTGTACTATTGTCCCCTCTACGTTAGCCCTTATTTGTTCGGCTATGCTTATAGCCGCGTCTTTGTCGGTATTCGGCAGCAGTATGGTAAACTCTTCGCCGCCCCAGCGGGCTACGAAGTCTCCTGAGCGCCTTACCGTTTTGGAGAATACGGCAGCCACGGTCTGCAGCAGCACGTCGCCCTGCATATGGCCGTATTTGTCGTTGTAGGCCTTAAAGTTGTCTACGTCTATCATGAACGCGCTCAACGGCTCTTTTTCGCGCACCGAGCGGCCCCACTCCACGTTTACGCGCGCGTCGAGGCTGCGGCGGTTGGGCAGGCCGGTCAGCGGGTCCATCATGCCGAAGCGCTCTATCTCGCGGGTGTATTCGGCCATGCGCAGGTGTGTTTTTACCCTCGCGCGCACGATGGGGTCGCGGAACGGCTTGGTGATGTAGTCTACGGCGCCGAGGTAGAAACCGGTCTCTTCGTCTTCCGTGCTGTCGAGCGCGGTGATGATGATGACCGGGATCTTGCGCAGCGCGCTTTCGCGCTTGAGGTCGGCGAGCACCTCAAAGCCCGTCATGTCGGGCATGATGATGTCCAAGAGTATCAGGTCGGGCAGGGCCTGCCTCGCAATCTCAATCGCGCTCTCGCCGTTTATGGCTACGAGCGTGGCGTACGTCGGCTTGAGTATGTGGTTCAGCGCCACAATGTTGGACCGTTCGTCGTCGACAATGAGTATCTTGGTTTTTCCGTCGTCTTCCATTTCCATGCTATCCATTTTCCGTACCCTCCAGTTTTTGTTTTATGCCGGCGAGCATCTCGTTTGCGGCCTTAAAGTTATAGTGTTCCATACAATCTATAAGCGCGTCCGTTCCTCGCATTCCGCGCAATTCTTCTATAAGCTCGATGCAGTCGGAGTTGCCTACCCTAAGCATCGGTTCCAATCTTCTCAGCAGGTTCAGGGCGGTTTCACGGTCGAGCGCCTGCGCGTTTCTTCTCGCCACCGTGCCCCCCGGGCCGCTCTGCGCGAATGTCCGCGCGAGTTCGCCCATTACCGCGCCCAGCTCAAAACCTAATCTCGACAGTTGTTCCTGCGTTACGTCTGCCTTATCGTAGCGCAAGCCCTGTTCTACGGCAAAGGCGGCGTCGCGAAGGGTTATTTTGCCTATCATCCCCGCTACGCCCTTAAGCGTGTGCGCAAGGCGGTGGGCGCGCTTTATGTCGCCTGTCTTTATCGCCGATGATATGTCGGCCATCGTCATCTGGTTGTCTTCCCAGAAGTTCCGGTGCAGGCGCAGGCGCATCTTCTCGTCGGCCTGCATCTGCTCGCTCTCGCTTATGGTATTTATGGCAACGGGCGTCAGGTACTTTAGCAGACATCCCCAAAGGTCGTTTGCCGTATACGGCTTGGCGAGGCACAGGGGCATACCGGCGTGCTTGTATATGTCGCGGTCGGTGGGCATTACATTGGCGGTGAGCGCGACTATAGGCGTCATATTGCCTATAACCGTGAGCTTGCGGGCCGCTTCGAGGCCGTCCATTACCGGCATATGCACATCCATGAATATGAGGTCAAACGGCGGCTTCTTCTCGGCCATGCGGCGGCGCACTATGCCCACACCCTCCCTGCCGTCGCTCGCGATAACGGTAGTCAGCCCCACACGCGAGAGGTGGTCGCTTATTACCTGCTGGTTCATCACGTTGTCTTCGCAAACCAGCACCTCTCCCTTAAACATGGGCTTTTCGAGAACGTGTATCTCTTCAGACATCGGTATGACCACCGCCCCATCCATATCTATGATTTTGAACCTGACGTTGAAACAGAACTTGCTCCCCACGCCCGGCGCGCTCTCCACATCAAGCGTACCGCCCATAAGCTCGATGATGTTCTTGGTGATGGGCAGCCCCAGCCCCGTGCCGCCGTACTTGCGGGTCATGGAGGTATCGGCCTGCGCGAACGGCTCGAACACGCGAGTGACCTGCTCCTGCGTCATCCCGATGCCGCTGTCTTTAACCTCGAAGTGTATGGTAACGCTCTCGTCGTCCGACTCCGAAATTGACGTGAGGAACTTGACCATGCCTGTGTGCGTAAACTTCACGGCGTTGGATAACAGATTGAGCAGCGCCTGACGCAGCCGCGTAGGGTCGCCCAGAAGCCGCCCGTGTATAGACGGCTCTGTGTAGCAGAACAGCGTTATCCCCTTCTCTAACGCCTTCGGGGTAATTACCGTCTGACAAGTACGCAGCACCTCGTGTATATCGAACGGAATGTTCTCAAGCGATACTTTACCGGCTTCGATTTTTGAGATGTCGAGTATGTCGTTGATAATCTTAAGCAGCCCCTCGGAGCTGGCCTTAATCTTTTCCAGATAATCGCGCGTTTTCTGCGATATGTCGTCGTCGAGCGCGAGTTCGGAGAAACCTACTATGCCGTTCATGGGCGTGCGTATCTCGTGGCTCATGGTTGCCAGAAACACCGACTTGGCGCGGGACGCCTCCTTGGCCGCCTCGGCCGCCTTGCGCATATTCTCGGCGTATATTGCCTGATTCTCGTCCTGCTGGCGCTTTACGGTGTTGTCGCGGCCCATGCAGACCTGCACCAGATTGCCGTCGAGCCACCTGATTATGGAGGTCCGGCAGGCGAGCCATTTGCCCTTAGACTCCACCGGCTCCTCCCACTCGCAGGTGGGCAGCGTCTCCTTGTAGGGCAAAAGCCCCGGCAACGGGCAGTAGAAGCACGGCTTCTCCGACCTGTAAAGCGCCTGATAGCACTTCATGCCGACCGACCCGTCCCTGTCGACCTCGTAAAAATCCGCTGCGGCCTGATTGAGGAAGATGGTGGTGAAGTCGAGATCGGTAACGCATATCAACTGGTCCATATTGTTGAGGATGGTTACGTGCTTGTTCAGCGCGGCGATGTTGTCTACCATATCGGCGATGCTGTTGGAGAGCTGGCCGAGCTCGTCCTTAACGGCGCTGCGTATGGGATAGGTCAGGTTGCCCTTTGATATCTCCCGCATGGCGACCTGCATATTCTGTATAGGCTCCTTGATAACGCGCGGCATATACAGGCTCATGAGCATTGCGAGCGCGAGGATGCTCACCGAGAAGATGACGACCGTATCGTTGGCGCTGCTCGTGTAGACCTTCAGGTCCTCGCTCCTGCCCTGCATATTGTTAAACACCCGCATCCTGAGAGAATCCAACTTACCGGAGATCAGGTCCCCCGACGGAATACCACCCACTATACGCGCCTCAATCACCGATATGTCACCCGCCCACAACCTAACAGCGGTGTAGCCGGTATCCGCGTAGCGCCTGTACTCCGTAAAACGTTCCCTGAGCGCGGCAACCGTCTCCTGGCCGTAGAGGCGATTCTGCTCCGAGACGTATGGATCGTTCACTAAATTTTCGTGATATTTGCCGATATCCAGCTCAAACTGGTCGGCCGCGGCCAAATACTCATTCCAGTAGGCGTTGGCAGTAACTGTATCGCTCAACGCGAGGTACCCGGCGGTCAAAACACACCGGCGGATGGTCGACATACTGCGCACGGCGTCGGAAAGATGCGTAAGGCGCAGCTGCGGCTCATTGGCCAGACGGATGTAATTCTGCTCTATGCTGTTGAACTTGTTTACGGAGAACGCGACAAGCGAAGCTACCAATAGAATGAATATGCCCACAATCAGGCTCAGCTTGTCCTGTATCTTCAGGTTGAAAAAGAGACTTTTAAGCGCCGACATATATACCCCGCCGTCATCCGTAACGGATTTACCATCGTGTCTTTATGGTATTTATCAATATACCTATACCATGATAATATACATTAACGCGCACGGCAAATGCAAATTGCCTGAACCTTGATTATTCAGGCGGCAGTTCCTCATCCTCCACGACCAGCCCTTTTCCCGGCGGAGCCAGCCCGGTCAGCGCCGTGTAGGCCGCGTCATCTATGCGGCGGCGCAGGTACAGGTTGTTGGCTATCACCAGAACGCGCTTGCCCATATACCCCGACCGCGTGTGGTGGGGGGTAATGCGGGTGGGCATGGAGAGACAGGCCGCCATACGCGCCGCTTCGGATACCGTCAGCCGCGCGGCGGGCTTGTTGAAATAGACGTTGGCCGCGGCCTCCACGCCAAAAACGTTCTTGCCCCACTGGGCGTAGTTGAGGTATAGCTCAAGTATGCGGTCCTTACCCAGATACTTCTCCATGAGCAGCGTGTACCCCATCTCCTTGACTTTCCGCTCAAAGCTCTTTTCAGGCGTGAGGAACAGATTTTTTGCCAGCTGCTGGGTGAGGGTGCTCGCGCCGCGCTTGTTTGCGTTGACCGCGCGGTTGTACTCAAGCGCCTCAATTATGGCGTCGAACGAAATGCCCGGATGGATGTAAAAGCCGTCGTCCTCCGCAGCCAGCACCGCCTGAATCATTATTTTGGAGACAGAATCAAGCGGCACGAACCGCCACACCAGCGTGTCGGGTTCGCCCTTGAGCCGCAGCTGCTCGCGGACCTGCGCCATATAGGCGGACTCTTCGGGATGCTCGCTTACAAGCCGCTTGACCTCGCTAAGCGGCGCCATCACCACCTCATTGAAGTAAACGTATCCCCTGTAAATAAGGTACGTCCCCACAAGCGTGAAGATGACGGCATACATCACAAATACCGTCCTGACCATTACGTATATGGCGATCAGGAACGATACGATTATATGTGGTTTCTTTACGTAACGCTTATCGTAATTTACTGTCATTTATCACTGTATCCAAAATATTCGAATGACAATACCGCCATATCATGACGGCACTATCACGTTATCAGGCGCGGGCGACCGGGAACGGCCGCCCCTGCATTGTCAATTATAATGGTATCATCAACACCAGCGCCTGTTTCCGTCACCCGCCGGATTTATTTCAGCAACAGATTCCGCTGTACCGTAGCCCCGCTGCCCATTGTCATCTTAACCACGTACATCCCGCGGGGCTGCCCCGCGCTGTTCCACGTTACGCTCGGCCCCGTGCCGCCGGTACGGGTAAAGACGCGCTTGCCCTGCAGGTTGTAGACGCTTACATGCGAGACCGCCGCGCCCTCGGTTGACGAGAAGACGACAGCACCAGGGCGCACATTGATCGTGTAACCGCCCCGCTTCGATGTTGCCGCGGCGCCGGAGCGTACCGAGGTAACGGGGCCGGGTGTCGGAACCGAACCGCCGCTGCCGAGCTTGTACCTGTTAACCAACAGGTCCGGGCAGCTGTTCATTCTGCTGTAAGTCAGTGTAGGATTGTCCGCCGCGTTGAAAAAATCGGCGTAAAATCTGCACCCCTGCCTCAGCAGGGCATGCTCCGGTTTGCCGAATACCGCGTCGCATTTGTCACGCAGACACTCCTGCCACTCGGTAATAACCGTCTTGACGTTCCTGCCGCCGTCCGTTGATCCCGGTTCCCACCACCCCAGCCTCTGCACCAGTTCATCCTGACAGGCGCTCGTTAAACCGCCGTGGTTCTTGCCGAGTATGGCAGGGTCGCTGTAGCCAAGCTGGCCGGTGAAACTGTCAAACGCGCCCAGCCCGCCGCCGGGAACCAAAAGGTCAAATTGCCCGCCCTCGACATCGTAGCCGATGTTGCTCGCCATCACAATAAGCCTCTTGCCCTTAAGCGCCTTATTCGTCGCGAAGGGATCGGTAGGCTCGCTGGTCTGGCCGCCGTCGAAGGTTATCTCGTAACACTTGCCGCAATCGCCGCTGCCGCCGGGGGTCGCCGCGAAACCGTACGCCAGATTCTCGTCGGTCGGGTCCCTGAAAGGAATCATGTCCCAGCAGGTATATGATGTGCCGTTCGAGTTACCGCAGCTGCTCGCGGTCGAATTCTCGTTTGGAGGGTTAATCTCATTATTGTTTCTGTCGCACTCCTTGCAGAGATTGCTGGCCCCGGCGTTGGGCGTCCACGAGCAGCTTGGCTTGCAACCGTCCCAATAGCGGGACATCCAGCCCTTTTGCTGCGCGCTCACGGCGGACGCAAATAAAACGATAACCAGCGCAACCGCAAAAAACGTCCTTTTCATGCCCTGTCCCTCCCTTTTCATTCTATGTATTGATATTATTTCAAGGTTCCAACGATTATTTCAACATCAGGTTCCTCTGCACCACCACGCCGTTGTCCATTACCATCCGCACAACGTACATCCCCTTAGAGTGCCTGCCGCTGTTCCACGTAATTCTGGACTCGCCGCCGGTGCGGTTGAAGACGCGCCTGCCGCGCAGGTCGTGTACGCTGACCTTCGCGATAGAACGGCCATCCGGAACCGCGAATAAAACAGCGTTGGGGCGGACGGTTATCGAGTAACCGTTTTTGGCCATCGTTGAAACCCTGTGGCGGACCGAGACCTCTTCGGCAGCTATAACTACGGAATCACGTATCGCGCCGCCGAGGCGGTACGAGGCGCTGATGACCGCCGGATCGCCGCTGAACCCGGAGCCGAGCGGGAATATGCAGCCGGGGGGGATAGGGACAGCGCCACCATTTGAATATGCCCAGTACACCGAATCGCAGGGGATATCCATAATATTACCATACTCATCAAAAATATACGCGTAGAGGAGCGTCACAGACTCCGACTGAGCGCTCATAAACAAGGTATCCTTAACAAAAGCGGACGTGTCGCCGGCATTAATTGACGTGCTTATCCTCAGCGTGGCAGGTACCGCCGGCGGGGGGGGAGGCGGTTCATCGACGCCGAACTTGCTTGTGTCGGCGGGGGCCATTTTTGAAACGATGTAGCCGAGCGCGCCCAGAAGGCCGGCGTTGTAGTCTATACCGCCCTCGGTGTTTGTATAGGATTTTATGTCATCAACATAGCTGGCGGAGTTCCTTTGCCCGCCAACCAAATATCCGAAGTATCTGTTTCTTTCGGGTATTACCAAATGGTTGCCTTCGTCATTATCATCACTCAGATACACATTCCTGTGGTGAGGCTTTGAAGCCACTTTGGTGCAGCCTTCGCAGTAGCCGACTATAAATGACTGTTTGGCGTTGTTGGCGCCGAGTATGTAATCTATCTGGTCGTAAATGAACTGATCGTACTCGTTCGTGTTCATCGCCAATGAGTAGAGCGCGGCGGCGAACGCGGTGTTGCCGGCGTAGCGCAGCTGGCCCCAGTCGCCGCCCATCGTAGAAACTTTTTCGCTGTTGACCTGGCTGGCGTATTTGCTGACGAACTCGTCGAGCATGAGCTTGAGGTGGTCGGCCCTCTTGCTCTGATCCGCCCGCGCCGCCGCATAGGCCGCGAGGTCGTGGGTGTTTGCGTAGTCGAGCACCCAATAGCTGCCCTTTACCTGACCGTGGTCAATCGCGTTCAGGTACGTGTTGTCGCCGGTAGCCATATACATCTCCGAAGCCGCCGTCACAAAGACCGTCGCGGGGTCCTTGTGTGCCCCGTAGTAGCTGCCCGACGCCGCGCCGGCGGAGTTGTTCTTCTTGCCCGAAGCGTAGGTGTAGGCGTTTTTGGCGTGGACGAGGCACAGATCGGCGTAGGCCGGGTCGTACTTGCGGTAAATTTTCGACATAATCGCCAGTGTCGCTGCGGCGAAAGAGGCCATCACGCCATCGTTTGGGTTCTTGAAGATGTCGCGCGGACCGTCTCTCTCGCCGCCCTCTTCCCTGGCCAGTGTAGACATGAACCCGGCGGTAACCCAGTTCCTGTGGTCCTTGCCGCCGTGCCCCTTCTCGTAGTAGAATGTCGTCCCGTTCGGCGCGGCCTTGATTATCCAGTCGGTCGCGTACTTGAGCTCCTGCAGCAGGTCGGGCACCCCGTCAGGCTTGCCGCCCGCCATGCTCCAGTCTTTTGAATCGGCGTAGTCGCTGTAATCTTCCCCGTGGTAGAGGTCGTGGAACCCTTTGGGGAACATTTCGTAGGCCAGGGCGAGCATGTAGGCCGAGTAGAAGAACGTCTGCCCGAAGAGCACGTGGTCGCCGCAATCAAACCACCCGCCCACGAGGTCGTGCGACCCGTCGGAGTCCTTGACAAAGCTGACCTTGTGTGTATGATCCATGAGGAGCCAGTTGGGCCCGTGCCCCGACCTCTGCGCCCCGTAGAACCTTGTGACCATCCAGAGGGCCTTTTTGTACTGCTCGGCGGAGAACTTCCCGGCGGCGGCTGTTTGGGCGATGGCCGCAACCGGCCCCGCAAGCATACAAAAAACAGCAGCTATGACAACAATTCGGCGAATCATGGGCAAATCCCCCCTTATTGTATGGATAATATCTATATTTAAGGACTATATTAATAAGATAATACACGGCGGCCGAAAATCAAAATTATCCCAAAATAAAAAAATTTTGACACCGCCTGCGGATTAAAGTATTTTATGGTGTTGTATTGTACCGTAGCCGAAAACAATTAACCCCTATAATTTAAGAGGAGCGCCATGAGCAACATTAACTTACAGACCGACTGGCAGAAGCTTTCAAGCCTTCCGAACCACGTGAAGGATATTCTGTCCAACAACAAGGGCCTGTGTTTTCCGACCTGCCGGCAGGAACTTATCGAGCTGGCCCTGGGCGGGAAAGATAAAACGCGTTTCGACGTTTACTACGATATCCCCGGCAAGGGGCAGGTCCACGAGGCCAACATCGTCAAGTGCCGCAACGGGCTCTCGGTGAACTACACGGAGGTCTACATGCGCCGCCGCGACCCCGACTGCACGGTGATAGGCGACGGCCAGCCCACCGACCGCGATACCTACAAATCGCGCTTCGGCAGCGATTTTGACCCCCTCCGCACCGACACGTTAGGGTGGCTGAAAACGCAGGAACTCATCGTAATGCCGTTTACGCTGGGCGAAACCAAGTACGGCGCGCTCATGATAGGACCCAAAAACGCCGGGTTCTTCGCCGGGGCGCTCGCCGACCTGCAGGGCATGGTCGACCCGACCGAACTCCCCGCCGACTTCGACATCCGATGCGTCATATACGTCGCGCCCACATACCGCCACACCCACTTCAACGGCAAGCAGGTGGTGGTACACAACCGCATGGACGGGGGGCTGCACGAGATATTCTCCTACAACCTCTACCCCGGCCCCAGCGCCAAAAAGGGCGTTTACGGTGTGCTCCTGTCGCTCGGCGAAAAGGAGAAGTGGCTCACCCTGCACGCCGCCACGGTGCAGGTGGTTACCCCCTACGACAACGTGACCACCATCATGCACGAGGGTGCCAGCGGCAGCGGCAAGAGCGAGATGCTCGAGTTCCCCCACCGCGAAACCGACGGCCGCCTGCTCATAGGCGAGCACGTCAAAACCGGCGCAAAGCGCGTACTCTCCATGAACCAGAACTGCGCGCTCCACCCCGTAACCGACGATATGGCCATGTGCCCTAAGGAAGACCAGGACGACAGCGGGTACGTTCGCGCGTGCGACGCCGAGCGCGCGTGGTTCGTGCGCCTCAACCACATAACCCACTACGGTACCGACCCGCACCTCGAACATATAACCATCCACCCTAAGGAGCCGCTCATCTTCCTAAGCATGGACGGCGTGGAAAACGCCACCATCCTTATATGGGAGCACACGATGGACGAACCCGGCGTGCCCTGCCCGAACCCGCGCGTGGTAGTGCCGCGCAGGCTCATGCCCGGCGTAATAGACGGCACGGTCGAGGTGCACTTCCGCAACTTCGGCATCCGCACGCCGCCGTGCTTCCGCGAGAACCCGACATACGGCATTGTGGGCTTTTTGCACGTGCTCCCGCCGGCGCTCGGCTGGCTCTGGAGGCTCGTGTCGCCGCGCGGCCACGCCAACCCCAGCATCACGGAGGTCGGCGGCATGACCAGCGAAGGCGTAGGCTCCTACTGGCCATTCGCCACGGGCCGCCTTGTCGACCACGCGAACCTTCTGCTCAGGCAGATACAGAACACGCCCAATGTCCGCTACACGCTCACGCCCAACCAGAACGTAGGCGCCTACAAGGTAAGCTTCATGCCCCAGTGGGTAGCCCGCGAATACTTAGCTAGGCGCGGCACGGCAAAGTTCCGCCCCGAATCCCTAATCCCCGCCCGATGCCCGCTTCTGGGCCACTCGCTGGCGCAGATGCAGATAGAGGGCACCTTCCTGCCTACCGACTTCCTGCGGGTAGACGAACAGCCGGAAGTAGGGCCCGATGGGTACGACGCCGGCGCGAAGATACTCAAAAAGTTCTTCGACACCGAGCTGCAGAAGTTCAAGCACCCGGAGCTGTCGGAAATCGGAAACAGGATTATTCAGTGCTGCCTTGACGGCGGGTCGGTTAAGGACTACGAGGCTTTGCTGTAAAAAAAGTAAAGTCGACATCAAAACCAATAACGTCTGTAGGGGGCGACCGTTCACGGTCGCCCGCCCGTCTCGGAAAAAATTTGCCGGGTTGTGGTAAATTCAGGTATTGATTTTCTCAAAACGGCTGGCCAAGATCAAAATGCAGTTCCCACGCGCTTTCGCCTGGGCGTTTGTCTATTTTGAAGCCGAAATCAAGGCGCGCTACTAATTTTATGGGGGTATCAACACGTATGCCCGGGCCTATTGCCCAGCGCAGGTCATCCAATAATCCTATTGGAGACTTTATGTCTGTGAATTCCGGCCATACGTTACCGGCGTCTAAGAACAGCGCGCCGTTTACCCACCAGAAGAGCGGGAACCTGAAGTCGGCGAGGTTGGCGAATACGTAAAAATTTCCCTTTAGCGGGTCGCCGTTGGACTGCACCGCAAGTTTGTTGACCGGGAATCCTCTCACCGTGGTGCTTCCGCCGCCGTAGAACTGGCTCTGTACCGGCACAACTTCGCTTTCGCCATAGGGGATAACGTACCCGGTGCGCAGCGCCATTGACAGGAAGTATTTTGCGCGCTTGCTGAAATAGACGCGGTTATCAAACGTTACTTTTACGAAGCGGTTTGAGTTGCCGCCAAACACGCCGGCCACTTCGAGGCCAAGGCTTGTGTAGCCGCCTTTTGTCGGGTTGAAGAGGTCGTTGCGCATATCGTAGCCTATGTCGCCGCCTATGCTCTGCGTCGGATAGTCGGGTACGCCCTCCGGACCGTCGTCTTCGGAGGCGGGGGCGCGCACCCACTCCACGCGCTCCCACTGGTTCCAGACCTGATAGATGAAGTTGTAGTCGGTCTGCCGGCCCAGCGAGAGGCGTATGCCGTTGAACTCGCCCTGATAGAGCTCTCGGTTGTCGAACCTTGTGTAGTAGAGTTTGGTGTCGAACTGCAGCGGCATATACATGAACCACGGGATAACGTAGATGCCCTCTATACCCTGCGACACCTGCGAGAGTTTGGCGCTAACCGTGGCGCCCTGCCCCAGCTGGAACATATTGCGGTACGTTACCGACGCCGATGTGCGCAGCCCCTCGTCGGTGCTGTATCCGCCGCCGCCCTGAAAGCTGAAAAACTGCGTCTGCGAAACGCGCACCTGCACATCGTACAAACTGTCGGGCAGCTCGGTGACAACGCGGTTGGTATCAAAGCTCGGCCTTATCTGCACATAGTTGAAGAGACTGGTGGCGTAAAGGCGGCGCTCCGAATGCTGAATAATCTTTGAGGTCAGCGTATCGCCGCTTTTGAACGTAAGCTCGCGGGTTAAAACTTCGTTGTTTACGTGCCTGTTGCCGTGCAGCTCTATCTTGCACGCCACGGCTTTCGGGCCCTCCGTAACATCAAACGTAACGTGCGCCATACTCGCGGCGGAATCGAGTTCGATTAAAGGCGTTACCGATGCCGCAAGGAATCCGCGATTCCCCAGTATATCTTTTATCCGGCGGACGTCCTGATCTATGTTCTGGTATATGAGCGGGCTGCCAGGCTTGCTTAACAGCCTGCGCATTTCGCCGGGTGTCATTTCGTGCCTGTCCGAGACTACGGCCACCTCGCCTACCCGTATGCGCTGGCCTTCGGTTATGTCTATGTACACCTGCACGCGGCGGCTGGCCGTGTCGCGCTCTACACGGTTGAGCTTAACGACAGCGTACTCGAACCCGCTGCCCATATAGAACGAGTGCAGGGCGGCGAGGTCGGAGTTCAACATGAAGTTTGTGAAGCGGACAGGGTCGTTGGGCCACGACTTGGGCTTCAGCGCCATGATGTTTACGAGGTCTTTGGCCTTGTAGGATTCGTTGCCGGTGAAGCTGACCGAGCGTATATACCACGACCGCCGCTCGCGCTGCCGGCGCGCTTCCCGCTCCTCCTTGCGCGACATCCGCTGGTTCTTGCGGTACTCCTGATCCTGCTGGGCCTGCTCTAACCAGCCCTGACGCGCCTCATTACCTTCCCCCGTAAGCCATTCGTCGCCCTGCTGCTGCGAATCCGGCATTTCCTGCTCTGCGGATTCATTGTCTGTTTCGGGACGAAACCAATCCTGCGCGTTTGTTGACGAGAGGCAAAAAAGCAGAATCATGCACGCCATCGGCAACAGCATCCTTAACGATGCGCTGCGAGGAACGGCGGGCGGCCGGGAACAGCCGCCCGTACATCGGACAGTGAATCCGGCTGTGCGTATCATTGATATTATCCGCATTATCAGCACATTGCGCCCCCTACCTGCTGTATCTGAAGATAAGGTCCAGAGCGTGCTCGCTTTCGCTGGTCGACTGCCCTTCAAGGTACAGGTTGGGCAGCAGGCGGTACTGCGCCGTCACTTTCCTGTCTGTCAGCTTGACCGTATTCGTCTCGTACGTTACGTTCAGCCGCGATGTAAAACGCTTGGAGAGACCTATAGTCGCTCCCCCGCCCGTCCCGCCGCCCATAGCGCCGAGCAGATCGCCGCTCACGCTCACCTTGTCCACATTCAGCATCTTTTCTAAACTGCGCGTCGCGCCGAGACCCACGAGCAGCTGCTGCGCCGCGAGGTTAAGCGCGCGGTTGCCGAAATCACTGCCCATGCCGCCCATCCTCTCGCCAAACGTGAGCACGCTCAAAATATCGAGCTCGCTTAACGCGGGATCAGACGTAAAACGTATAACCGGGCTCTCAAGCGTGCCCGTCATGCTAAGCGTGATGGTGAACTGCTCCGCCCTTGACGTTGGAGAAAACGTTACCACATCCGACTTGGCGGTGATGTTGAGGTTCGGGTTTATAGCGGTGAGGTCGGGGTTAAAGAGCGTACCCTCCGTTATCTGAAATTTGCGGTCGAGGTAGTAGACAAAGCCATCGCGCACCTTTATCTCGCCTACAATGCCCGGCTCGGCCGCCGTTCCGCCTACCGTGATCCTGCCGCCCATATTAAGCGTCCCCAAATTCATATCTATCTGCATATTGTCATTTAAATCTAACTGGATGCGCAACACTACCGACTGCAAAAACGGGTTGGGTGCGCGGCGAACTTCCCTGTTTAACCGCGCCTGATCTATCATATCCATTACGTGAAAATCGCGTGTGTAGCTCGTCTGCCCGAGCGAGGCCCTGCCGCTGACTACCAGGTCGCCGTTTTGATTGTTTATACGCAGCGTGGCACTCTGCACGCCAACGTTTACCACCTCCGGCAATTCGAAGAAAAGCCCGCCGGCGTTTACGCGCATATCCACGCCTATCAGTCCGTCGAGATCCCAGTCAACCCGCCCCGCCCCGCGTATCATCCCGCGCCCCCATCCGGCATTAAGCGACGACAGCTCAACCGAGCCGCCGCTGAATTTGACGCTCGCGTCTACCGGGCCGATAATCGGATAAATGTCGGGAAGCGTAACTTCGAGCCCGGCCAGAGACAGCGTGCCGTCTACCATCGGCCTGCCGTCGGAACCGTATATCGTTCCGCTGCCGTTCAACAGGCCGCGGCGTAGCCTGAACTCCGGCGCGAACGGACGAAACACTTCAGTAGGAATCTTGTTTATACGGTACTGCGCGAAAAAATTCCGGCTGTAAAGCAGCGAATCCATACCGCTGTAGAGCATACGCGCCCTAAGGTCTACCGTGCCGCTGTCTCTGAAAACGAACCGCGCGGAGTCTATTACAAGCATATCAAGACCCGTGCGCCCCCTTATGACACAGCTGTCCATGCGCAGGCGCGATATCTCGGCGCCGCCGGTCTTTACGGTAAACACCGCGCGCGGCTGTTCAAGCGTGCCTGACAGCGAGGCGTTCAGATTGATGCCGTTAAGGCTTATCTCCTCCCGCACAAGGCGCAAAGCGGCATTGGGGAAATAGAGCATCCCGCCCACGTCCCAGCCGCGGCCCGCGTTCGAAAGCGACACGTTAAACGCCGCCGCGCCGGACGCTTCGAAGTCTGGGCCTATGTACTTCGCAACATCTTTGATATCAAACTTTTCTGCCTGCGCGCCGACAAACGCCTCACGCGCCCCAGTCTCGTCAACTTTCCAGCCCGACGCCGGCAAAAACGGCATATGCGCCTTTAACTCTACCGCACCCGACTTCTGGCCCGCACGCAGCACAGCGGCGCCGCTCACGAGCGAGTCGGCAAGCACCGCGTCGCCAATTACAGAATAGGCGCTGTGGTCGCCGTAGCTTGGGTTCATCAGCTTGAAGTTCATCTTCGCCGACGGGTTGGCTGCCGAGCCCGAAAACTCGCCGGTCAGCGACAACACGCCCTTCATATGGTGCTCCTCCGGCACCCAGGGGTCAAAAATATCAAGCGGCACAGACGATATCCGGCACTCCACCGTTACCGAATCGCTGCGCATAGCCCCCTTGAAGTCGACCTTGCCGGCGGGCTTCCTGCCCCCTCCCCCACCCCTCTCCGTAAACAGCTCGGCGCTGAGGGCCGCCTCCGTTACCGCGCCATCGCCGTCAGGCAGCTTAAACCGGCCGCTGCTGTATATCGATGTGCCGAGCCCGCGCAGATAAAGGCTGTTCCAGCGCAGCATACCCTGCTCAAACGACGCGAAACCGGCAAGGGTATCAAGCGCGTACGTATCGTACCGCAGTTCACGCCCGCGGATACGCGCATTGAGAAGCGGGGCATCCAAACCGCCCTTCATGGAAAGCTCGGCCTGTATGTAACCGTGCGCAGACGCAACCCCAAAAACCGGCGCAACGGAGTCGGCCCACCCCGATACTATGCCGTCGGCCCTGTTGAGGTTCAATTTCCCCTCGTCAAGTGTTATATGCGCCTCAAGGGAATCGGCGGCCACCCCGCGCCACCTTATCCTGTCACCCTTCAAATCCGCCGACAGCTTGAACTTTTCCGGTTTATTGAAGTTCCCGCTGAACTCGGTAGACGCAGCAATCCTGCCGGTTACGCGCTCTTTGAAGATGGTCATGGTCGCGGTTGACGGATCGGGAAAATTCCCGCTCACGGCGCCGGCAAGCGCTCCGGTCGCCAAATCGATACTGCCCTGACCGCTCAAACTGTTATCGCCCCAGCCCCCTTCAAGGCTCCAGCTGTTATCCCTTACCAGCGTTTTCACGCTGATGTTCCCGCCAGCCAGCTCCTCGCCGGAGAGCTCCGCAGTCAAATCGATAATCGCGGGGGCCTCAAAACACTGCCCGTCGGCCCTCAGGCGCACATCCCCCCTGTCAACGGCAAGCGGTAAATCAAACTCAAACGCCTCCGCAAGCTTTTTGGCGTCTATCCCGTTCAGCAAAACAAGCGCCGAGTAATTCCCAAACTCCGGCCCCTTCATAAGACTCTTCATCAACAGCGACGCGGTAACATCGAACCGCCCAAAATCTACGCCGCCGCGTATGCGCGCGCGGCCATACTCGTCGCGGCCAAATACGGCATCCACATCTAACGAACTCAGCTCGTGCCCGCGCACGGTAACCCCCGACCCCTTAACCTTAGCCGCCCATACCGGCTCGTAAAGCGAACCCTTGTAGGTTGCCGTACCCTCCAGAAAACCGCTCTTGCCCAAATCGTCAAAATTGTCGTACAGCACAGGAAGCGGCCTAATGGTAGTTATGAAATCCGCCTTGAGGTCCCACGGCCCGCCGGGGAAATACGACAGGCGCCCCCCAGCGTTCACCTGCGTCCCCGCCCCCTTAAACACCAGGGACTGAACGTTCAGCCCAGTCCACGTAACAACGGCCGACGCCCCTATCGTATCTATATCCCCCACCCACCAGGGGCTAGTGTACGAACCCTCCGGCACACGCAGCACCACCGAAAACGAGTCTATGGTGTGAAACCGCGCCCGCGCCTGCGCGTTGCGTATCTCACCCACCATGTCGTTGGCAAGATCGCGGTAAACCGCGTTTATGCCGTTTATGCGCACACGCCCAAGATGCAGCGTTACCGGCCAGTCGGCAGGATCGGGCAAATGGGTCGGGGGCCATGTCATCACCTTCTCCATTCCGGTCTTCTTCGCCCTGCTCTTCTCCTCACTGCGCACCACCGCCTTCTTGAGCGGCTCAAAACTCGGCCTGTAAAGATAGGTGGAATCGTAATATTCAGCAGGAATAACCGGGATCATGATCTGGTTGTCGGGAGCCATAACAACATGCCCGCTCACATCCGTTATCACCGACGAGGTCAGGCGTATATGCTTGAACAGCAGCGACGGGATCCAATAGTTGGCCCTCACATGCCGCACATACACCGAGTCGCCGTACCCCGACTTGCCCACCGCGCGCACCCCGTGCAGGTTAACGTACGAAAGCAGGTTCGACTCAAGCCGCTCAATCGTTATGTCCCCGCTGAAAAAACCCTGCACCTGCTCCTCGGCAAACCGCACGGCACGCTCCTGAACCGAGGGGAGGCTTATGACAAAGTAGGAGACGAGGCTAAGCGCAAACAGCAATACCGCCAGCGACAGGATGATCACCGACGGCCAGATTATCGCGAGTTTGATACGATGCTTGAGCACATGCATGGGGCGCGCTCTCTCCGGTCTTGGAAACAATATAACAAAATAAATATACTATAAAAATATATCTACAATGTAAATATATGTTATATTTATCGTAATTCGGCATAAAAAACATGAGCGCTAAACTCCCCAAAACAGACATAGGACTTTCCTCCCGTAACCATCACGCCTAAAGTCAGGTTTTTTAATTATGCAACGAGTAATCCCCGCCCTTCCCCTACACCCTCGCACGACCGTAGATTTCCGACAGTTCCGCGAGTTTTTTCATTTTTGCGGCGGCAGGCATGGTTTTTGTGAGGCGCCACTGCCAGTTGCCCCACATTTTGCCGGGGGTGTTCATGCGGTGCTCGCCGCCAAGGCCCAAAACGTCCTGCATGGGGATCAGGCAGAGCCACGAGGATGCGCCGAGGGCACAGCGGATCATGGCGTCTATGAAGACTTTTTCGGTCTGGGCGCAACCGAGGTAGCCGCAAACACGCTTTCTGCCGGCGCCGGTTTGGGACTTGAACCAGCCAAGCGACGTGTCGTTGTCGTGCGTGCCGGTGTAGGTTACGCTGTCTTTGGGGATGTTGTACGGGAGGTACGGATTTTCGGTATTGTCATCAAACGCGAATTGCAGGATTTTCATGCCCGGCGCCTTGATGTCCTCCCGCAGCTTTATGACTCCCGGCGTGATCTCGCCTAAATCCTCGGCAATGAACGGCAACTCCCCGAGCGCTTTCTTGATTGTGTCAAAGAAGTGCAGGCCGGGGCCGTTGCGCCACTCCCCCGTCGCCGCAGTAGGGCTGCCGTAGGGGACGGCCCAGTAGGTGTCGAAGGCGCGGAAGTGGTCTATGCGGATGTAGTCTACGAGCGCCAGCGTCTTTTCGATGCGGCGGCGCCACCACGTGTAGTCGTCTTTCTTCATCGCTTCCCACCTGTAAAGCGGGTTACCCCAAAGCTGGCCGGTTTCGCTGAAGTAGTCGGGGGGCACGCCGGCTACGTCTATCGGCTTAACGTCTTTATCAAACAGGAACTGCGACGGCTCTGACCACGTGTCGGAGCTGTCGTAGGCGGTATAAAATGGGACATCGCCTATCAGCAGCACTTTTTTCTCCGCCGCGTATGCGCGCACCTTTTTCCACTGCTTGTCGAACAAAAATTGCAGGAACTTGTGATAGCGTATGTCGCTTGCGTATTTTTCGGAGATGGCATTGAGGGCGTCGGCCTTGCGGAGCTTGTACTGCGGCTCCCACTCCCACCACGGGCGCTCCTTGTG
>WQTH01000037.1 GCA_009786415.1 Chitinispirillia bacterium | reverse complement strand
GTATTCCAATTATAAAGCCGCCCGTATTTCTGACAGTTACCATCCTTATTATCATAACACCACGATTTACCAGTCTTATAATTGAGATTCTCCGCCATCCACGTCTGATTCCCAATCTTCACCGTACGGTACGTCTTCCCATCCCGCTTATCGGTAAAACTGCCCATTTGCGCATTAACCGCCGAAACCGACAACAGCACCGCCGCCACCGCGCCAAAAACGACACGCACCCTATGACCTTCGCGTCTGCCGCTAACGGATACGCTCATACCGCAACCTCCGTTGACTCAAATAGTTGATGTGTGAAAAATCCAAAAATTAAGGCTATTACGTGTACCTGTACGCTACCGCTACAATATAATTAATTAATTGGGCGGGGTGCAAAAATTTTGAAATTTAGCGCTGTTAAAATCAAAAAGCTGTTAGTTTTGGGCGGAAAGCAAGAAAATTAAAAGATTTTTTGGCGGCTGGGGGTCAAAAACGGCGTTTTCGGTATCGGAGGGGCCGTTTTGGGGATGGGGGCGGCGGTGTACTCCTACAACAGTTCGGATTTCGGTATTTTCTGCGAGGCGTTGCAAAAAATTGTTTTGGAGGCGGCGGGGATGTATTATATTATGGATAGATGGGATTGCCCAAAAGGGCAAATTACCTGGGGGTATGGTTAGGCTATTTGCGGGGTTGGGTAGGCGGATATGGACACAATCGACAAACTGAAGCTGCTTAGCGACGCGTCGCAGTACGACCTTGCCTGCGCGTGCGGTACGCGCGGGGGGCCGGATCACCGGGTGCGGGGGGAGGATGGGTCGTGGCTGTACCCCGTGTCCATGCCCGGCGGGGGGTACTCGATTATGCTCAAGACGCTTGTGTCCAACGTTTGCAGCAATGACTGCGGGTACTGCCCGTTTCGTGAGTCGATGGATGTCCGCAGGTGCACTATAGGTGCTGACGAGATGGCTAAGTTGTTTATGGATTATGTGCGCAGGCGCCGGCTTATCGGCATATTTTTGAGCAGCGGGGTGGTGGGTACGCCCGACAATACGATGGAGCTGATAAACGGGACGGCGGAGATTTTGCGGCGCAGGTATTCATACCGCGGTTACATACACCTGAAGGTGATCCCCGGCGCGAGCGACGCGGCGATAGATCAGGCGATATCCCTCGCCAACGCGGTCTCCGTCAACATAGAGGTCCCCGGCGAGAAGCACTTTACCGCGCTGTCTCGGAAGAAGGATTTTTTGAAGGACATAATCGCCCCGATGCGCCGCATATCGCAGCTTACGGACAGGGGGATGAGGTACCAGCGCGTTCGGCAGACTACGCAGTTCATAGTTGGGGCGGCGGACGAGAGCGACGCGGAGATCGTGAAGTACACGTCGGGGCTGTACCGCAGGCTGAACCTGAACCGGGTCTATTTTTCGGCGTACCAGCGGGGATTGGGCGCCGAGGCTATTCCCGGCGAGCGGCGCGTTGACGTCCTTGAGGGCGACGGGTTCGTCCGTGAGCACCGGCTGTATCAGGTCGATTTTCTGTTCCGGCAGTATGGGTTTTGCGAGGAGGATATTGCGTTTGACGAGCGCGGGCGGCTGTTTACCGACCGCGACCCCAAGCTCGTCTGGGCCGAGCGCCACCCCGAAAGGTTCCCGGTAGACGTCAACGCGGCGGATCTGCCGACCCTGTTGAAAGTGCCGGGGATAGGCCCGCTGACCGCCAAGCGCATAGTAAAAATGCGCAAGGGCGGGGCGCGCATCTTCTCGGCGGACGGGCTGCCGCTAAAGGGCAAGCGGCTGGCGCTGGCCGGAAAATATTTAAAATATTGACACGGCTGCCGGCCCTGACGTATATTAATTATCGGATGGCATTACCCGCAAGCCGTCCCTGACGAATGAATATGGTATCTCTTTTAAATCCATAATATAAGGACGCAGCTATGACCGTAAGAACAATCGTATGCAGGAGTATTTTGTTGATTGCAGCCCTCGCCTTATGCGGCGGCTCCGGCCTGTTTGCCCAGAACAGGAATCAGAGCGTAACGCTGCGCCCGGCTCAGCCTACGCACTACCTTTATATGCCCATGGCCCGTGTGAACTCGCCGGGCGATCTGGTTATAGGCTTCCACGAGATTTCGTACGCGCTGCCCGGCCACCTGCAGGTTCAGGCGTCCATCATAGACAACATCGGCCGGACGTGCCTGGCGGCCAAGTACGGGTTCGCGCGCAATATGGCGTTTGGCGGCGGGCTTGCGGCTACGCTTGTAAACATGGGGTACCACGGTATCTGGGGCGGTGATCCACGGCTTGGCCTTTTTTTCACCTATGACCTTGCAGAGAGTAAGAACTTCGGTATGGCCATTACCCCGCACACGCAGATCGGCAACCATTTCTCGCTGGGCATTGACTTCGGCCTGCGTACGACGCCGGTCGACTTCTGGTCGTTCCTGTTCGAGGCGGGCTCGTCGGTAGACGCCACCGACGGGAGGCTTTATCTCTACACGATAGGCGGCTTGCGCATCCATCCGCCCACCGTGCCGTTTTTGTTCATCGATGTAGGCGTGCAGGCTGCGGAGTTTGACGTAGACCCTTTCCGCCCGCGGGCCAGAGCGTATATTGACATTATGATCGCCTTCAAGACCTGACAGGGGAGTGTGGAGTTTGGAGTTTGGGGTGTGGAGTTTTTGGCTTTGATATTGACATTAACTCAACATTCCAAATTTCACACTCCAAACTGAATAATGATGGTACACACGGATAATATTGAATTAGACGAAGACCGCAAAGGTTTGGAGGTGCGCGACCGCGACGGTTTGGGGCCGGCGATGGAGAAAGTGCGGCGCATTGCGATGAAGATCGCGCCGACCTCGTCGACAATTCTGCTTGGCGGTGAGAGCGGTACGGGCAAGGAATTTCTGGCGCGCTTCATCCACGAGTGCTCGCAGTACCGCGTTGGGCGTTTCGTGGCTGTAAATTGCGGCGCGGTTCCGGAGACACTGTTTGAAAACGAGCTGTTCGGGCATAAAAAAGGCGCGTTCACCGGTGCGGACAGGGATAAACCCGGATTGGTGGAAGAAGCGCACGGCGGTACGCTGTTTTTGGACGAGGTGGGCGAGTTGTCGCTATCCGCGCAGGTCAAGCTGCTGCGCTTTCTGCAAGATCGTACGTTTCACAGTATTGGTGATACGGCGCTGAAGGCTGTTGACGTGCGGGTTATAGCGGCGACCAATAAGGATTTGCGGAAGATGATAGAGCAGGACAAGTTCAGGGAAGACCTGTTTTTTCGTCTTGGCGTCTTTCATATAGACCTGCCGCCGTTGCGGGAACGCAAGGAGACCATCCTTACTCTGGTTGATCGGTTTATACACCAGTTTAACCGGTCATTTGACAGGAATGTATCGGGGTACTCCAAGGTTGCCGAGAGTTTGCTGATGGCGTACGATTACCCCGGCAATGTACGGGAGTTGCAAAACATAATCGAATACGCGGTGGTAATGGCCGAGGGCGCCGATATAACGGAGCGCGACCTGCCGGAGTTCATGTTCAGAAACAGGCTGCTGCTGCCCGGTCCCGACGAATGTTCCGAAAAGGGGATGCTGGGAGACAGGGTGGCCACGCTTGCCGAGGTAGAGTGCGAGCACATAAAATTTGTTTTGGGCCTGACGAAACACAACTATACCGAGGCCGCGAAGAAACTGGGGATATCGCGGTCTACGCTGTGGCGCAAGATAAAAGAGTACGATATTAACGAGGGGTAAGGTCCGGTATCCTGAAGGGTGCGCCGATAGACAGAATACCGTTTATATCGCCGGTAACTGGCATCCTGAAGGGATGCATCCTTAAATAGGAGCGTTGTAATGAAGTCAAACGAATTAAAAATCCGTATTTACTATGAGGATACCGACTGCGGCGGCATCGTTTACCACGCCAACTACCTGCGCTACATGGAGCGCGGCCGCACCGAGCTGGCGCGGAGCCTCGGCATCGATCTAGCGGCCTACCACGAACAGGGCCTCGTTTTTGTCGTAGTAGACGTCAACATCAAGTACAAACGCTCGGCGTACTACAACGATGTGCTGACGGTGGTAACCTCCGTCGGGGAGGNGGGTTCTGCGTCTATGGCCTTCTCATACGAAATAAAACGTGAGGACACGCTGCTCGCGACGGGCGAGGTTAAGATCGCCTGCGTAAAATTGTCGAGCGGCGCGCCCACGCGTATGCCCGCCGGCATGGTTGAGGCTTTAAAATTATCGTAAATGAATAAGCTTCATAATATAGAAAAAGTATCAACGCTGGTATTTTTAATCATCTCCGTAGCGCTTGTTGTGGGTTTCGTACCTGTGCGTCTCGGTATGTTTAGCGGCATAGCCGAGAGTACGCTCAAGAACGTGGGGGCCGACAGCGTCTCCGTGGGAGGCGTCTCCGTCTCGCTGTGGAACGGCGTAAGGGNGCACGACTTCAAGGCCTACAAGCGCATAAACGCCGCCGAGGACTACCGCGTCCACGCGCACCGCGTCGATATTTCCATCAATCTGTTCCGCCTCGCCGCGCGGCTCTTATTCCAGCCTAAGAGCGCACACGCCGAAAATAGCCGGGACGTCTTCCACGAGGCCTATGAAGACCCGCTTGAGTTCATAGGGGGCATACGCCTTATCCACACGCTCAAAACAGTGAAACTGCGCGGCGCGGGTGTCAATTTCACCCAAAAGGGCAAGTCGTGGGTCTCCTTAAACGGCGTATCGGCAGATGTCAGCCGTCAGGTCGAGTTCAGAAGGGCGCTTTTGGACAGTTCCTCGGGCATCATCATATTCGGAAGGCTGTTCCGGCAAAGAATAACGCTTGCCGGGGTGCTGAACGTCAGGGAGGCGGCCGTGCCGTCTATCGCGAAGGTTGAACATTTTAACGTAAAACTGCTGGCCGAGGGGGATCGGCTGGACCTCTTTGACGGGAGCGGAAACATCTTTGGCGGGAAGATAAACACCGATATGTCGTTCGGCTTCAGGCGCCACTCGTCGCACGTACTGTACGGCAGCGAATCGCGGATACTGAACGGGCGGGTACACATCAAGGGGCTTGATTTAGACAGGTTCTGCAATGAGACCGGTTTTTCCCCCGGCCGAATGACCGGCAAGGTTAATGCCGACGCCGAGGTAGTGATGGAAACGGTAGCGCACATAGACTCCGTAAAGGCCAAGGGCGCCCTCACCGTTACCCGCCTGACCGCCTCCGACATCGCGCTGCAGCGGGCCCCGGCCGTTTCGCAGGTGTCGGGCGACTTGCGGCAACTCTCGTTCGCTCAGGTCAAGGGGAAGTTCGACGTGGCGAAATCGAGGCTCACCTTCGACGAACTCATAGGCCAGGGCGACATACTCAAATTCAGGTCGGCGGGCTGGATAGGTTTCGACGGCAGGCTCTCACACGACTTTGAGGGCGAGTTCTCCCCTGAGTTCACAGCGGGCTTGGGGCGCCTCGTCAGAAACGGCCTCGAACCGACCGAAGACGGGGGAGGGCGCTTCAAATGCCGCATCACCGGGACCATAGAGCGCCCGCGCGTAGACGTCGACCGGAGCGTGTACAACCGGGCGCTGCGCAACTTGTTCAAATAATTACCACCAGGGGGCCGCCCATAATATATTTTGTACTTCTGTATGATATATCAACATAGCAACCAAAAAGGTAAATATATATGAGTAACCGAAGCGATATTACCCAGAGCGTAGCCCCTGTCTTCTGCAGCAAGGTGGATACCCCGCCGCCCGTCTCAAGCTACTACGGCGTCAACACCTTCAGCGAGGCCGCTATGCAAAAAAAGGTGCCGGCGGAGACTTTCAGGGCGTTCAAAACGTGGCAGGAGGGCGGCGCGGTCATAAGCCCGGCCCAGGCCGACGAGATTGCTGCGGCCATGAAAGACTGGGCCGTAGAGCGCGGCGCGGTAACCTACTCCCACTGGTTCCAGCCCATGACCGGCCTCACCGCCGAAAAACACGAGGGCTTTATATGCGCGGATAAGGATAACGGCGGCGTAATCGAACAATTCACCGGGAACAAGCTCATTCTCGGCGAGCCGGACGCGTCGTCATTCCCCTCCGGCGGAATACGGGCCACGTTCGAGGCGAGGGGGTACACCGCGTGGGACCCGTCGTCCCCGGCGTTCATTACGGAAGTCGCGCTGGGTAAAACGCTCTGCATCCCGTCTATATTCATATCATACACCGGAGACGCGCTGGATAAAAAACTGCCTCTATTGCGCAGCGACGCGGCGATAAGCAAGGCGGCGGTTGATTTGCTCAAAATCTTCGGGCATAAGGCAAAGCACGTCTGCTCAACATGCGGCATCGAGCAGGAGTACTTTCTTATTGATAACAGCTGGTACAAGAAGCGCCCCGACCTGATGCTGGCCGGGCGGACGTTGACAGGCGCGCCGTCGCCCAAGGGGCAGCAGCTTGAAGACCAGTACTACGGATCTATAAAGGAACGCGTGCTGAATTATATGCACGATGTTTGCGGTGAAGCGTTTAAGCTCGGTATCCCCGTAACTACAAGGCACAACGAGGTCGCCCCGAATCAATACGAATTCGCGCCTATATTTGAAAGATCGAATCTCGCGGCTGATAATAATTTGCTGCTGATGGACGTGATGAAGAGGACCGCGTTGCGGCATAACCTTGTCTGCCTGCTCCACGAGAAACCTTTCGCGGGTGTCAACGGCAGCGGCAAGCATGTCAACTGGTCGCTGGCGGATGACAGGGGGAATAATTTGTTGAATCCCGGCGATACTCCCGAAGAAAACTTACTCTTTTTGACGGTACTCGTCTCGGTCGTCCGCGCTATGCATAAACACAGCGGCCTTTTACGCGCCGCTGCTGCGTCGGCCGGCAATGAGAGGCGGCTGGGGGCAAACGAGGCCCCGCCCGCCATTATGAGCGTGTTCCTTGGCGAGCAGTTGACAAAGATCATCAGCATGATAGAGAGCGGGAAGATGGAGAAGGGGAAAAAGCAGGGTTTTGTTGACCTCGGCGTCAGCCTGCTGCCCCAATTCATGCGCGACACTACCGACCGCAACCGCACCTCCCCGTTCGCCTTTACAGGCGCGAAATTCGAGTTCCGCACACTGGGCAGCTCAATGAACGTGTCTACTGCGGTAACGGTAATTAACACTATCGTGGCCGATTCGATGGCGGTGATTGGCGATAAGATCAAAAAAGAGCTCAGTGGCGTTAAAAACGGTAAGAGCGGCAAGGATGGCAGGGATACCAAAGAGGCCGGTGACGATATGATAGCCGCTGTCCTCAAGGTGCTGGGCGCTGTTATCAAAGAATCAAAATCAATTCTCTTTGAAGGCAACAACTATTCGAGTGATTGGGCCGGCGAGGCGAAAAAGCGCGGGCTGCAAAACGCCGCGTTGTCGCCGGCGGCCTTTAAATCCTTTATTGCCGATGATGCGATAGCGCTGTTTGAGCGCCACAAAGTCTACTCAAAAACAGAGCTGCTTTCGCGCTACAACATCTGGCTTGACAAATACGAAAAGACGTTAGACATAGAGGCGCGCACGTTAATTGAAATGGTCAACACGCAGGTACTCCCCAGCGCCTACGCCTACCAGAGCGACATGGCAAGCGGCCTTGAGGTGCTGCGCGTACTCTCGGATGACATGACGATAGACATGGTAGACGGCGCGCTTGAAGACCGCAAGGAGGTTTTTGGGACGCTGACTGCGGATATCTACTACATACGCAAGAACCTCAAAGAGTTGGACGCGCAAATGAAAAAAACCGCCGGCATGGAGCTTGAAGAAAAAGCTGCGTTCTTCTTTACCGTCATCCAGCCCCAAATGGACCACATCCGCCGCCACGTAGACGCGCTTGAGTGCACCATGCCAGACGAATTCTGGCCGCTGCCCAAGTACCGGGAGATGCTGTTTATTTTGTAAATTTCCCGATATTTTGGGGTGAAACGGCTATATCATTATTATTGGTGATGTTTACCGCAGTATCTTTTCGCGGTTACGGAAAAATTTTACAATAGGCGTGACGTATCCGGTATCTGTTGATACGCGGATTTCGTCTACGCCGGTTGTTCGCATCAGTTCATCCAGTTTTTCCCGCCGCCGCCCGATTTCCCGCCTGTAAATAGCCAGCGATTTTTTATCCCTTGTGTCAAACAGGATGGATTCGCCCGTTTCCGCGTCTTCAAGCTCAATTAGTCCAACGCGGGGGATAGACTCTTCTCGCGGGTCTGTTATGGATATCGCCACCAGATCGTGCCGTTTGGCGGCTACGCGCAGCGGGGTTTCAAAATTGGCGGATATGAAGTCGGATACAAGAAAGACGACGCTTGTCTTTGTCTGCACCTGATTAAGGAATTTCAGCGCGTTTCCTATATCGGTCCCCTTGTGCTTAGGCTGGAAGTATAAGAGTTCGCGGATGACGCGGAGGACGTGGTTTTTTCCTTTGCGCGGGGGTATGTAGACCTCTATGTCGGACGTGAAGATTACGAGCCCCACCCTGTCGTTGTTGCGTATGGCTGAGAACGCTAACAGCGAGCATAGTTCTACCGCCATCTCGCCCTTGAACTTGTTGATTGACCCGAAATTGCCGGACGACGACGCGTCGACCACGAGCATCACCGTGAGTTCGCGCTCTTCAATGTACTTTTTTATGTATGGGGAGCCCATGCGCGCGGTAACGTTCCAGTCGATCGTCCGCACGTCGTCGCCGTCCATATACTGCCGCACCTCGGAGAACTCCATGCCGCGCCCTTTGAAGGCGCTGTGGTATTCGCCGGACATCACCGAGTCTACGATCCGGCGCGTGCGGATCTCTATCTGACGGACCTTTTGCAGTACCTCTTTTGGTATCATGGCACTTCCACGCTGTCAAAGATTTTCTGTACGACCTGTTCGGAGGTGATGTTCTCCGCCTCGGCCTCATAGGTGGTTATTACCCTGTGCCGCAGGATATCCATGCCTACCGACTTGATGTCTTCCGGCGATACGTATCCCCGTCCGCGTATAAATGCGTGGGCCTTTGCCGCTCTTGTGAGGAACAGTGTTGCCCGAGGCGACGCCCCGTAGGAGATCAGCTCTTTCATGTCGGTCAGCCCCGCCGCCTCCGGTTCCCTTGTCGCGTAGACGAGGTTGACGATGTAGTCTTCAACCTTGGAGTCCATGTAGATTTCGTTGACCAGCGCCCTCGCGGAGAGCAGCTTGTCGATTTTTATGACCTGGCCGACTTCGGGCGTCTTCCCGGCGGACATCCTCTTAAGTATCTCCTTCTCCTCACTTCTGGACGGGTAGGTTATTTTGAGCTTCAGCATGAACCTGTCGACCTGGGCTTCGGGCAGGGGGTAGGTGCCCTCCTGCTCAATGGGGTTCTGAGTCGCCAGCACTAAAAACGGCTCATCCAGTTTGTAGCTTTCGTCGCCGATAGTTACCTGGCACTCCTGCATGGCTTCGAGCAGGGCGCTCTGTACCTTGGCCGGGGCGCGGTTTATTTCGTCGGCCAGAATGATGTTCGAGAAGATGGGGCCTTTTTTGGCCACGAACTCCCCGCTCTTCTGGTTGTAGGTCATGGTGCCCACTATATCTGCGGGCAGCAGGTCCGGCGTGAACTGGATCCGCTTGAATCCTGTGTCCACCGCCTTGGCCAGCGTTGATATCGCCAGCGTCTTGGCTAACCCCGGCACGCCCTCCAGAAGGATGTGCCCGCGGGTCAGCAGGCCGATCAGCAGCCGGTCGACCATCCTGGATTGCCCCACAATGACCTTGGCCATCTCCGTCTTGAGCAGCGATACGAAACTGCTCTCCTCCTTGACCCTTTCGTTAAGTTCCGAAATGTCAGCGCTCATGCAAGTCCTCCTAACTCGGTATATTTTCAATGTATTACAACGATACCAATTAAATATTTTACGGATAATTTGCTATTTATTATCTTAGCATAATGTATTTTCTATTACAGGAACCGCGCGAAAAGCGCACGCGCCGATTTGCCGCCCATAAGATAAAATAATTTTGTCGGCGGCGTATGTCAAGATTTGCGCAATCGCGCCTGTGGCGCGGGGCCGGATTTTTTTATCAACGAAGTTTAATTCACAGGGAGCAGGTATGGATTTTACGGTTACAGATATTGGCAAGTTCAAGGTGATCAAACCTTCGGGCCGCATCGATTGGGAGAGCGCCCGGCTTCTCGACAAGGAGATCCAGCGTTTGGTGGACGAGAAGCGCTGCCACATAGTTTTCAACCTCGACGAGGTCACGTTCATCTGCAGCGGCGGCATAGGCGCGCTGGTCTACAACCTCAACAAGGTTACCAAGATGGGCGGGGCCATATACATTATAGCTGATAATGAATATATAACCTACATATTCGAGACCCTCAAGTTCGATATGATTTTTGAAGGGTATATGTACCGGACATACGAGGAGTTTTCGGAGGCGGTGCTGCACAAAAAAGAGAAAAAGGCCCGGTAGCCCGCGCCCTGAATAGCCGCTGAATAAAAAAAAGATAGAATGTTTGACTTTCCGCGCAGCCCTTAATTATATATAGATATAAGGGAGAGGCGCTTTTTTTGCCTCAGAAAAAGTTAACTGTATCCGCAACTATATATAATAGTACCGTTAAGGAGGTTTTATATGGTGTTAAGGACTGCGTCCCGCCGTGCCGCGCTTACGGCAGTATTGGTTTCGGCGCTGGTTTTTACCGCATTTGGCGATGAGGCCATGAGCAGGCTTGTAAATGACGGCAAGTTTGCCGAGGCGATAAGGCGCGGCGAGGGCATCGCGGCGGATTCGCGGACGGTGGAGGTTTGGCTGCTTTTGGGTCGCGCCTACGAGAGCCTCAAGAACGTGGACAAGGCCAGGGCCGCCTACGAGGGCGCTTTGAAGACCAATCCGAGCCACCCGGCCGTTTATATGGTTTTTGGCAACTTTGAATTTGCTGCGGGGAATTTCCAGCCGGCCATAGATTACTACCAGCGGAGTTTTCTGTTGCAGGCGAGCGCTGCCGCGGCCGAGGGTATCGCCAAGGCTGCCGTTAAGCTTAACAACAGGGAGCGCGCGCGCGATGCCGCCGAGTCGGCCGTATCCATGAATCCCGACGCGCTTGAGGCCCGCCTCATTCTGGCCGACATACTCTTTGCCGCCAAGTCTTACGCCGCCGCCGCGCCGCATCTGGAGTATGTGGCTTCAAAGAGGGATAAGGATATAGATATCTGGCGGAAACTGGCCGAGTGCTACGAGAACATTAAGGACGCCGACAAACTGGCCGCAGTGGACGTGCAGATCGTCAGGCTTGACTCCAAAGAGGTCAAATCCCGCCAGAGGCTTGCCGACTACGCCATATCCAAGGGCGATACGCAGGCCGCCGCGAGGCTTTACAGGGAGCTGGCCGTGCTTACGCCTAACGACCCAAAGCCGTTCAAGAATCTGTACGAGACCCTTCTCAAGGAGGGTAACAGGAAAGACGGGATGATGTATCTGCGCAACTTCATAGTCCTTGACTCAAGCGACGCCGGGGCCATAAAGCTTTTGGGCGATCTGCTTTATGAGGCCAAAGAATTTGACGCAGCGCTGGCCGAGTACCGCAAGGCTATCCGCCGCAATGCCAACATCACCGGCTTGTACAGGAATTACGCGGCCATACTGTTCGACAAAAAGATTGAGGATGAGGCTTTGCGGGCGGTTCAGCGGGCTATTGTGCTCAAGGAGGCCGATGCCCCGATATATGCCGCCGCCGGCGATATTTACGCGGCACGCAAGGACAACGCCAACGCCATAAGGATGTATCAGGCCGCCCTTAATATAGATAAACAGAATCTGGGCCTTTTGGCCAAACTGGCGGAGGCGCAGGCGGCCTCCGGCGATACGCGCAACGCCATAGTCTCCTACGAGCAGCTTGTCGCGCTGAATCCAAACGCCGCCGCCGAGTTCAAAGTTCTCGGCGATCTTATCACCAGATCGGGCAGGACCAAAGAGGGCATAGACAACTACAAAAAGTATTTGGCCAAGTCGCCCAATGATCAGGAAGTGTTGGCCCGCGTTGGCCTCTACGAGTACAGCAACAAGCAGTACAAGGACGCTCTCGGCTTTTTGTCCAAGATTACCGACCCAAAATTGCAAACTGTTGAGGTGCTCTTTGCGCTGGGCGACTCCTACAACCGTACCGGCGACTGCAAGAACGCGATTACGTTCTTTGAGCGTGTGCGTGCGGCGGTTCCGCCGCCCCCGCCGGCTACGCGTACCACAACCGCAGCGGCTCAAACCGCCGCCGCGAACCGAACGGCCATGCTCTCCAATACCCTGCGCCCGCTGGCTGAGTGCTACGAAAAGAGTGGCGATAAGGTCAAGGCGGCCGATACATACAATGCGTTTATCTCTTTGGCCGGTGTAAGGGATGCCGATGCCTCCTACTTTGGCGCCTACCTGCGTGAGGAGACCGATATGCCCACCGCCGTAAGGCGTTACGAGGCCAACGTCAAGGCGTTTCCGAGGGATCACCGCAACTTCACGCGCCTTGGCCTCCACTACGCCAAGAGTGATGCCACGCTGCAGCAGGCCGCCGCGAACCTGACATCCGCATCGCTGCTGGCCGACACAGTAGCTATTATATGGAAAACGCTGGCCGAGGTTCAGGGCAAGCTGAAGAACACCGACAGGGAACTTGCCGCCTACAATAGGTATTTGGTGCTGGCACCCAACGACATCGCCGCAAACAAGCGCGTCGGCGCGATACAGATAGAGCGCAAGCAGTTCGGCCCCGGTGTGGCGAGCCTCGAAAAGGTTGCCGCCGCAAGCCCCAACGACTACGAAGTGTGTATGCTGCTCGCCACCGGCTACGCGAACACCAACCGCCCAAGGGATGCCGCCGCGCAGTTCAGGCGGGCGAAGGCTTTAAGGCCGGACGATGTGGCCATACGCCTCAGTCTTATAGAATCTCTCGAAAAGGCAAACGATAGCGCGGGGGTGCGGGCCGAGAGGCGCGATTTGGCCGAGCTCGACCGCAAGATTGTTTCCGCCGACAAAAAGAACATCGAATCGCGTCAGCGTCTCGTCGCGCAAGCCGGAGCCGCCAAAGACAACGCCCGCGCGTACATTTATCTGAAGGAACTGGCTGAGCTTACTCCTAAGGATCACATCGTTTTCAAGAGCCTCTTCGACCTCGCTATGGCCGACGGCAAGAAGAAGGAGGCTATAGACCACCTGCGCAAGTATCTCGCCATAAGGCCCAATATCGCGGAGGCGCAGAAGAGCCTTGGCCTGCTGCTCTACGAGGATAAGGATTTTGACGGGGCGCTCGCGGCGTTCAGGGAAGCGCGCAAGTACGATCCGGCCATCAAGGGTATCTACAGGGAGTTCATGGATATTCTCATTCAGCGCAAGCTTGAGGCCGAGATTATCACTGTCGGCAACGCCGCTATCGCCGCTAAAGAGGTTAGCGCTCCCGTATATGTGGCTATGGGCGATATCTACACCAAACAGGGCAAGCACGCCGACGCGGCCCGTATGTACAAGGCAGCCCTCGACATAGACACAAAGAACACCGCGCTCCTCGCCATATTCGCCGAGAGCCAGATGAAGTCCGGCGACCTGCGCGGCGCGTCCATTACCTACGAGCAGGTGCTCATGATGAACCCCAACGCATCCAAAGAGTTTAAGGATTTGGGCGCGATACAGGCGAGGCAGGGGAATCTGGAAGGGGCGATGGGCAACTACAAAAAGTATTTGGAAAAGAATCCGTCCGACGAGGAGATCGCGCTCGCCGTAGGTAACCATGAATACGGCAAGAAGCAGTTTCAGGAGGCTATCAAGTTTTATGAGATGGTAAAGAAGCCGGAACTGCAGAATCAGCAGTATCTTATCAGGCTTGCCGACAGCTATTTTCAGGCGGAGAGCTTCAAGAAGGCCGCAGACGCTTACGACAGGGTGCGCAAGGTCAAAGGCGTTACGCCGGCTGTTCTGCGCGAGATACTCAAACCGCTCGCCGTATCCTACGAGAGGGACAACCAGCCCGTTAAGGCCGCCGAGGCTTATGCGGCGTTTGTCGCGCTGCCCAACGTTTCCGATCAGGAGGCCTCCTTCAAGCGCGCGTTCCTTATTGAGAAGACAAATCAGGCCGATGCTATAAGGTTTTACACCGCAAACACCCGCACGTTCCCGCGCGATGTACGCAACTTCGTGCGTTTGGGCATGATACAGGCCGAGAAGAAGGAGACGTACGGGCAGGCTGTGGATAACCTCACCGCCGCCACCAGGATTGCCGACAGCGACACCGCCGTTTGGCTGGCGCTTGCGAGGGTCAACGGCCAGCTGGGCAGGGTAGACCCTGAGCTTGCCGCCTACAGGAGGTATATAGCGCTCAAGGGCCGGAATCAGGCGGCCCCGCGCCGCATAGGCGAGATACTCCACGGCAAGAAGCAGTGGAACGACGCCATAACTAACCTTGAGATGTTTCTGATGACAAACGACAAGGACGTTAAGGCGATAGTGATGCTTGCCGATGCCTATGAGGCTACGAACAGGCAGCCGAGGGCCGCAGAGCTTCTCGCGCGGGCAAAAATTCTTGATGAGAAGGATGCCGATGTACGCGAGCGTCTCTACAGGATGCACAAGAAGGACGGCAAGAAGGATTTGGCAGAGGCCGAGATAAGGGGCCTGGTAAACCTGACAAAAGACAACAAGCACCGCCTTATGCTGGTAAGCGAGCTGGTTGACGGCGGCAAGCTGGACGAAGCGTTGCGCGTTGCCGAGGAGGTAAGGAAGAGCGAACCCATGAACTTTGACGGCCTGATGGCGGTGGCCTCTATCCAGCGGCTGCAGCGGAAGTTTCCGGACGCGATAGAAACTTACAAACTGGTCGCCATGATCAGCGACAAGCACGCCCCTGCGCACGCGGGCCGCGCGGAGGCGCACTTCGCGCTGGCGCAGTATGACAGGGCCGAGACTTTTTACAAGATGGCGCTTGATATCGACCCGAAAATGGTTTCCGCCGAACTTGGCCTGTCGAGGGTATACAAGGCTATGGGCAAGAGGGACCTGCAGCGGCAGCATTTAGACAGGGCGCGGCTGCTTGATCCCAACAACAGGGCCGTTCAGGAGGAACTGAGGCTGCTTAACGCTCCTGCGGGCGGCGGTCAGCAGCAGAGGCCGGCGGGTCAGAACCCGCAGAATCAGCAAAACCAGAACAGGCAGAATCAGGGCCAGAACAGGCCGGCGGGCAGGTAATGAAACCGATACCCTATCATCTGTGTATACTCGCTATGGCGCTGGCATCTTTCGTCAGCGCCGAAAACCCTGGTGCAGGCCCAATGCGCATCGGTATCCTTGAGGCCGAGATGTATCTGTACAATGTCTCCGCCGGCGGGATATTTGAGTACCGCGACGACTGGAGCGCCAAAGCGTCGAGGCAGGCGTCTATAGCCGCCGCGCTCACGCTCGTGAAGGCTGGGCACAGCCCGATAATCCTTCCCGACATAGACCGCTCGCGCCCACTGTTTCGCCTCAAAACAAGAATGCGCTACCACGGCACCGCGTTCCAGAGCCCATTTTTTTCGGGGATCGGCGAACGCGATACGCTCACTTTTTCCGTGGGTTCGCTTGACTCGCTCTGTGACCGCTTTAATGTCGACGGCTTTTTGTACATCTACGGCTCCGAAGAGAAATTTTCGCCGGAGAGGCGCCAGATACTCATGGCGATGAATGGGGCTGAACCGCAGGAGCGGAGTTTCATGGCGTATATGCTGGCCGACAGGAGCGGGCGCATACTCTGGTATGACCAGATTGTTTCCGAACCGAGCGCTGTTCCCGCCGACACCGCATACGAAAGCGTCCATACCGAAAGCCTGCTGGCGCAGTCTAAGGGTATGGAGCGCAGGTTCAGGAATCAGAACCTCTTTTGGGATGACAGGGACCTTGAGGAGTATCTTGACGAAATTCTCGACAAGTTAGTGAAGCAGGAGGAGCGGGCCAAATACAATTTTCGCGTGCGGATTTTGCGCAGCAGTTCCGTTAACGCGTTCGCCGCGCCCGACGGCGGTATCTACGTATGCATGGGGCTTCTGGCCCGCGTTATAAACGAAGCGCAGGCCGCGGCGATTTTGGCGCATGAGATCGGGCACGTAGTTAAAGATCACACAGCGAGAAATTTAATGATGATGAAAGAGTACGCCCGCACCGAAGCGCTTTCGGCGCTAACGCAGGATGCAAAGGCTAAACCTGCCCGCCGTGGACGGAAGGGGAGAGGCGTACGGCTCTCGACCGACAGTATGTTCGAGACCATGTCAGGCTTTTTGCGGGCGGCGATAGATGGTTATCGGCAGGAACTGGAGGACGAGGCCGACAGTGTAGCGGTAGCCAGAATGGCTGCGGCAGGGGACCCGCCGATAAAGAATTTCAGGCAGTTTGTTGCGAATATGGTAGACATAGACAATTTGGCCCTTGTTCCTGATGACATTATCGAGAGAGGGTACTTTAACATCAAATTCAGGAGCGTCGCGCTCAACGACGCCGTAGAGAACTACTCCGCCGGCAGGCACGGATGGACCGAGCTGCAGTCAGACAGGCTGCTGTCGATTGACGAATGCGATCCATCCGCGCTCATTATACGCGGCGACATGGAGCGGTTCCTCGCCCCAAGAAGCACCGCGTGGGCGGAGTGGTATGAAAGAGCGCTCACATGCGACCAAAATGACCTCGCCGTCTTACGGGCGGCGGGTTTTGCGTACTTCGCGATAGGGGACAAGGCAAAGGCCCGCGAATATTTGAGCAGGTACTGCGAGCTTGCGAAAGACGCACCGGACATTAAAATGGCTAAGGAGATACTGCGCCAATGCGAATAACATTAGTATTGATCACCACGCTCATAATGGCCGGATGCGTTGGCAAGGCCGCCGCGCCGTCATGGCATCGCGTAAAATCCGGGTACCACTACACGGGCAAACTGGGTTTCACCGCCGAACTCCCCGCCAACTGGATGGTGTATGAGGACATATCCGCCCAAACCCTCGTGCTTACGCGCCACAGCGTTCCCATGGACGTCATACAAATCAAGCGCAACCCGGTCTCCAAGCCGCTGCCTAACACCGAACTGACGCTTAACGGCCAGATGCGGACGTACGAACTCGCGGAAATAGTCGTCAACAGCCACCGCGCGGCCTTCGGCGTATTCGATCTCAAGGTAGAGGCGCTGGCGCCGGATGAAATTGACGGGCGCGAAACGTTCCGTTTATTGATGTCGTTCGCCATCGAAAACGGCATGCGCCGCAGATGCCTCGTTTACGGCTTTCTCAGCGGCGATGGCCGGTATTACAACGAGATAGGGCTGTACGCGCTGGAGGAGCACTACTTTGACGCGGTTATCGACGACTTTCTCGCGCTGGTAGGCAGTTTTAAGGTTTCGTATCGATAAAGTCCTGCAAAATCAAACACGCGGCTATCCGGTCAGATAAAGACTTGTCCCGCCGAGCTTTCTTCTTGCGGTGCATCATAAGCGCCGCGGCTTTTTGGGATGTGAAGCTCTCGTCAATAAAGTGTATGGGAAGATTTGATTTATCGGTGATGAGAGACGCGAACTCCCTCACCTCCCTGCTCATTACCGTCTCGCCGTCGTCGCCCCCCAGAGGCAGGCCGAATACCAGCGCTGAAGGCTTGTCATTGTCGATAATCCGTAACAATTCGCCGACGCAATCTGTAGTTTTTTGCCGGTCGATAACGCAAAGCCCGCGCGCGATTAATCCCTCGTCATCGCTTACCGCCACGCCTATCCTTCGGCGGCCGTAGTCAATGCCCATAAATTTAGTACCGGTAGACATGCTTGATATCAATCCCGCGGAGCGGAGCTGCTAACTCCGTTTGGCCTCGTCCTTCTCTTTTGTCCATTCCATCAAAACGGAGAGCGTGGGCAGGTTGAGGTTGGCAACCTTTGGTTGTTTGTTGGTGATGAACCTGAACTTGCCGGCGGGCAGATTCAGTATGGCGTAGACCGCCTCCACGCCCTGATTGTTTGTTGTGGCAGCGTAGATGATCCGCCCGTCTCCAAAGTAAACCAGGCCGAAAGGCTCTTTCGTTGCGACCATGAGGCACCCGGTTTTGCTGCCGATTTCGATGAATTGCAGCACTTCGAGCAGGTTGCCGCCGGCTATTTCGCCCTCAAGCGCGCAACGCTGTACGCTCTTTTGGATATTCTTAGGCGAGTCATCGTCTTCGGAGTGGGCTAAAAGCGGTGTTACCACCTTGAATATGTCGCGGTCGGTAACAGTAATGCCGAGAAAACTGACGTTTTGCAGTACCTTTCCGGCGGAGACGGCAGACGGGTCGGGCACGTTGTAGAATATGAAGTAGGTGCTGCCTGTCTGCTTCATGCGCGAAAAGAGATTCTCTATTTTGGTGAATATGGAGGGCTCGAAGTTCCAGTCTACCAGTATCAGATCGGGCATGTTCTGGCCGATGCTATTGCGCGCGGCTACCGAGTCTTTCTCGGTGTTTACGGTGAACCCGATCTCCGTGAAGCAGTGTTCCATAGCTGCATGGGTGCTGGTGAGCATATAGTTGACCATCTTGCTCTCTTTGGCGAGTATCAGCGCGTTTTTCTTTACGTATACGTTGAGCTTGCGTTCGGCCCGGATGTGGCGGAACGTGATGATACCGAAGAGCAGGAGGACCAGAAGAGCCAGCGCCCCCAGCCCTATGAACAGGCTTTTGGTCTCACTTTTGGCCATATCGCTCTTGCTCGGCTCTTTGTCGTGCACCTCAATGTCTGCGCGCCTTACCCAGCCTGTGTCCGTATCTCTGATTATAACCCTGCACCACGAGTCGCCTATGCTGGCGATGGGGAACACCTCGCCCTTGCGCGCCTTGTGGATGATTGGCGACTGGGGATCCAGGATTTGCCGTATAAGTATGTTGTCTTGCAGTATCTGTGCGAACTGCTGCTGTCTGACTTCCTCGTCGTCACCCTCTATGGGGGCGCCCGGCGGCAGCATGGAGGCGTCTTGTCTGGTGAATATCTCTCCGGCCTGGGCCCGCTGCATGGGCTGGGTCAGTTCTATGGATATCCACCCCTCTACGTTTTTGTGGCGTACCTTGTACCATCCGCCGCGCTCGTCGATTTGGGCTACTATATCGCCTTTTTCCGTGTAGGCGACGACCGAAGCGCCAACACTTGGCTCGGAGCGGATTCTGGCATTGGAGGTTATCTCCAATTGCTGCGCACCGGCGCTGGCGACGCAAAGGAAGAGAACCGTAACGCATACAACTGCCAAAGCCGCCCGCTTCATAACGCCGCCTCCGTTAGTCGTCTTCGTCGGGATCGGGAAGCGAGTCGAGGTCGTCATCCGGGTCGTTGGAAGGGTTAGCCGCCATGCGCTGCTGCTTCCTGATGTAGAACACTACGCCGCACAAACTGCCGGCAAGCACGCATAAAACGAGCAGTAACGTTATAACACGCGAACCTTTATTGTCTCTGACTTTGCCGGCGTTGGCCTCAAGCCATCCCTCCTTGCCGTCGACCTTCACCTTGTACCAGGTTTTGCTCATTCCCTCGGCGATGAGTTCCAAATATTCGCCCTTTTTGGTCTGGCGGATGATGTCGGACTTTGGGTCGAGATTAACGTAAATATTGACAAACGGCTTCTTGACCTCCACATACTGGATATCCTTTTGAGCGGTCCCCTGTTCTGCGGGGTTGGCAAACAACGCGGATACAACTCCCAGTGTAAGGATGACAGTAAGGCTAAATAAGCGGGCAAACTTCATGAAAAAACTCCTCTCTTAATGTTTTATGACACACAGATACAGTTTATTCAAAACAATTCCGGACGCCCCCGCGCCCTACCGGCAAATCCCGTTTATCCTCGACAGCACTGCCTCCCCGGCCTCCGGATCGGCAAAACGCAGCCCGGTTTTGAGGTACCAGACCTCCCGGATATCCGCGAACTCAGGCGACAAAAGCCGCACGGCATCTTTCTCTGTGGTTACTATTCTCTCTAAATATATATTATGCTCAAAAGCAAAATCTTTTCTTTTAAAATTATGATGGTCCCGAAAAACGCGGACCTCGGAAGGGATGACCGAAAGTGAGTTCAGCATCGCCAAAAAACGTTCGGGGCGGGCGATCCCGGTAACCGCCACAGGGTTCCGCAGAGGCGGTCCGGCAGAGGTTTTGCCCGACCTGGCTTCAACCCAAATATGGGGATATTGCAGTAAAACCGCGCAAATCGGCGGTTTTTTGAGGGTTGAGACACTGGCAGCGGCGTTCGTATCATCATCGGGATTATCCTTCTTGACTACACCGCAAGCCCCGTTGTCTTCCCTTGAGCCTGCCGTCACGCCCAACTCCGCGTACACTGCCCCGAATCGCCGCTCCACCGCCTCCGCGGCCTCCCGCAGACGGTCAAGGCGCTCCTCCGCGCCGACTACGAGGACTATGCCCGCGCGGGAGAGCGCCGCATACGGCTCCCGCAAGTAGCCCGCGGGCATCATCCGGTCGCTGAACGTGCCCTCGCTGATACAGACAATGTCAAGGTCGCGGCGGATCCTGCGGTGCTGGAAACCGTCGTCAAGTATGAATACGGTTTTCTCCGGGAGGCGCGGGGATAACTTTTGCGCGACAGCCGCGCGGTCGGGGTTTATGCCGAGCCACGACTCAGGGATGTTGGAGTGCAGCATCCAGGGTTCGTCCCCAACCTCCCGCCAGTCCACCGCCTCGTGGGGGGGGACGATGACCGGACGTTTGGACATCCGCCCGTATCCCCGTGAAAGAAACGCGACGCCATATCCGCAGTTATTGACTATGTGCCGGCCGACAAACTGCGCGGCCGGGGTCTTGCCGGTGCCGCCAGCCCGTATGCCGCCTATGGATATTACCGGGCGGGGGAGTTTTTGGGACAGGGGTGATATAAAATTATAGGCGAAGTTACGGGTGCTGACCGCGGCGGCGTAGGCATGGGACAGCAGGGCAACAGCCGGGTTGGAGCCAAGGCGCCCCGGCAGGGGAGAATCGAACGGAGGTTTTTTGTGTTGATGCTTTTCCATAATCCGCAATCCGCAAAAATCCACGAAAATCAGTAAGAATCAGCTAAAATCCGCCAATTTTTGTGATGATGACGCCGTGACGACCCGGTTATTGCCCGCTAAATCTTTTGTGACGGCGATACCGGCCCACCCATCATCACTGAATATCCCCGGAACGCTTTCGCCCTGATCATATCCAATCTCAAGATAAACACGCCCCCCATCCTTAAGATACATTTTGGCGCAGCCGGAAATCATCCTGTAATAATCAAGCCCGTCGTTCCCCCCCCGCAGCGCCGTATGCGGTTCGTAGCCGGCTACGCTATTGCCGAGCGCCTTCATCTGCGTTGATGATATGTACGGCGGATTGCTTACGATAAAGTCGAACTGCTTTTCCGGCCTGACCGCCGTCAACATATCGCAGCAGACGAGGTGGATATTTTTTGGCGGCGATGATGAATCCTGCCTGTCCATCCGTTCACGTCCGTTCGTAATGCCTGATGATAAAATATTTTTCTTCGCGACCCGCAGCGCCCCGTACGATATATCAACCGCAACGGCGCGCCATTTTGGCCGGTGCGCCGCCAACACCGCCGCGATGATCCCGCTCCCGGTGCCGATATCGGCAAACCGCGCGGGGCAATCCTTTTCGCTGTTGATGACCGCCTCGACAAGCGTCTCCGTATCGGGCCTCGGTATCAACACATTGGCGTCAACAAAAAATTCCCGGTCGTAAAAATACGCCATCCCAAAAATATACTGCAGCGGCTCGCCCTTTAAATGCCGCTGCGTAATCGCGTTTACGCGCGCCAAATCATCATCGCCAATAATTATAGACGTATCCGTATATAATTGAACTCTGGTGATACTCAACGCCGTTCCCACTACAGCCTCGGCGTTCGGCTGCGCGAAATCACCGTATAACGGCGCCAACTGCGTGCGGATATTACGTAATAATTCGCTTGCCGTCATAACGCATCACCACACGCCGCATCCCTCACGGATGCAGTAAAGCCTGTTGTCACGCATTGCTGCACGTCATCACACATCGTTCACGCGTTCGTTCAGGTCTGCGATAGACAGTGCCTCAATCATCTCGTCCATATCGCCGTTTATGAATTTATCCAGATTGTACAGCGTCAAATTTATACGGTGGTCCGTCACCCTGTTCTGCGGGAAATTGTACGTGCGGATCTTCGCGCTCCTGTCGCCCGTGCTGACCATGCTCTTGCGCGCCGCAGATTCCTCGGCTTCTACCTTCGCCAATTCCATTTCGTAGAGGCGCGTCTGGAGGACTTTCATAGCTTTGGCCTTGTTTTTGATCTGCGACCGCTCGTCTTGACAGGTGACAATCAGCCCCGTAGGCACGTGCATTATCCGCACCGCCGAATACGTGGTGTTGACCGACTGCCCCCCCGCGCCGCTTGAGCAGTAGAGGTCAATACGCAGGTCGTTAGGGTTTATCTGCACCTCAAACTCGTCCGCCTCCGGGAACACCGCCACGGAGGCCGCCGATGTATGGACCCGCCCCTGCGCTTCCGTGAGCGGCACGCGCTGCACACGGTGCACGCCCGATTCGTACTTGAGCGCGCCGTACGCGTTGCCGCCGCGCACGTTTATTATTATCTCCTTGACCGCGTTGAGGTCGCCGTAGCTTGATGACAGCACCTCGGACTCCCATCCCCGTTTCTCGAAGTAGTAGGTGAACATACGGTAGAGGTCTGCGGCGAAGATGCCCGCCTCCGTTCCGCCGGTGCCGGCGCGTATCTCCAATATGGCGTTTTTCAGGTCTTTGGGGTCTTGCGGGACCAACAGCATCTTAACCTTTTGCTCGCACTCAGGCAATTCGGCCTCAAGCGCGCCGAGCTCCTCTTTGGCGAGTTCGAGCATCTCTTCGTCGGATTCCGTTTCCTGCACCCTGCGGGCGGAGGCTATGTGGCTGTTCAACTCCAAATACCTCTTGAACGACGGCAGGCTTTTGGTCAGATTGTTGTATTCGCGCCCGATTTTCTCAAGCATGGACGGGTCGGAGGCGACTTCAGGCGAGGCCATTTTTTGCTCCAGCTCAAGGTGCCGCCTCAGTATGGCCTCGACCTTCTCCGATATCACAGCGACGCCTCCAGCGCCTTTACGGCTATTCCGATCTGCATCGCGTCGGGTTTGCGGGTGGTTATCTTTTGCAGCCACAGGCCGGGCTTTATCAAAAAGCCCACTATAGGCCAATGCTGGAACCTGTCGGAGAGCTTAAGGAATTCGTACGACAATCCCGCGATAAAGGGTATCAACGGAATGTGGACGGCGAGGCGGTGGAAGATGTTGATAAAGCCGCCGAAATATTGTATGTACAGCGAATCTATGGTAGAGGATATCAGGATGCTGCATATCGCGACGAGTATCAAAAAGCTCGTGCCGCAGCGCGGGTGTATCGTGCCGTAGGCGTCTATGTTGTCGACGGTCAGGTCCTTGCCGTCTTCGTAGGCGAATATGGTCTTGTGCTCCGCGCCGTGGTACTCGAACACGCGGCGCATATCGCCCCACAGGCTGAACAGCGACATATATATAAGAAACAGGCCGATCTGTATTATCCCCTCTATGAGGTTAAACAGCACCGGCGATTCGTTGATGTTCAGAAAGAGCGATACCGTCCACATGGGCGCGTACTTGAAGAGCGCGAAGGTGAAAGCGAGGGCGGCTATGAAGATAAGTGCGTTGACTACCCAGTCCATGAAAGACTTTTTCTTCTTGCCGCCGGCGGAAGTGTCCTTTCCAGCCGCCTTTTCCTCCTCCTCAATAGCGATATCCGCCGACCGGGAGAGGGCTTTATACCCCCAGTTGAGCGACTCGAACAGGTTTATCACCCCGCGTACGACGGGGATCCCCCATAGCCTGCTTTTCTTGGTTATAGAGACGAACGGGTACGACTCAATGACTGCGTCGCCGTCGGGTTTGCGCACCGCCCAGGCGATGCGCTCCTTTGAACGCATCATGACCCCCTCAATGAGCGCCTGCCCCCCAACCGTGTCTTTCCGGGAGGACGAGAACAGCGCCGCCTGCGCTGCCGGAGCCGCGAACAGCTTGAGTATATGCTTTTTCATAGACATTAAAGGCCTCCCCGCGCAGGATATGCGTATGCAAAAACGGCGGAAAAGGATATTTCCCCTTTCCGCCGGTGAACTCAAAAAACCAAAAAGCTACTTCTCGGCCGGAGCGGCCATCTGGTAGCGCTTGCGGAACCGGTCGACGCGCCCGGCGCTGTCGATCAGCTTCTGCTTGCCGGTGTAGTAGGGGTGGCAGTTGTTGCATATATCTATATGCCCACTGCCTATGGTCGCGCGCGTTTCTATGACGTTGCCGCACGAACACGTGAATGTAGCCGCCTCGTATTTGGGATGGATTTTGTCCCTCATATCACTCCTCGCCCTTCCTTACAGAATCTGTATTGAAAAAATGTCAGTATGAATAATCCATAAAGATAATATATGCGTGGACGAAAGTCAAGGGGTAAATAAAAAAATATGGGAATTGGGGTTTATCATTTATTTCCGCCGATTCATATACCCCTCCACCTCGCCGAGCACCTCCCGCCGCACCGTATGCCCGGATTTCGCTATCTCCCGTAACTCCTGCACCGGCACGTACTTGGGGCTTACGAACCCGCGCAGGAGCGTCATGGGTATCGGGCAGGGGCTGCGCAGCAGGGCGGCGGGTACGCCAGCGTTGGCCGCGCCGGTGTAGAACTCGCGGGACGAGGCTATCCTGGTCAGCACCGCAACCGACCGGGTGGCCCTGACGACGTATTCGACCAACCCCGGACGCCCGTGGACCTTCGGGGNGTCAAGCAGGCGCATGAGGAGCGAGTCGTTGGAGATGGCGCGGCAGACCAAATCGCAGACATCCGGCTCCGGGCGGTTGAGCGGCACTGTAAGCATATCCGGCCCCGTGAGCGCCGCGAACGCCTCTTTCCTGTAATTCCCCCGAACCGAGGTCCCCGCCGCCTGTATAGCCGATCCGGCCAGCAGCTTTTCTATGACGGGCAACTCATCCCCGCAGTCTATAATAAATCCCGAATCCCCGCAGCTGTCAAGCGCCGCCGATATCCAGTCAAGCGGCCCGCTCTCGCGGATATCCCCCAAAAGGCACCGGGTGATGCTGCTTATGCCGACCAGCGCCCCCGTGGGCACCTTTTTCTGCCGCTGGCTCACCAACGCGTCGAAAAACCGCCGCAGCCCCTCCCGCTTCTCGATGCGCTTGAGCCACTTCCCGAAGTCGTCCTCCTTCATAAAATACTCGAACGACAGCACCCGCCTGCCTATCTCCCCGCTGTTTTTGACCGCCTCCGCCAGAAGTTTGTACGACCTCGCCCGCTCTTCGTAGATAGTCACTAACGGGAGGACCCTCGCCATTGCCTTCAAATCGTACGGGTCTATCCTGTCCGAGACATAATTGAGCCGTTCCGTGAGCGCGGCGGCCTCGCACTCTATGAGCAGGGCGGTGAGGCTGCGGTACTGCGGGTGGATGGGCCGCCCCGCGAACAGGGCCGCTATCTGCGCCCGCGCGCCGTCGCACATCTGGTAAAAGTGCGGCATGCTCTGAAGCCCCGCCTCCGCGCGCATTTTGCCCACAATGGTAGTTTCCCGCCCGCTAAGCGAATAGGGCGCCCTGAGCGCGCGCAATAACAGTACGGAGAGCCGCCGCATGGCCATAACCCCAGCCGCAGTGTCGTGGTCGGAGCGGCCCACGTAAAAGAAGCAGAAAAGTGCGTACTCAATGAGCTTGGGGTCCGCGCCGGACGCGAAAAGCCCCTCAAGCACCTCCCCGGCGTCCCAGTGCTCCTCGGTGCGCCGGAAAAAGCCCGACAGGTACTTAGCGCCGGTCTCGAACTCCTCGTCGGGCCTGAGCATTCGGAGCAGGGTGGATACAGCTTCTGCGTTCATAGAGCTATAATATAATTATTTCGCAGTGGAAAACCGCTAAAGTTCAGCGGAAATCCGTCGATAAACATAATAGTATTTAAACCCCGAACAGGGAGAGGCCGTTTATGGACATGATTTCAATGCTCTTAACCGCCCGCAGTACCGAGGCCATGAACCGCGTGATACAGACATCAAGCGCCCAAATGACCGATATGGCGT
>WQTH01000036.1 GCA_009786415.1 Chitinispirillia bacterium | reverse complement strand
TCGTCCATTTCCGCCAGCATGAGCAGTTCGTACTCGCGGCGGGTTTTGGGGTCCAGTTCGGAGTAGGCCTTCATAATGTCGGCGGCTTTTTTCAGTTCGGGGCTCATTTCCGCTATCATGTCCAATTCCTCCTTAGTTTCGGCGTTTAACAACTTCAGACAGCGCCACAAACCGCTGCCGTCGCTTTTTTCCGGCAATTTGGCCAGCTCCAGCGTGTGGACCTCGATCAGGTCTGTCAGCGCGATGCCGGTCTTCAGGTCGCAGAGCGTGAACCGGTGGTGGTACTCCGCGTCCTCCGGTATCAGCCCGCGCTCGGTTATCACCATGCCTATCACACGCCTGATTTCATCGTATCCGTCGCCGGAGAGCAGTTGGTCTTTTATCAGGCTTGAAATATAAAATACTATGCGCTCACGCATCTGCGCAACATCTCCGCGCTGAATTTCGATGTCTATGACCATCTTGGATTTTGTGACGACCTTTATGTCGAGGATCCCCATCTTTCCGCCGCGCTTGTCGGGAAGGACCTCGGAACTGGAAACAGTTAGTTCCTCGTACTCCTCGTCGGGAAGGTCCAGCACGCATCTGAGCAGGTACTCAAGCAGGTCCAAATTCTCCAGAAAGACTTTCTTGAAAACGATGTCATACTTGGCCGGGATGATCTCCGGCAGGCCGTTTTCAAACAGTTTTGCCGGGATTTCGTCCCGGACGTTGGTTTTGTCAGACATTGCGAATGTCCTTTCCTTAAAAAAGATTTATAAATTGACGCAAAGACGGGAGCAATCCCGGCAATACGATGTTAACGGCCGTTTTCAGGCATAAATCAGGTAATCCAGGAATTTTAACCGAGAGATTCGCAGCCATTTTTCAGACTGCCGGAGCCGTAGCCCCGTTTTAAACCGTGAGAGTACCGCTAAAAGTCTTCCAAATAAACCAATAAAAAGAAAATCCACAAATAGATTTTAATCTTCCGCCCCTTCATCTTGAATGCACACATAGCTGCCTGTTTTGCTAAAGAAATTTTGATAAATATGTGTTTTATTGGGCAGGTTCTCCGGCGGGTCTTCGCGAAATCGGAACGTGTGCGTTTTTTTGCTGATAATCATCTCCCAGTTATTTATTACGTTTGCGCCGAGTATGATATCGTCCTCATAATCGCCAGAGTAGTTCCCGGCAAATGCAACAACACGTTTCAGCAGAACGTTCCCAATCATCATTTTATCAATGGAAAACGCCTCAACTTCTACAGAACGAGCGCCCATTTTGTAGTTCGTTTTATGTCCCAAAGGCCGCCCGGTTTGCTCGGCGAGGTATCTTGGGATCATCGTATTGAAACAACCTGAGTCCCAAAGTATGGTGACATCTTCAAACCCGTTTTTTCGTATGTTGTAGATGCGCGCGCCGAATTTGTAGCGGTGCTCAAACTTCTTCGATAATTCCACTGTCGTATGGCTCATCATCTTTGGGCACATATCCTTTCATAAGGCGGGCGTTGCCATTAAACATATCCCACTTGATTTCCATCAGCGCATCGCGGTCTTCGGGGGTTCCGTCGCCGTAAGCTACTATATNCCCCATATCCTCTGCGGGCGGGAAGTCCCTCTTATCGAGCAGAACCCACCGTCCGTCAAATTCGGAGGCAGCCTCTCGCTCATCAATTACACGCCTTTCCGTGGCCATAGTCACCATAGTACGGCCTCCTTCTCCGACAGTATTTTGGGGCTCATATACTTAAATATAATATAAAATATGCCATACAGCAAGAAAAAACGAACAAATCCCATTTTTCGGACTATTCCTCAATACTATATTATAGATTACACGATTAAATATTATTTCAGCAAAAAAAATGGGATTTCTCTATTGATGCAGCCTTAAAAAACCGTCGTGGAGGCGGTTATTTATGACGGCCCGGACTTTACCGTAATATCCTTAATACGTATGTGCATCCCCATAAGCAGTATCAGCCCCAGCGCGGTTATTATCACGTACTGTATTCCGTGGTACAGCACGACTGCGGCGCGGGCCTTGCCAGCCTCTACGCCCAGCACTGTCATCCCCTGCAGCAGCACCGCGTGCAGCGTGCCTACGCTGCCGGGGGCAAGTGGTATCGCCGCGCCGAAGGAGGCGAAGGCCTGGGCGAAAACGCTGTTTACGGCGCCGTTGGCCCCCAGCCATCCGGGCACGAGCGCTGTCAGCATAGCCGCGTAGCAGAGCGCTGTGGCAAACGAGAGCGCAACGACGCACGCCGCTTTGGCCGGGGAGAAGATCCAGCCGAGGCTTGATTCCAATTCCGCGCATATCTTCCCCGCCCGCGCCCTGAAGCGCGGGGGGATGATCCCGCCGAGCCGCATGAACACCGCCCTGAACACGCGCGGCATCAGCGCGTACAGCGTAAACATCCCAATCATCGCCACAAACGCCGCGAACGAGAGCCAGATCAGAACCGTTGCCACGGGGTGCACGCCGCGCAGGGCCGCCGCTATTTCCGGCGAGAGGAACACGGGGACAAACAGGAACGACAGGTATACGATTATGTCGAGCGCGCGCTCAAGCAGCAGGCCGCCGATGCTCACCGTTACCGGGTAGCCGCCGCGCCGCCACAGTAGAAGGACCCGCGCGGCCTCGCCGAGGCGCACGGGCAAAATGTTGTTTATCATGTACGAGATGGTGGTAATCGCGAAAAGCCCGCGCTTGCGCTTCGGCTGCCCGCCGTCCGGCAGCATTATCCCCAGCCTCGCGCCCCGCATCCACATCGACAGCACCGCCAGCACAACGCACGCGACGACCGCGGTGAGGTGTGTATTGGCGATCTCGGCGGCGAGCGTCTTAAATACCGCCTCGTCGCCGTCGCCGGTCTTGCGGAAGAACAGGTACAGGCCGAGCGCGGTAAGGAGCAGGCCGATTACGAAAGGCAGAAATTTGGAGCGCATCAGGCGATACCCCCACAACATTCGTTACCTGCGGGCAACAAATCCGCCGCATAATCAATACCCATAAACATTCCGCATTGCCTCCGGCGAGCCTTTACAGGTTCCGCGCTCCCATCACATAATATTGAACACAAGCCCGCAGTACAGTTTGGGAAAAAAGTTCGTGGACTTCTGCGGCATCCGCTCCCCGCCCTTCACCGTATCGTTTATCACACCTATGGAGACCGGCCTGATAAAGAATCCGCCGTAATAATCGTTCCCAGCCTCCGTCAGCTTCGCCGCGCCCGCGTCTGTGTCGTTCACATAGTGTACTATATCGTGCAAAACGTGCCCGTTGAGCGGCAACTGCAGTATGCCGCTTATTATTACGCAGTTTATCTTAGAGACATCAAGCCGCTTCCAGCTCGCCGACTGCTCCGGCAGCGTACCGGCCAGAAACTCCTCGCCACCCGCGTTCAGCCTGAGCCCGAACAGCTCTCTTGACGCGCAGTCCCAGAAAACGATTTCGGGCGCCCCCTCCCCGCTCGCGGCGAGCGCCTCATCCACGCGCTCCGGCGATGCCGGCCCCAAAAGCTCCATATCAAAGTAGCGCGCCAGTTCGTTCACCATGCTCTCGGCGACGCGCCCCTCGCCGGTCTTGCGCACAAGGCGGTGGAACGGGCGGATAACAAGGCCGGGGTCGGCGGTGGACACCAGCGTCATCATCACGTACGAGAGCGCGTCGTCCCCCCGGTCCCGCCAGAACCGCAGCGCGGTCTCGTAGCGGTGGTGTCCGTCGGCTATCAGAATACTGCGCTTCCTCATAAGCTGCGCAGCCCGGTCGATCTGTCCCGCGTCCGTGCACCGGTACAGCGTGTGGACGACGCCGTTATCGTCGGTGAACGTCCCCAAAAGCGGCGCGGCGTCGGCGATCTCGCTTATGAGCGCGTAGAACGCCCCGTCCTTGTCGGAGGCAAGGCCGAAGATCTGGCCGGTGTTGGCATTGGTCGTCTCCATGAGCTCGTAGCGGTCCTGCTTGGGCCCCGATAGCGTGTACTCGTGCGGTAAAACGACCTGCTCCTCAAAATCAACCAGTTTCACGAGGAGGGTGATGCCCGTGCGTTCGTGGGAGACAGGGACGCCGGACTGGGTGATCGTGAACCGCTGGCGGTATATGTATACGGAGTCGGCGTCGTCCTGCGCGATGATCCCCTTCTTCAACCACTCTTTCATGAACGCGGCGGCGCGGACGTGGCGAACCTTATTGGCGGTGTCGGCGGCCTCGCGGCGGTTCTGGGTTATGCGCACCACGTTGTTCGGGTNCTTGTCGTAGAGACGGTCCACCATCGGCTCGTCAATCATGTCGTACGGGGGGGCGCAGTGCCGACCCAGGTCGGAGGGGTCGGAAAGCGCGAAGCGGTATCCCTTAAATGCCTTTACATCAGCCATATCTATCCATCCCTTTCGTCAAAAAGATCTATGTGAGTTAAAATGTTATCGCAAAACGACTTACGGTGTATCCGGCACAGGCCGTTTTTTATGATCATCTCCCGGTGGAGCTTCGTCCCGTACCCCTTGTGCTTCGCGAACGCGTACTGCGGGTACCGGGCGTGATACTCCTCCATCATCCTGTCCCTCGTCACCTTCGCCAGTATGGACGCCGCGGCGATGGAGGCGCTTTTGGCGTCGCCGGAAACTATGGCCCGCTGGGACTCGCGCGGTATCCCGGGGATGCACTGATTTCCGTCGACCAACAGCAGGCCGTACTCACCCAGTTGTTCAAGCGCCCGCCTCATCGCCTGAAAAGTGGCCTGCAGTATGTTTATTTCGTCGATTTCCTCCGCTTCCGACACCCCTATGCCGTACGCGGCGGCGCCGGCTGTTATCTTGTCGTACAGGGCATCCCGCCGGCCGGCTGTCAATTTTTTGGAATCGTTGACGCCGCCGATCGGCTCATCGAGCCTGAGAACAACCGCTGCGGCAACAACCGGGCCGGCCAGCGGACCGCGGCCGGCCTCGTCCACGCCGGCAATCCTGACCGCCCCCTGCCGCGCAATCTCGATGTCGTGCCTGTACAAATCGCTCATACGCCGACCCTTTTCGCGCCCCCGCAGGCGCCGGATGCCTATAAAAAAAGGGGCAAAAAACGCCCCTTATTTTAATTATGCGGTCGGTCGGACTCGAACCGACACAGGCGTACGCCCACTACCCCCTCAAAGTAGCGTGTCTACCAATTCCACCACGACCGCGTTATATCGCTGCCAACCGTACGCCGTTACGGATGCGCCGGATCCACATCAATCAGATTTCCGTCCGGACCTATCCTCTTTATTACACCGCCCTCAATAATGTCGCCCTGAATTACCGGCATATTGGAGGACGGGGCGCCAAACTCTTCGGCCGCCGGCGCCTCTTCGGCGAAACCCGCGCCTGCCGACGGAATGGGCATAGGGGTAACGGCCTGCACACGCTCGGCCCTCCGCTGCATATCCGACTTGGGGACTGATCCCGAGCCGCCGGGGGCGACCACGGTCATTAAAATACATAGCGCCAAAAAGAAAGCGCCTATGCCGTAGGTCCCCTTGGTCAGGATATTGGCCGTGTCCTGGGTGCCAAGAAAGTTGTTGGCGCCGCTTAAACCGCCTATCGCGCCGGAGATGCCGCCGCCCTTGTCTGACTGGATTAAAATCAGCAGGCAGAGGACTAAGCAGGTCAGGATGAACAGGAATAACAAAATACCAAAAATCATGATACCACCAACTTTTTGTTAATATTAATAATAATTATAAGTCAATACCAATACATTACTTAGGCTGTACTATACCCGCAAAGTCCGCCGGTTTCAGCGCCGCGCCGCCTATCAGGCCGCCGTCTATGTCGCTAAGGGCCAGAAGGCCTTTGGCGTTGTCCGGCTTCATGCTGCCGCCGTATTGGATGCGCATTTTGTCGGCGGTGTCTTTACCGTACAGGCTCACCAATATATTCCTTATAAATACGTGCGCCTCGTTTGCCTGCTCCGGGGTGGCTGTTACGCCGGTGCCTATGGCCCAAACGGGCTCGTAGGCTATGGTGCATTTGGCCGCGTCGGACGCGCTTATGCCTTCAAAGGCGCCGCGGGTCTGGCCGTCTATTACCGCATCCATCTTGCCGCCGTTGCGTTCGTCGAGCGTTTCGCCCACGCATACTATGGGCAGGAGGCCGGCCGCGAGGACCGCTTTGGTCTTCTTGTTGACCGTTCCGTTGGTCTCGCCGAAGTATTGGCGCTGCTCGGAGTGACCTATAATTACATAGGTTACGCCTACGGACTTGAGCATATCACAGCTCACCTTGCCGGTGAACGCACCCTTGGCCTCCCAGTGCACGTCTTGGGCGCCGAGCTTCACATTAGATCCCTTTATGGCCTGCGAAACGGCTGACAGGTTGGTGTAGGGGGGGCAGACGGCCACATCTACATCACTTACGCCGCCTACGGCTTCCACCACGCCTTTAGCGAGGGCTACGGCCTCTTCGACCGTGGTGTTCATCTTCCAGTTACCCGCAATAAACTTTTTTCTCGACATTTCGCTCCCCATTCATAATTTATGAACCCGCGCCCCCCTTTTGGGGACGCGGGCCTGAAATTCACTCCAGTAATATAAAATACTATAGGGGTACAACCGATGTCAAGAAAAAAATACGTTATTCGTCTAAATAGGTATCCTCCTGCCCTTCGGCCTCGTAATAATCGGCATTTTCGGCCCGGCTGAGCTCCGCCTCGAAGGCATCCAGCACCTTGTCCTCAATAAGCTTCCTCGTCTCATTGTTGATCGGATGGAAGATATCCTGATACATACCGTTGCGCCGGCGCTTGCTCGGCATCGAGACAAAGTAGCCGTTTGAGCCGTTTATGACCCGCAGGCCCCGGACTACAAGGCAACTGTCTAACGTTATGCTGGCGAACGCCTTGAGCTTCTCCTCGTTGCGCAGCGAAATTCTGACTTCTGTGATCTCCATAACAAACCTCCCCCGCGATGGGCTTGTAAAGTTGTTTTTTATTATTTTTTTGACGTTAATGACAATATATATTCTATTTTTTCTCCGCGCTGAAAAAAGTTAAAAAAAGTTAATTATTTTTTTCCCCCCTTTTTTGGTACGGAGCCGTTCCTTCTATTATTTTATTATAACGGGGTCCGGACACCGGGCCGGCCGGCGGCGGTTTCAAGGCGGGTGCCGCCGGCGCCTTTATTAAGAAAATACCCGCCCACGGCTTACCCCCGCACAGCGCGCGGGCGGGTTAGACACTCAGCCGGCATGGCGTTCACGCCGCGTATTGCGGCAATGCCAACCGAGTGTTCATTAATAATACGGGGCGGTAACTGTTCATATTTAAACGATTGTACAATTATGAAAAAAAAAGATTTGCTGACACTTTTCGACTACTCGCCCGATGAGATCCGCGGCATATTGGCGCTCGCGGCCAAGCTCAAAGAGGGGCGGGGNGTCTCGGAAAAAAAGGTGCTGACGGGAAAAACCGGGGTCATGATCTTCGAAAAACCCTCGTTGCGCACACGTATCTCGTTCGAAACCGCGATCTGCGAGCTTGGCGGCCATCCCATAAATTTGGCCTCCGAATCCGTGGGTATGGGTAAACGCGAGAGCGTGGAGGATGTTGCGCGCAACCTGGAACGAATCGTGCACCTCGTCATCGCGCGGACCTTCGCCCATGAAACCCTCACCCGCTTGGCGGCCTCGTGCTCGGTGCCGGTGATAAATGCCCTGACCGACACCTCACACCCCTGCCAGGCCTTAGCTTTCGGCCTGACAATGCAGGAAGAGCGCGGCGGCAAGCGCATAAACGTGGCTTTCGCCGGCGACGGGAACAACGTCTGTTTCTCCATAATGGCGCTTTGCGCGAAGCTCGGGCACAAAATGACTGTCGCCAGCCCCAGGGGATACGAGCCCGGCAAGGAGGTCATCGCCAAATGCAAAGAGGTTTGCGCGGCGACCGGCGGTTCGATAGTCATCACAAACGACCTCCGTGCGGCAGTGGCCGACGCGGACGCCATATATACCGATGTATGGGCAAGCATGGGGCAGGAGGAGGAGGCCGAAGAGCGCAAAAAGGTGTTCGCCGGCTACCAGATCAACGCGGATATTGTCGCGCTGGCCCCAAAAGACGTACTGGTATCGCACTGCCTGCCGGCGCACCGGGGGGAAGAGATAACAGACGATGTCCTTGATTCGGACGCGTCGGTCGCGTACGACGAGGCGGAAAACCGTTTGCACGTGCAAAAGGCAGTAATTACGCACCTGTTCTCATAAAAAAGGGTACCGGCGGCCGGAAACGCCCGTCAATACACATTAACGAACACTATTCAGGAAATAATTATGACATCGGAGAAACGTGTATCATTCGGCATAAAGTCCTTAGACTCCATGATCTGTGGCGGTCTGCTGCCCGGCTCCGCCAACCTGCTTGAGGGGGCCCCCGGCACCGGCAAGACCACGCTGGGTATGCAGTTCATCTACAACGGCATCACAAAATTCAACGAGCCGGGCCTCATCATCACCTTCGAGGAGTTCCCGCAGCAGTACTACCACGACGCCATGCAGTTCGGCTGGGACTTCAAAAAGCTTGAGGGCGAAGGGAAGCTCAAAATCCTCTTCTCAGACCCCGAAACCGCGCTCACGGAGTTCGACAAGCCCACTGGCGAGTTCGTAAAGATGGTGGAGGAGATGGGCGTAAAGCGGGTGCTGGTCGACTCGATGACGCACTTCGAGCCTATGGCGCAAAACCCCTACGAGCGGCGGGATATCGAGCGGCGGTTCATAAACGCCCTCAAACGCGAGGGCGTAACCAGCATCCTGCTGCGCGAAAACGACAGCCTGCTGGGCAACCTGTCTCAAATTACAAGTAAAATACCATTTATAGTCGACACATACGTACTTTTAAGATATGTGGAGGTAGACAGCGCCATAGCCAAAGCGCTGTGCTTCCTGAAAATGCGCGGCAGCGACCACCAAAAGGAGATACGCTGCTACAAGATTACGCCCAAGGGGATAGAGGTCGAGTCCAAGTTCAGCGGCAAGGACGGCGTCATGAGCGGCATATCGCACTCTGCGGTGTCGCCGCAGGAGGCGTTCATGAAAGCGTTCGGGAAGAAGTAGGCGGGGGCCAAATATGGAATTTCCGACAACCGCTGAAGAACTGCTCATTGCCGGATACGTTTTCTTCTGTATGGGGCTGAACGTTATCGCTCTTTTGATATCGGCTTTCTTCCACAGGAAGACCAAAGGGAACGCACCGTTTCTGGGATTTTTGCTGTCGCTGCTTTTGGGCGCGATTTTTATGGGGACGATTCTGGTACCGGATGCCGGCGCCTATGTTGGCATAGTGAGAACGACGGCGATTTTGGGCTGCAGTATGTGCTCTACGCTCAGCATAGTAGGGCTGTTCGTGTCTATGAGAAAAAGAAGGACGAGGTAAGGCGCTATGTACGATCAACCGCTTTTTTTCTTTGACGTTATGGCAGTAACGATGATGCTCGTGCTCGCCTACCTGAGCAAGTGCGTGGGCGAAGCGAGGTACGCCGGGCGTGACAAGCCGTACTATTTGATACTGTTCGTGACTGCGGGGGCGGTCGTCGCGGCTTCGGGTCTCGAAACCATACCACGGTCGCTGAGTTTGGATTTTATGCCTATACTTACAGGTTCGATACGTTTCGCGGCAGCGGCTGTGGCATTCGCGGTGGCGCTCAGGTACTGGAAATGGCTCTTTGCCGAATTCTCAAAGAAGAGAGGGGGCGGGGGATGAAAAAGAAAATTCTGGTTATCGAAGACGATCTGGACATCGCCGATCTCGTCAAACTGGTCCTTGAAACCGACGAGATGTTCGAGGTAGACTTCGTCCTCGACTCGGAAGCAGCCTATGCGAAAGTCAAAGAGTACCGGCCCGACGCCATACTCTTAGACCTGAATATGCCAAAACTCGACGGATGGGCGGTCTTCAGGCAAATCCGCGGAGACAAAAGTTTCAATGGCACACCGATAGCGATACTCACCGGCAAAAGCCGTGAATTCGACCATATGGTAGGACTTCACATAATGAATGCGGACGCGTACATCGCGAAACCATTCGGAAAACAGGAACTGATAGATAAAACCTATGAACTCTTCAAAAGAAAAGAATAGAAAAATATTGGTCGTCGACGACGAAATCGACGTCCTTGAGTTTCTGAGAATCTACTTGGAAACCATGGGATGGGAAGTGACGACTGCGCCAACTGTCTCTCAGGCGTTTGAAGCGCTCGCCAGACAGCCGCACTTTTTGGTGATAACCGACATCGCAATGCCCGAAATGGACGGCTACGAATTCATAAGCGCGATAAAAGCGCAGGGGTTCGAGTGCCGTTTCGCGCTTATGACCGGTTTCGGCTACAACCCCAAACACACGCTCGTCAAAATCAACAAGACCGTCAAATNCCCGTGCCTGTTCAAGCCATTCAACAGGGAGAAGGTGATGGAAGCGGTCAACGGAGCCTACGAACTGTACCACAGCGATATCGACTGCGCCGGCGGAACAGATGGAAACGACACAAGCGGGAACAATACCTGTGAGGATTAATGCGCAACATTGAGATAAAGGGCGCTCGCGTCCACAACCTGAAAAACATAGACGTCACGATACCGCGCAACAGCCTGACAGTAATAACCGGGCTGTCGGGATCGGGGAAATCCTCATTAGCTTTCGACACGCTGTACTCCGAAAGCCAGCGCAGGTACGTAGAATCGCTGTCCGCCTACGCGCGGCAGTTTTTGGGGCTTATGGAGAAACCGGATGTCGACAGGATTGACGGCCTCTCCCCCGCCATATCCATAGAGCAAAAAACCACGGGCCATAATCCACGCTCTACTGTAGGAACAATAACCGAAATCCACGACTACCTGCGCTTGCTCTATGCGAGAGTAGGCACGCCGACATGTTACAAATGCGGGCGGGTTATCGCGCGTCAATCGATACAGGAGATCACCGACAGGATTTTGTCGCTTGACACAGGGGCAAAGTTCCAAATCCTCGCGCCTATAGTCAACAACCGCAAGGGCGCGCACAAAGAACTTTTGGAAAAGCTGCAAAAAAACGGTTACGTACGCGTACGTGTCGACAACGCCATATATAATATAGACGACGACATACCGATTGACGCGAAGAAAAAGCACAACATAGAAGTCGTTATAGACCGATTGGTCAACGGCCCGTCAATAGCGTCACGTCTGGCCGAATCATTAGAAACCGCTTTGGCGGTCAGCGCGGAAGAAACAGTAATCGCCGACATCATCGGCAAAGAAGAACTGCTATTCTCCCAACGGTTAGCCTGCCCAATCTGCGGAATAAGCTGCGACCAGCCCACACCGGCCATGTTCTCCTTCAACAGTCCGCTTGGCGCGTGCGAAGAGTGCCACGGCCTTGGCTTTCTTTTGGAGATAGATCCAGACCTCGTAGCGCCGGATCAGACAAAGACCCTGCTCGACGGCGCGATCATCCCGTGGAACGGGGCCTATATTGACGGCGGGNGGAACAACCATATGCTGCACGCGGTATGCAAGAAGTACAAGATACCAATGAACGCCCCGTATAAGTCCCTCTCGGCAAAACATAAAGAGGTCTTGCTGCACGGCAGCGGCGGCGAAAAGTTTGAGGTGGAGTTCCACGGCAAAGACGGCAAGAGCCACGCCCGCTTCAACCGAGCGTTCGAAGGGGTCATACCCAACCTGCTGCGGCGGCACAAGGAAACTACGTCGGAGGATATCCGCCGATGGATAGAAACGTTCATGGCGCAAAGAAACTGCCCAGCGTGCGAGGGAACGCGCTACAAGAAACAGATACTGGCGATACTGGTTGAGAATAAAAACATCGCCGAGATATCGCATATGTCAATCGAGTCCGCGCTAAAGTTCTTTGAGGGTTACAGCCCGACCGGGCACGCGAAGGAAATATCAAAACCCATCATCCGCGAGATATTGCAGCGGTTAGGATTTCTGAATGATGTGGGACTGTCATACCTGACACTTGACAGGACGGCAGGAACGCTCTCAGGCGGAGAATCGCAGCGTATCCGTCTCGCTACGCAAATCGGGTCAAGGCTGACCGGCGTCCTCTATATTCTGGATGAGCCGAGCATCGGCCTGCATCCCCGCGACAATACACGCCTTTTGGCGACATTAACGGCGTTACGCGACCTTGACAATACGGTAGTAGTTATCGAGCACGATAAAGAGACTATCATGGCAGCGGACCACCTAATAGACATAGGCCCCGGCGCTGGAGTCCACGGCGGCGAATTAGTCGCGTACGGCGCGCCGGCGCAGGTCGCTAAAAATAAGAAGTCAATAACCGGGCAATATCTCTCCGGAAAAAGAACCATCCCCATGCCGGCAAAACGCAGGGAGGGCAGCGGGCTCTCAATAAAAGTCAACGGGGCGACCGGCCATAACCTTAAAAGTGTCGACGCGGAATTCCCTCTGGGGATGCTCGTCTGCGTAACCGGCGTATCGGGATCGGGCAAAAGTTCGCTCGTCAACCAAACACTATACCCGGCACTGCAAAAGAAACTGTACGGATCTAAGACGATGCCGCTCAAGCACAAAAACATTTCCGGCCTGTCAAACCTGGACAAGGTGATCGACATCGACCAGTCCCCCATTGGCCGAACGCCGCGCTCAAACCCGGCTACATACACAAAAGTCTTCGACGCGATAAGGAATCTCTTCGCGATGCTGCCGGAGAGCAAGATAAGGGGGTATCAACCCGGCCGCTTCAGTTTCAACGTAAAGGGCGGGAGATGCGAGACTTGCGAGGGCGACGGGGAACTGCGGATAGAGATGCACTTTTTGCCGGACGTATACGTTAAATGCGAGAACTGCGGCGGCAAGCGGTATAACCGGGAGACATTGGAAGTGTTATACAAGGGGCGGTCGATATCCGATGTATTGGGGATGACGGTAGATGAGGCGCTGGTATTTTTCGACAATCTGTCGGCGATACGACAGAAATTGCAAGTTTTATCACAGGTAGGTTTGGGATACATCAGATTGGGACAACCGGCGAACACGCTCTCCGGCGGTGAAGCGCAGCGGATAAAATTAGCGTCCGAACTCGCAAAGAGGGCCACGGGGAAAACGCTGTACATCCTCGACGAACCTACTACCGGATTGCACTTTGAGGATATACTTATGCTGATGTCAGTTATCCAGGAACTTGTTGACAAAGGAAACTCTATCATCGTCATCGAGCATAATTTAGACGTTATGAAATGCGCCGATTACATTATTGATTTAGGGCCGGAGGGCGGCGACAGGGGCGGTACGATCATCGCTGTGGGAACGCCGGAGCAAATCGTCAAAAACAAGGCATCTGTTACTGGAAAATATCTGCGGGAATATTTGCAGGAACGCATCCCTAAATAAAAAAGGCGGACCCGTAAAGTCCGCCCCATCAACCAATAGACACCGTATCACCCACAAATCAATCCAAATAAATTCTTTCGACATTGTTGACAATCTTAGCGCCGCTGTGCAAACTCCTGAACCACTCCACGTACGCCGACTGCTGCCCCTGCATCTTCGCCATCTCGGCGGCCTGTCTGGCCTGCTGGTTCTCCGGGTCGTAAGCGACCGGCTCGTTTTTCCTGGTTACACGCACTATGCTGAAACCGTCGCTCTCCCTTATGATGTTCGACACCTGCCCCTCCGACAGTTTAAGCGCAACATTCGCGGCCCTTAACGGCCCGCCGAGTTGGGGTACATATCCGCCGGCCGCCACATCTTCGGCAAGGCCCGCCGCCACATTGACGCTCCCATCTTTGATATCATCCACGGTCGCGCCGCCCTTCACCCTTTCAAGTATTGACTGGGCGTAACTCTTCGCCCCCTGAGACGCAAGGGTATCTTTAAGCGCGTTCACAATATACGGGCGGACAACAGCCAGCGATTGCAAACCGCGCTTGGTTTTCTGCTTGACGCCGAAAATGTAAAAAGCGTTCTGGTCGTCAATAACGTCCGATACCTCACCCGGCTTGCGATTGCTGAACGCGAACGAGTTTACGCCGTAAATATAGCCGATCTTGGGAACATTGTCAACGCGCCTGAAAAGGCCGGTGGAATCAAATATAATCGTGGGATCGCCACTCGCCGCAGCCTCAAAACCGTTAGAGACAATCGCGCGCCTGAGATCGTCAGCCTTGGCTGAGAGCATATCAAGCGTCTCGTTGGTCGGGTTGTCCTTGATAAGTATGTGACGGGCCCTGACCCTCACAATCGTGCCGGCGGTATCCCGCTCCTGATCATAAACCTTTATGATGTGATGCCCGAACATCGTCTTTACGGGATCGGAGATCACGCCGGTATCAATGGAAAACGCCGTGGCCTCAAACTCGGCAACCATCATCCCCCTGCCAAACCAGCCCAAATCGCCGCCGTTCTGGGCCGTACCCTCGTCGTCAGACTCAAACGCCGCCTCCTCAAAAGTAAGCTCTCCGACCTCAATCTTCCTCTTCATGGCCCCCAAAGCCGCCCGGTTGAAATCCACGTCAGCCTTAGTAGCAATCTTAGGGATCTTTACGAAGTAGAGGTCGGCCTGTTCATCGCGATGAAAAAGCCTTTGGTTAGCCGCGTAAAAATCGCTGATCATTTTATCCGTAATGGCGGACGTATCATCGCTGCGGAAGTTGCGATCGGCCACCTTGAAGTACTCGAAGGTCGCCTTGTCGTTGCGCTGTCTGAACTCGTACGCAACCTCGGCGGGCGATACGAACACGCCGGCCTTGAGGAGCGCATCCAGCTTTTGGGCGGGCAGTTCCTGATACTTGATCTGATACTCTACATCCCTCATAAGCGGCAACGCCCACGTCCGCGGCTCGTTGAGCCACTGAGCGTACTTGGTAGTGTCAAATACCCCGTTTGTCATAAAAACCGACGCTGTATCGAGGCCAAGGACAGCTGGATTGCGTCGCAGATACTCAAATACCGCCTCTGGGGAAGACTCAAGACGCATATCCTTGACAACCTTGTCAAGGAGCACCCTGTTCACCTCACGGTTCCACACCTGAGCGGGAATCATGCGTGACTGCTGGGGCGGAATGTCGCGGCCCATCTCCTGCTGCCTCATACGCTCCATATCAACGAGCCTGTTGAAATGCTCGAACGAGACATCTTTACCGTTAATCTTGCCCGCCGAGGTCGCGCGGCCCTGACCGGTAACATTCATCCCCCAATCGAGGAATATAGTACCGCCGACAAACGCGACGATGATGACTATCATCAGACCGGGGGCCATCTCCCGCAACTTCTGAATCATACTGACTGCCTCCTGATACAATAATAAATATGTAAAAATTAATTCCGTTTTTTCTTATCCTGATCCTTCTTATTGTCCGGTGCCTTTTTGGTATCCTGACCCTGTGTTGCCGGAGCCGGTTGCGGCTTTGGCGCTGACGCCGCCTGTACTTTTAACAGGCGGTTGTATGCCTGCCTGTTGTTTATCAGAGCTGCCGCCGCTTTCAGCTGATCGTCGTTTGCCAGTTTGGAGCGGTAGACCGCCTCGTGGTCCTGACCGAACTCTCTTACCAGCAGGGCTTCTTTTATCAACCGCCTGATCTCCGACTCGTTCTGACGAATCGCTTTTTTGCTGTCTTCGGCCAAAATCGAATCTACGCGCTCCGCAGCCGCCCTCAGGCTTTTGAAGTCGGATTCGGCAAACTTGGGCGGCTCAAGGTACGGGTTTTTGTTGTCTTTCATGGTCGTATCCTCCATTAGCCCGCTGCGCTTTTTGAACTCCTCGAACTGCATCTGCGCCAAACTCTGAAAGGTGAACTCCACAGAGTCTATGTGGGCGTAAAACGCCTTAACGGTCACGTCGTCCGGCTGGTAGTTCGGGGCTATCTTCACGCCGCGCTTTTGGAGCCTTACGTACTCAAGGTTGGCGAACTGGAAGAACAGGTCACGCACCAAAAGCGCGCGGACCGCCGCCTCCGGAATCTTGCGCTGAACCACCGTGTCGGGAACTATGCCGCCGCCGCCGCAGACCAAACGGCCGCCCTTGGTGCGGTAGGTCGCGGTATCGGCCTTCATGTGCTCTTTCTTAACCTCAACGGCTACGCCCTCGCCCTCNCCCTCCTCGCCCTCACCGCCATCGCCATCGTCATCAGCCTTTCGCGAGAAGTTTTCGGGCTTATTGATGCAACGGCCGGCCGGCGTATAGTAAAACGCGGTCGTCAGCTTGAGGTGGTTCACCGCGTCTAACTGCAGTATGCTCTGCACCGACCCCTTGCCGAACGTGGTGTCGCCGAGGATCACCCCGCGGTCCCAGTCCTGCACCGCGCCCGCCACGATCTCCGAGGCGCTCGCCGAGGCTTTGTCCACCAGCACCACAAGCGGCATATCCATCGGCAAAACCGCGCCCCGCGTGGAATGATACTCCCTGTTCTGATTGCGCACCCGCCCGCGCGTGGACACGACAAGCGTCCGCTGCGGCAAAAACTTCTCGGATACCTCTATAGCCTGAGGCAGCAACCCGCCCGGATTGTAGCGCAGGTCAAAAACCAGCCCATTTATGTTCTTCTTGAGCAGGTCCCTTATGGCCCGCTCCACCTCGGCGCCCGCGTCCTGCGAGAACTGGTGCAGCGTTATGTAACCTATCCCGTTATCAAGCACCCCCGAAAACGGCACAGACTTGATGGTAATGATCTCGCGCTTTATGACATACTCCAAATCCTGCGCCTCGCCCCTGCGGCGTATGAGCAGCTTGACCTCGGTACCCGGATCGCCGCGCAGCTTCGTTACCGCCTTGTCGGTCGTAATGCCGCGCGTAGACACACCGTCTATCCTTATAATCTGGTCGCCGGACTGTATTCCGGCCCTAAACGCCGGCGTGCCGGAGATAGGCGTCATCACCGTCAGCACCTTGTCCCTTATGGAGATCTGTATGCCCAGCCCCCCGAACTTGCCCTCGGTCTGCATCCGCAGGTCGTCGTACTCCTTGGCCTCAAAATAAGCCGTATGGGGGTCGAGCACCTGCATCATCCCCTTGATGGCGTTGTCGACCAGTTCCTTGGACGAGACATCCTCGACGTAGTTCTGGTGGATCTTGGCCGCCACGTTGTCCATGCGCACCACGTCGGAGAAGAAGTTGTCGCCGCCCCCCGCCGCGCCGATGGAGTCCACCGCGAGGCCGATAACGACAACGATCAGCACGACCATCCCCACCATGGGAATACCGCTGAAGAACCGGTTTTCAGGCGCGCCGCCCGCCGAACCGCCCGTATTTTCCGCTTTTTCCGTCTTTTCCATATAACCCACCAACTCTCCCGGCAAAATTAGGGATTTATAGCATATAAGTCTATTAATATATATTATGGCCACGGGGAATGTAAAATTTAAGACAAAAAAATAAAATCCGGGCCGGCGCGGGGGCGGGCGGATTGTCACAGGGCCGAAACCAGTATATTATTGAAACAAGCCCGCCCGTCCACAGAGAGGCGCATCCCTGCGTATCCGGCGTTATTCGTACTGTCCCGCATCCTGCCCGGCGATCCGAGCCTCAATGATGCCCAAAATCTCACCCGTCAGTTCATCTAAGCCCTTAGACCCGTCCAAAAGCCTTATTTTGCCGGGGGACAACCGGGCGGCGTTCAGATACCCCTCCCTGACCCTCCCGAAAAACGCCGCGCCCTCGCTCTCCATCCGGTCTTTACCCTTGCCTATCCTTGATAGACGCTCCTGTGAGAGCTCTACGGGGATGTCGAAAATAAAGGTTATGTCGGGGGATATACCTCCGGCGGCAAAACTGTTTATATCCTTAAGAAACGGTACCTCCAGCCCCCTGCCGTAACCCTGATACGCGAAAGTCGCCTGCTCAAAGCGGTCGCAGAGGACTATCTGGCCCCTTTCGACCGCAGGCTTTATTACCTCGCGGACGTGCTGGGCCCTTGCGGCGAGGTATAATAAGCACTCGGTTTCCGGGAACATCGCGGAATTATCGGGAGATATCAGTATCTCGCGGATTTTTTCGCTGATGGGCGGGCCGCCGGGCTCGCGGGTTACTAGGATGTTTGCGCCACGGGCGCGCAGGGCGCCGGCCGTGCGGGACAGCTGGGTCGATTTGCCGCAGCCGTCTATGCCTTCGAATGTGAAAAAATAGCCTTTCACCTACGTATCCGCCCCGCAGCATTTCTTGTACTTTTTGCCGCTGCCGCAGGGGCAGGGGTCGTTGCGGCCTGTTTGGGGGCCTACACGGATCGGCACTTTCTGCGCGGGCTGGCCTTCGGCGCCGCCGCGGCTGGTCATTAAGCCGGCCGGGACCCTTGAGCGGGCCATTGCCGTATTTGAGGCCGATGGGGGGGCGCCAAATGTGCCCGCGGCGTCGTGAATCGTTTTCGTCCCGGTGAAAGTCGCCGGGGCATTACGCTCCGCTTTCTCCAAACGGAAGAGGTAGCCCGATACCTCCCTGGCTATCGCGCCACGCAGCTCCTTGAACATCTTGAGGCCTTCGCGCTGGTACTCGTAGAGCGGGTTCTTCTGGCCAAACGCCCTGAACTGGACCCCGCCGCGCAGGTGATCCATTTCGAATAGATGGTCCTTCCACAGATTGTCTATCACCATCAAAAATACCGCCCGCTCGAACCGGCGCATCGCCTCAGCGCCGAAACGCGCCTCCTTCTCCTCGTACCTCGCCTTTATCAGCACCCACATCTCGTCAAAAACATCATCCTGCTGCTTGGAATTTACGTCGTCCTCCGGCACCCTGTAGACCACGCCGAACGCGGTCTGCGCGTCTTCGTAGAGCCCGTTCAGATTCCAGTTGTCGGAAAATGACTTGTCGGGCGCGAACTTGAGCACGGAATCTTCGAGCGCGCCGGCTATCTGGTCGAGCATCTCGTCTTTCAGGTTCTCCCCGCGCAGTATGCGCTGGCGCAGACCGTAAATCTCGCGGCGCTGCAGGTTCATCACGTCGTCATAATCCTTGAGGTGCTTGCGGATATCAAAGTTGCGCCCCTCAACCCGCTTCTGCGCGCCGGCTATAGAGCCCGACACCCAACGGTGGCTTATAGGCTCGCCCTCCGGCGTGCCGAGCCTGTCCATCACCGCCCTGATTCTTTCGGCGCCGAATATGCGCATGAGATCATCATCAATCGACAGGAAAAATTTGGACGACCCCGGATCCCCCTGACGCCCGGCGCGGCCGCGCAGCTGATTATCAATACGCCGGCTCTCGTGGCGCTCGGTGCCTATTATGTGCAGGCCGCCAAGCTCCAGCACCCTCTTCTGCTCATCGCGCAATTCCTCATACAGCTTCGCGTACTTCCTGCGCTTCTCCTCAAGCGCTGTCGATTCGGGGGATATCCCCTCCGCAATAAGCTTGTTGTTCGCCATTATCTCAAAATTGCCGCCGAGCACAATGTCCGTACCGCGGCCTGCCATGTTCGTCGCAATCGTCACCGCGCCTACACGCCCCGCCTGCGCCACAATCGCCGCCTCCTTCGCGTGGTGCTTCGCGTTCAAAACCTCGTGCTGTATACCCGCGCGCAAAAGCAACTTGCTCAAAATTTCAGACTTCTCGATGGACGTTGTGCCCACAAGGCACGGACGGCCCTTCTCGTTCATTACGCGGATATCCTGCACTATCGCCTTGTACTTCTCGTTATATGTCTTGTAGATCTCGTCGTCGAAATCCTCGCGCTGCAGCGGGCGGTTCGTGGGGATCGTTACCACGTCGAGCTTGTAAATATCGTTGAACTCCGCAGCCTCGGTGACGGCGGTGCCCGTCATGCCCGCGAGCTTGTTGTACATCTTAAAAAAGTTCTGGAACGTGACCGTGGCAAGCGTCTGGTTCTCGCCGGCTACCTTAACGCCCTCTTTCGCCTCAAGCGCCTGATGCAGCCCCTCGCTGTAGCGGCGGCCATGCAATATACGTCCGGTAAATTCGTCTACAATAAGAATCTGCCCGTCCTGCACAACGTAATTAACATCCTTCTCATACAGCGAATACGCGCGGAGCAGCTGGCTTACGCTGTGTATGCGCTCCGATATCTCCGCGTACTCGCGGTGCGCCTTCTCCTTAGCCTCCGCCCTCTCCTGCACCGATGCCGATTCGTCCCTGTCAATGTGCCCCAGCTGCTCTGCCAGGTCGGGCACAACGAAGAACTCCGGGTTTGCGCCGCCTACCAGCACACGGCCCTTCTCGTTGAGTTCGGCGCTGTGGCCCGACTCGTCTATCGTATAGTAAAGCTCATCGTCTATCTGGTGCAGCTTTTTGTCGCGAAGATACTCCGACTCCACCATTTTCATATACTTGGCCGCGCCCTGCTCCTTCATCAGCTTGATAAACCTCTTGTTCCTCGGCGCGCCGCGCTGCATCACCAACAGCTTGAAGCCGGCCTCGTACTCCTTGCCCTCCTGCTGCAAAAACTCTTCCGCCTCTGTTACGATCTTCTGCGTAAGCGCGGTCTGCGCGGAGACTAACTTCGCCACGCGCGGCTTGAGCTCCTCGTACTCGCGGTTCGATTTGGTAACCGGCCCGGAAATGATGAGCGGCGTTCTCGCCTCGTCAATCAAAATATTGTCGGTCTCGTCTACAATGGCAAAATTCAGCTCGCGCTGGACACACTGTTCGGGGGCGCTTGACATATTGTCGCGGAGATAATCAAAACCGAACTCATTATTGGTGCCAAAGGTGATATCCGCGTTATAGGCCGCCTGCCGCTCAGGGCTGTGCGGCTCGGTAACATCGAGGCACCCTACCGTCAGGCCGAGAAACGTAAATATCCGGCCCATCCACTCGCTGTCGCGCTTGGCCAGATAATCGTTGACGGTGATGACGTGTACGCCCTTGCCGCTGAGCGCGTTGAGGTAGGTGGCCATCGCGGCGACCTGCGTCTTGCCCTCGCCGGTCTTCATCTCGGCTATCTTGCCCTGATGCAAAACCGCCGCGCCCATGACCTGCACGTCGAAGTGCAGCATATACGGGATATCCGCGCCCGTCGCCGGGTCCTTTACGATTTTGCGCTCTCCCAGAACACGGTGAGTAGCCTCGCGGACCACGGCGTAAGCCTCCGGCAGGAGATCGTCGAGCGTCTCGCCCGCCGCGAGCCTCTCCCTGAACTCGGCGGTCTTGCCTTTCAACTCATCGTCTGAGAGCGCGGATGTACGCTCGCGCATCGCGTTGACCGCCTCAAGCACCGGCAGCAGTTTCCTGACATCGCGCTCCTGCTTCGAACCGATCAGCTTTATCAGTGCGTCAAAAAATCCCATATTTTTCCGTATTACCTTTCGAACACAAAAATCTTATTGCACAACTGTGAAGTTTCGTATATCAACGCCGNCCAGCTGCCCCGCCGTCAGCACATCGTTAAAAGCGTCTAACAGCACCGCCCGCAAATGCGCCGTCGAAACGCCGCCGTACTCCTGCCCCCGCACGGTATTTATCAGCACCGCCGTGAGTGGCCCCCGCTTGTCGTGGACCTCTTCGTTTAGCGCCTTGCCGTCGTAGAACAGCTCGACCGACACGTTTATGCTTATATCCTCCCGGTCGGCCAGCCGGCACCGTATGTTAGAAATCACCATCGACTCGTTCCCCAGCTTCACCGCCGGCAGGGCGGGTTTCGCCGTATCGGGCACCGGCGTATGCCCCCGCGATGCATGCCCCGCTTTCGCGGAATCGGGCTTTGCCTTCACCGAATCGGGCGCCGACATATGCACATGCGATATATGCCCTGCCTTCGCGGAATCGGGAACTGCCGTCCGGCCAAACAATGTAAACTTCGCCCTAACCGAATCCAGCTTCGCCGCCGCCGAATTAAGCACAGGGGCGGCCTGCTTGAGCGATATGTGCCTTACATCCGCCGAATCAGGCTTTGCCGCCGACAGGCCGGGATCCGCTACCCGCGCCGCCGGTTCCGGCGGCAGCGGTACAGACTTCGCCGCAACCCGTTCCGGCTCCGGCTTCAGGCCCGCCACGGAAGAGACTAACGGACGTGTGACGGTATCCATCTGCCCATCGCCGCCAACACGCTCGCGCGGCAGCTGAGACAGCAGCGCCGGCTGTATGGGCATCGGCGTATCGGACGCCGCCGGATGCCGGTCATCTATAAAACTGTTCAGCGGCACCACTACGCTGCCGTCCGTGAACTCCGGCTTGCCCAAAAGCTCCGTAGCGGTCCTGTGCTCTCTTGGCGGAGCCGGCGGCGCCTTCGCCTTATCTTTCGCCTTATCCTTATCATTCGCCTTCCCAAGCGCCAGCGCAGACTCCCCCACCGCCTCGAAGTAGTCTAAATTGTTATAGATGAAAAAGCCCAAAAGCCCAACGACCAGCACGGAAAAGAACAGCCGGCGCATGAGTGCGGCGCGCTTCTTGCGGGCGGCCTTACTCTTCTTCTCTTCGCGTTCCTCTTTCCTGTTGCGCTTTCGCACTATCAGCATATCAAGCCCGGATCACAATTGTAATTAATCAATAAAATCAATAAGTTACACTGTTTTATGACACTTATCCGCCNCCCGCCGCGCACGTTTTCGGCAAGCGTTCGGGTTTGATTAATTCTACAAGCCGCCCGCATATCCCCATATTACAGCCGTTGCACCTCAAAACAGTGCCTGTACCATCCGGCGAGACATCACCGCTACAACGCAACCTCCAAGCGGTGCAGGCGCCGTTTTGAGGCGGAATAACTGTACACAAGGCATATCCCAAACGTATGATATGCGTTTGCCTTCGTTGTATAATATAATATATCGCCTTTAACCGCTCAAACTTTATTTTATATTTTGTTGCTGCCTTACGGTTCGCCGGCAGGCAGCGCCGGCTTTCCTGACGGCGGCATAAATCTTTATTGCTCCCGCGCGGGACGAAAACTATTTTACATAAAAGCGGCTTGAACGAAGGCATCCGCATTGCCGGGAAAGCCCAATCGCCGTAACCGTATCCTCACAAAATGCAGGATAACATTATAAAAGGATAAAACCGATGAAAGCAACCCTTTCAACCGTATTCACACTCTTGCTGGCGATGCTCAACACCCCGGTGTCAGCGCAGGATACGGGTTCTTCGGCACAAATAGAGATAGAGATGGTGTTCGTGGAGGGCGGGACGTTTGTTATGGGGTGCCCGGACGACGAGGCGGAAGAGTGCCGGTATGACGAGCGCCCGGCGCGGTGCGTGACCCTCGACAATTTCTATATAGGGAAGTACGAGGTAACGCAGAAACAGTGGCTGCAGGTGATGGGCGACAACCCGTCTACGTGGATGGGTGACAACTCGCGGCCAGTAAACGGCGTAAACCGGTACATGGTACAGGAGTTTATAAATAAGCTGAACGGGATGACCGGCAGGAAATACCGCCTGCCGACGGAGGCGGAGTGGGAGTACGCGGCGCGCGGCGGCCTGAAAAGTGAGGGTTACAGGTACTCCGGCGGCAACGACCTTGATGAGGTCGCGTGGTTCAGAGGCAACAGCGAGCAGAACAGGATTACCATCAACAGCGGCGACGCACATAAAATTGTGGGGATCTCCTACAAAACCCAGCCGGTGGGCCGGAAAAAGGCCAACGAGCTGGGCATACACGATATGACCGGCAACGTGCAGGAGTGGGTAAGCGACGTATACGGCAAATACGTCTGGAAGCCCGGAGAGGCGAACCCCCGCGGCCCCGCCGGCAACTCCCACCGCGCGCTGCGCGGCTGCAGCGCGGAATGCACGGACGAGAAGCGGGATATGTACAAAAAGGCCCGCGTTATCAGCCGGACCAGCTCAGAATACAGCGTAAGCGACAACNCCGGCCTCCGCCTGGCCGCCGACGCGCCTAAATCCCCAAACACCAAAAAGACCAGGCAGGCCATGAGCTACAAATGCGGAACCAAGCCGCGCTTCGCAACCGTAGCCGACTCTACAAAATCTGCGCTGGCGGCTAAGAGGCAGAGGTGCAAACAACTGCCCAATCCCCCAGGGCGCAGCATGAAACAACGCGAGGCGCTGCCAAAAGAGTTCAGCCTGTGGCTCGAAAAAGAGCTGCTCCCAAATTTAGACACCGCAAAGCTGACAGCCGCCTCGCACGACACTATCTACTGGAATATAGGCTACGCGTACGGATATTCCCCCCCAAAAGACTTTATACCCGACTATTTCAAATATATGCAGCGGGACTTTGCAACAGCGCTTCAGCCCGATTGCAAATTTTGCAGTATCAGCGAAGACGTATTGGACGGCGACCAACTCGTGGCAACCAAATCCTCCAAATATTTCGACGACTGCGACAGGTTCAAGTTCTGGGAGTACCCGCTTATCAGGCTCTCCGTCTACACGGAAGACATGAAGCAGACCCGCTACAGCTTTATGAGGGCCGGGGCCGGAAAAGGCTTCAAATTAGTCGCCGCGATAATCAGGGACAGCGAGGCGATAGAGTTCCACCGCGTTAAGGCGCAGGAGGCAAGAAAAAGCGGCGCGGAACAAGGCAAGCGATGATTCAGGGATAACGGCATTTTGGCGATTTAACCCGCCGGATTTGCGAATATATGCTAATTTTGACAGGGATTTTGGAGATTACAACAGGGATACCTGAAAAATGGGGTGACCGAAGGGACTCGAACCCTCGGTATCCAGAACCACAATCTGGCGCATTAACCGACTATGCTACGGTCACCATACTATCTTCTCAAATATACATCATGTCAATCCGAAATGCAAATTTTTTATTTCGATAATTTTATCTCGCCCCAGGTACCCGGAACCTTCCGGTCCGCGGCGGCGGGGTAAGACGCGGGCTGTTTTTTCACCCGCCCGTTCGCGAAAACGGAGAACCCTACGGTACGCTCCTCAAACGGCTGTATCCCCATATCGGCCCAGCGCACCATCACTACCCGCGCGGCGTCCGCCTTCTCAAGACCCGGCGAGTTGTTCCGGCCCCACGCCAGCTCCTCGGACTTGAGGCCTTCGTTATCAACAGCCCGCCTGCCGAAATGCCGGCCGCCCACGCTGTCGCCGGCGGCGCTGTATATCACAAACCTGTCGGCCCACGCCAGAAATGCGTTCTTGCCGCACTTGAGGTCAAACGCGAAATCTATCCCCGTAACCCCGGCATCGGGGGTAAAACGGATGAACAGCCCCACGGAGTTCCNCCCCGCCGCGAACTTCATCCCCCCAACCTCAAACCCGCCCGCACCGGCAAGCGCCTCGGCGGCCTGCGTGCCTGAAACGCCGTCGGCAAGCTTAACCGCGACCAGCGGCGGCTGAGACGGGACCCACCTGTTGTCGGCAGTCATCTCGCCTATGAGCCTCACGATGCCCACCGGCTCCACAACCCCCTTGATATCGCTGCCCGGAACGCTCCACTCTATGCTCAAATAGACATTCCCGCCAACGGGCAGCTCGCGCACCCGCCCCAAAAATACCTCCGCCGTGGGCTCCTCCATCTTCACGCTCTTGGTAAAAACCGTGCTCGCGCGGGTGCCCGACCGCCTCACAACCCTGAAATCGATGCTCCCCTTGGGCAAAAGGGCAAGCTCGGCCTGCAACGAAACCACAACGGAGTCCGACCTAAGCGTGGACCACGGCAACGGCGAGGTGATGAGGACAGGGCCGTCGGACGGGTCGGCCTGAACGCCGAAAGATTGCGCCGGCGCGGCGGGGCCGTGGTTGCATGATGGGCCGTGAACGTGCTCGGCCTGAGCCGGCGCGGATACCGCCGGCTTTGCGGCAGGGGCGGACTTGGCATCCGGCGCAGGCGCCGTTTTCTTTGCGTCCGGGGCAGACGTTGCCGTCTTTGCGCCCGGCTCGGATTTGACAGCCGCCGGCTTGGCAGCCTCCACAGGGTCGGGTTCGCCCGCCCACACAGAGAGGTTGGCCGCGAAAACCATCGCTAAGGCCATTATAACGGACGATGACCTGACAATAACGGAACGTTTATCCATACTGAACAAATCCTTTCGGCTTGCCTTGATATAAAATTTCTGATTAATATAAATATAGATCATGGGACACGCCCGTGTAAACAATTTTTTTTGCGGCAGGCCAAATCGCCCCACAAAACCGCCAGCCGAACCCGCAAAAAAGGGGCCGAACCCGGATTTCCACCCCCCAGAGTAAAGATTTAGGATGCGGGTATTGAAAAAAGATACACCCGTATAGTATATTATAAATAAGGGTGCCGCCCAGCCGGACGGCGGACGCCGGGGGGCTTTGACCGGGAACTTGATTATGAACTTGGGGAGTGTTTATATGGGATTGACGGTGTTGACAACAGCGATTTTAGCCGCATATACCGCCGCGATTATGCCGGGACGCGCCGCGCCTGCGCTTTGCTTGACAAACATACTCATCAATGATATAAATACCCCCCCCCC
>WQTH01000035.1 GCA_009786415.1 Chitinispirillia bacterium | reverse complement strand
CGGTTGCGCGTACTGCCGAGGTAGCGGTTCGACATGCGCGTGTACATCTCGGCGCAGTAGTGGATTTCGCCCGGATAGACAACGTGCGGCATCAGGTTGGCGTGGGACTCGAAAAACCATCCCCTGAAGTTTGTGCCGGAATTGGTAACGCCGCCGCCCATGCCGCCTGCCATAGACTGTAAGCCGTGCATAAACTCGTGCGCGAGCGCCCACTTGTCCGAGACCGCGCCGGATGAGAGCCACATACCGGGCGCCAGCGGGTTGCCGATGGTCCCGCCGAACGCATGGCCTTCGCTGCAGGTTGTGGTGCCGCCGCAGCATCTCCCCGAACCGCACTGGCTGTTGGGCGCGTTTGTGCAGTTGCTGCCGTTGCGCAGGACGTAAACGCCCATCTTATACTTTGCGGCGCTCGCGGCGTAGGGCGGCGGAAAGCCGTCGCGGTGGACGTAGGTGTCGTAGATATTCTCAAGCTCGTTCAGCGCGGTACGGGCCTGCGCGTCGGTGAGTCCGGCGCAGTCACCGGCGTCTTTGCTGAACCAGACTGTGAACCGGTTGGAATTGAGTGAATCCTGCCAGCGGTGGTCCCCGTCCTGATTGGCCCGCATCAGAAAGACTTCCGCCGTATTCTGCGCGAACGCGGCGGCGGGCAGCAACAACGCGGCGGCTAACGCGCTTATTACGAGATTTGCCGTTTTTTCAGCCATTAATATACCCCCGGTTTGGATAATGGATATTACCGCGGACGGTCGTCCCCCGATATTATTCGATTAAAAATTATACCTGCACCGCCCTGCAACTGCACGACAGCCGTGATGGTGCAGGTATAATATCTAATCGTGATATATATAATATAGTGAATGTACGGCGGATTTGCCAAAATTTTTGCTAAACTAGATACTTTGATTTGGGCGCGGAATTATGTATTTTTGCATTATGTACGATTATCTCCTTGTCGGCGCCGGGCTGTTCTCGGCAACAGCGGCAAATGTATTGACGGAACGCGGGAAACGGTGCCTTGTCATCGACCGCCGTGGGCATATTGCCGGGAACTGCCATACACGGGTGCAGGACGGTATCAATATCCACGCTTACGGGGCGCATATTTTTCATACGGATAACAGAGGCGTTTGGGAGTTCGTCAACAGCTTCGCCGGGTTTAACAATTTTATAAACTCCCCCATCGCGATTTTTAACGGGCGCATATACAACCTGCCGTTCAACATGAATACGTTTTGCAGGATATGGGACGATGTCGTTACACCGGCACAGGCGCGGGAACGGATCGCGGAACAGGCGACGGAGATTAAAGGGTGCCCACAGAATCTTGAGGAACAGGCGGTATCGCTGGCCGGCAGGGATATCTATGAGGTGTTGATAAAGGGGNATACGGAAAAGCAGTGGGGGCGGAAGTGCGTTGATTTGCCGGCATCGATTATCACAAGGGTTCCCATCCGTTTTGTTTATGATAACAATTATTATGACGACAGGTATCAGGGCATCCCCGGAGGCGGGTATACGGGGATGATCGAGAAGATGCTCGCTGATACCGAAGTCCGTTTGAGCTGTGATTATTTTGCGGACAGGGCCGCGCTTGATAACTGCGCGGACAAGATTATTTTTACGGGGATGATAGACGAGTTCTTCGGGCACAGGTTCGGAAAACTTGAGTACAGAACGCTGCGGTTTGAGCATGAGGCTTTGGATATTTCTGATTATCAGGGCAACGCCGTGGTCAACTATACGGATTCGGAGACGCCGTATACGAGGATCATTGAGCACAAGCATTTTGAATTCGGGAAGCAGCCGTCTACAATCATCACCAAAGAGTTCCCCTCGGAGTACGTTTCCGGGTGCGAGCCTTATTATCCGGTTAATGATGAGGCCAATACATCGCTCTATAATAAGTATGATGATCTCGCAAAATCTCAGGCCAAAGTAATTTTTGGGGGACGTTTGGGGACGTACAGGTATTTGGACATGGATGATACGGTCGAGGCGGCGTTATTGCTGGCGGACAGGCTGACAGGCGGCAGGATGCCGTACCCGTATGGCAATGGTTGATTTTACATATCAACGTATAACTGCTCTAACCTTTTTACTTCAATGTCAATATCATACCCGGCTTTACCAATGGCCTGCGACATATCACCTGTCTTACGCATTGCCGCGCATTCCAGCGCCGTCTCCGCCCATATCTCCGGCGAATCTTTCAAGCTGCGCCACTTCACCTGGCCGACGATATCCATCTGCTTTGATATAGTGTCCGACGCGATGACGAAGAGGCCGCTGCTCTGCGCTTCCGTACCGACCATGCTTAAACCTTCAAAGAAGGAGGGCAGGACGAATACATCCATCGCCGAGTAAAGGTCCTGTATCCTCGGTGATATTCCGTAGAATACGACCCTGTCGGCAAGGCCGTATTTATCGGCCAGTCTGCGTATTTCCGTTTCCATGTGCCCTACGCCGACCAAAAGCATTTTTGCCGTCTTGTGTTTTTGGGCGATACGGCTGAATATCTCTATAAGGAACGGATGATTCTTCGCCTCGGCGAATCTGCCTACATGGCCTATCAGCGGGGNGTCGCCATCAATTTTTAACTCCGCCCTGATTTTTTTTCTCGCGTTTGGATCATACGAAAACTTTTTGACGTCAACGGCATTGCGGATCAGTACACTCCTATTTCTCCGCCCGAACATGAACCGGCCGGCCTGATCCGAACATATAAAAAAGTGTGTGGCGAAGAGGGGAATTAATATTCTGTTGATATAGTGCAAGATATATTTATGCAGCCCGACTGTCCCCGTATTATGCGAATGCGCGGCAATCCGTTGGCATCCGGCGAGCTTCGCTATTATCAGCGGGAGGATATTGGCGGCGGAGAGCATATTGTAGTGGAGGATATCTGTTTTTTCGCGCTTGATAATCTTCATCAACGTGCGCACGTACCCGACAGGATTTTTTTTGACGTTGGGCAGCTTGTACATCCGGCAGCCCATTTTTTCGTATTCGTCCTGATAGACAATTTTGTCGTGCATACTGGCAAACGCGAATTCAAGGTTATCGTTATTTATGCGGCTGATGTAGTCGTATATCACCTGTTCGACACCGCCCATAGCGTCGTGTATGCCCATTATCAGGATTTTTTTCGCCATATCAGCGCATCCCCTTTAATTTCAGCCTGATGTTCCTCAACAAATTAAATATGCCGACATAAAATTCTCCCAGACCGCCCGATATTACGTACATCGGGAGAATAATTCTTTCGGGATAGCGTATTTCGTACTTTATCCCGCAAGGGGCGAAGTAATCATTATAGAATGTGCCGGCCTCGTCTCTGCCGATATTCTTTTTTACGCAGATATATGACAATATGCCGTCCTTGAGCATCCTGCGCAGAAATACATCCTTAACGCGCCCGTCCTCAAGCATTTTCTTTTTATCGAGATACCCGTACATCCACAGATAGCACGCTATGGGCGGATACTCCCGCCACGGCATATCCTTAAACGCCTTCTGCCTCGTCGTTATCCCTGCCGTCCTGCGGTCGTACGTGTAGACTGCCTGATTGACGCCAGCGATCTTCTCACGCTTTATCCCAGAAAATATCTGCGCGTTGATAATTAAATCTTCACCATAGCTCAACGCGGGGATATACATGTCATNCCCATATATCTCCCGCCTGTAAATCTTGCCGCATACGCCGTTATTCAGGGATAAAAAGACGTATTCAAGCGGATTCGTGAAATCGGTGATATCCTCATAAATCGTCTCACGTTTTTTGAACAGGAATTTGATATTGCCACAAACGATATCCGCCCCCGTCTCCCGCTGTTTATCATACAGGATTAAAACGGCATCAGCCGGTATCATATCATCGCTGTCAACAAACATTAAAAATTCACCCGCCGATGCCTTAACCCCCGCATCACGCGCCCGCGCGGTCCCGGCATTTTCCTGATGGATAACCTTAATCCGCTTATCCATCTCCGCATAATCATTACATATAGACAGACAGTTATCCGGTGACCCGTCATCAACCACAACGCACTCAAAATCCTCAAACGTCTGCGCCAGAATACTGTCGAGGCATCGGCGCAGGTATTTTTCCGTTTCGCAGACAGGTACTATGATGGAGACGGCCGGCATATCGCCCCCCTGTGTTTTGTTATGCGGTATTTAACTATCTCCCAGCTTGTAAAAAACAGTATTAATACGTCTGCTGCCGGCCCGCCTCTGTAAAATTCGGGTCTTTGCAGCAGCATCATGATTATGGAGAGGTATATGAGAAACCTTTTTCTGTCGACGATTCCGCACACCGCGAAGAAACTCAGGTAGAAGTAGTAGAGCCAGGCTACGAATATCCCGAACTTCAGCGCCGGCGCCAGCGGGTTTTCACCGTAGCCCCACTCCTTATCCATTAACGTAAGTCCGGCGTCGTCCCGCGGCATACCCCATATCAGTACCGCCCGGTCCTGTTTGACAATATCCATCGCGTTGCCGAACAGGTACGCTCTGTTGTTCCCTTCAAAGGCACCTGTTCGCTGGTTGATCGTGAATCTGGAGAACAAAAGGTTGTTCACCGGTTCCCTTACCGGCAGATACGCCAGAAACATCATCGTGAGAACTGCGGCGGCATAAACGGTGAACATTTTATTCATTTTGTATGTGAGGGCCAAATGGCAGACGAAAAGTACGAAAATCATTATGTGGATCATGCTAAACGTGATATTTCCCAACAGAAGCAGCGTAAACGTCATTGCGTTGCCGCGCCTCGCAAAGACCCTCAGAAAACAGAGTGTGCAAATAACAAATGAGAACGCGCCTGGTTCCTCGTATATACCCTGCGGACGGATGATGTTACCGAATATACCGTTCTCTACCGCACCGGTCGTCAGATACCAGTAATACGTCCGCCCCTCCTCCGTAAGCCCGGTCAGCAACGGTGGGCGACCTGTGAAAGCGTAGAGAAAACCTATTACGGAGAAAACAAGCATCACCAGTGTAAAGGCTGTTGCGACAGTAATGAGCGGCTGCAGGTATTTCTTTTTATAGAACAGGAAGAACATATAGACTAAATAAAAACCGGCGAACTCATTCACTAACAGATACGAAGTATGGTGATACACGGTCGGGATCAGCGAGAGCAGTACAAACACAAACGATATCAGCAGCAATCCTCTGTTTATCTTCACGCNCCCCCGCCGCAGCGCCTGAAGCAGCGCATAAACGGTTAGAACCGTGACTATGAACAGCCTGACACCGTTGGCCATCGCCCCGGAGAGCGGGACTATCGCGTAGACGGTCGGCGCGAAGAGCAGGAAACAGTAGAAAAAAAGCGACGCCACGTAGAACTTGTCGAACGCGTTCAGCCTCTCCGGCTCGAAAATGGCGTTCAGGCGCGGCTCCATTTATTTCATTCTCCTGTTACGCAACNCCTTTTCCAGCCGATATCCGACCTTATCAATTTTACTTCTTAGTGACGCCATACTGAAAAAATAAAATACGCGCAGCCAAACGGGAAAGAGTTTTTTTATCACTATCTTCCGCTCGGCCTTTTGTATATACCAAAATCTGGCGTCGTTGCTCATACCGCCATCCTGATTTATCGCTAATACCACAGGGATGTGCCTGTATGACGCTTTGTTTTTGCATATTGCTGTCGTGTAGTATTCCCAGTCGGAGACTATCCTGTAATCCGTCTTGTATCCATTCGTTGATAACAGAAGATTTGTTTTGATGAGCATATTCTGGTGCGGCAGGATGCCGTATTGCAGGTCGGGCGGACGTATTGTATTGCCGAACTTACGAATAACGCGTTTTCCGTTCTCCTTTTCCAGCATCATATCGCCATAGACGATATCCTCGTCAAAATCAACTTCAAAAATTTTATTCAGTGATGAGGATTCACACAGATAATCTCCGGAGTTCAGAAAATAGCAATATTCCCCGCGAGCCCTGGCAATCCCCTTATTCATCCCAAAATAGACCCCGCCGTCCTTCTCACTGCACCAGAACGTAATTTTGGCGAATTTGCCGACATATTCCCTGATAACATCCGCGCTGCCGTCCGTCGATCCGCCGTCTATTATTATCCACTCGTAATCATCCCACGCCTGTGCAACAACGCTCTCGGCGGTTTTTATGAAGCCAACGTTATTGTTCAGGTTTACGGTGATTATCGAGAGTTTGGGCATTATCTCATCGCCTTTTCATAAACATCAATATATCTTTCAACTATAATGCCATAATCATATCCGCTGCGTGCTTTTTCCCGCGCGTTTTTTGATAATATTTTCGGATTTTCGCTATTCAGCACCCAATCTATACCGTCCGCCAAATCTTCTGTATCAAACGGGTGTGCAAGATAGCCGTTTTCCCTGTGGTCAATTATATCAAGCAATCCACCTGTCCCAAACGCGACAACCGGTGTCCCGCAGGAGAGTGATTCAGATGCGGTCTGACCAAACGCTTCCCGTCTGCTTGGAACAACCATCACGTCGCAGGCGCTGTATAATGACGCCAAACTGACATCGTCATTCAGATGTCCGACATAACGGATTTTGTGCGGCAAGTCCGGCTTGTTTAAAGGTTCACTCGCGCCGAAAACGACGCACTCAATATTTTGCGATGATATTTTTTTCAAAGCTCCTGTCAACAGATCATGCCCCTTATACGGCGTTGCCGCGACATTAAGGGCGCCAAAAAGTATCAATTTTTTGTCGACAGGCAAATTCCACATCGATCTGGCAGTCATCTTGTCAATCGGCTTAAAGACAGTGGTATCTAACGGATTTGGCAGACAGATGATATTTTTATCCGCAAACACAGCGCTTCTCTTCGCGCNCTCCGCCAGCCATTCACTGACGCCTATTACAGTCATATCATTAATTTTGGCGAATGTCTTCTTTTTTCGTTCGAATACCTTCCGGCTCAGGTCCTTATTGATATTACTGCCGAGGATGCCGCAACCGCCGCATCCTCGGGTATATTTGTCGCACATCGTATCACCATCGCTCCCATCGACATCACACGCGTAGTGACATCCGCCGGTAAATGCCCACATATCCGGCAATCTCCACACAATCGGCGCGTTGATCTCCGCCAAATCCTCAACCGCGATCATTCCGTCGCAAATCCAGCACAGGTGAACGACATCGGGGTTGATGGAGTTAATCGCGTTGACGAGCTTTTTATTCCTTACTTGCGCCGGGGAGAACTTGCCCCAGATATTTTTCTTTGTCTTCATATATCGTAATATCGGCAACCGATCACAGATTGACCGCACATTCATCAATGCCTTATCAACTCTGCCATCGACTAATGTAATGACGCTGTTTGCGTCACTCTGTTTACGCACCACGAGCATTTTGGCATCAACCCCGTTTCGCACCAGCGCCTCGTTCAGCCGAAATGTCGCCCGCGCGGCGCCGCCGGTAATATCGTAGGTGTTGAGCATCAGTATCTTCATCGGTCACTATACCAAGGCATCTTTACTGGCCGGCGCAAAATTTATTCGTTCTTCCTCTATCACAAGCGGCCGGTTCATGAGCCTCAGCCTGGTGTTTATGGCCATTATGTACTCGCCTATAAACCCTATAAAAAACAGCTGCATGGAACCTATAAAGAATACTCCGATGACCATAGGAGCCATACCTACCGAAAAGCTGTCCCAGTAGAGCAGCTTGTAGACCAGATACACCATGGATATAAGGAATGTCAGGCCGCCCATTAGAAAACCTGTTATCGTGGCGAATCTGAGGCCGGTTTTTGTGTAGGTAGTAAAACTGAACATTGCCAGATCGTAAAGCGTATACCAGTTGTTTTTTGTCTTTCCAGCTCTCCGCTTTGCCTGCTCGTAGTTGATCTCCTTACGCCGGAAACCGAGTTCGGCGACTATACCCCGGAGGAATGGTTGCGGGTCCTGCAGATTCCTCATCACCTCCACAAACGATTTATCGTAAAGCCCAAACCCGGTAAAGTGTTCGATCTGCTCGATGCTCGACATCTTTTTTATGGCCTTGTAGTAACAGGTCCGTATAAACCGCATCAGCCTGTTTTCCCGGCTCTTTGCCTTGATACAGGAGACGATCTTGTACCCTTTTTCCCACTCTTCCACCAGTTTAGGGATAAGTTCGATCGGGTCCTGAAAATCTGCGCACATCAGGATAACGCAGTCGCCGGCCGTCTGACACATACCGTGGTATGGGGAGTTGTTCTGCCCGAAATTTTTGGCGTTAAAAATCGCCTTGATCCGCAGATTCCCCCTGCACAGCTCCCGCAACAACGGCTTTGTGTTGTCTACAGAGCAGTTATCAATAAACACGATCTCGTAGTCGTAAGACGCGAGTCTGGCCTCAAAGAGTTTGATAATCTCGCCGCTGAGAGGAACGACGTTGTCCTCCTCGTTATAGCACGGTACAAGAATACTGATCTTTTTCATTCGATTTTTCCCCATCACGTTTTGGCGTCTTAAACGCCCACTTCTTATTTAGAATATAATTTAACGGTACGGTAACCGGCAATACTAAAAACGGTGCGATGTATTTTGATATTCCTGATACATCAATAAAAACATACAACAACAGAGTGGAAACAACAAATCCGCTGAACGCATAAGACGCGTAGGTCTTCATCAGCGCGTGTATAAGGTTGCGGCTGCCGCCTGTCTCATCCTTAAATACAAACTTGTGACTCCAGAAAAACGAATTGGCTACGCTGATTATAAAGGCCGCGATGTTCGCTGCAATGTAGTGAACGCCGAGATACACGAGCAGCACGTAAATGATATATGATATCAGCGTGTTGGAGAGCCCCACCACGCAGAACTTGAAAAACTGGAGTATTGTGCCGTTGAGATGTTTCATTTGGCGGTGATTATCCTCCCTATCCCGTCTTCAAACAAAACCTCCGGCCTCCAGCCGGTGTCGGCGGTCAATTCCGAAATATCGGCGCATAAGTACATGGGCTGGTGCGGATAATAATCCTTCTTGCCGAACAGCAGCGCCCCGTCCGGTTTGACGACACTCTTCAACGACTCAAGGTACTCCGACAAACGCCTTGCTGACCCGGAGCCGAGCGGGTATGTTTTACCGTCGACACCGCGGTCCCCAAGAGCGAGCAGCGCTCCGGCGGCATCATCGCAATAGAGATAATCCCACATCTGCTCGCATCTGGTAAGTTCGGGCGAACGTCCGGCCAGAAGTTCGTTTATCGCGTACATGATCAGCGTTTGCGCCCCGTCAAGCGGGCCAAATACGCTCAGTATCCGTACCCAGTTGAATTGCATATCAATTTGAGAACAGAGCAGCCGGCTTAACTTGCCAGCGGTGTACTTTGCTATCCCGTAGCCGCTTGACGGATTAACCGGCGTGTCGGGACACAACCGTTCGGTAACAACGCCGTATTCCGCCTGCGATCCCGCCCCTACAAACTTTTTGCACCCCAAACGCTTGGCCAGACGAACCGCGTCTAAGGTGTATTGGATATTTTTTAACTGTATGTCGACATCATCCCGCAACGCACCTGATGTCTTATCCCATGCAAGATGGAAGAATACATCGTAATCAGCGACCAAATTTAAATTTGGATACTCATCAATACCGCAATACTCAACTTTTATCAAGCCGGATTTCGGCAGATTACCCAGCCGGCCGGAATCTTTTCTGACGATGCAGAGAATCTCAATTCCCGCCGATGCCGCGCACTTTGCAAGCGCCGCGCCGATCATCCCTGTAGCGCCGGTTATGACAATCTTTCGCATCAACGTCTACTCCCGGCTTTCAGTAAAAATTCGTGCAGCGCCCCCACGTCCTCAAACATATAGTCGCTGCAATCCGCCAGCTCTTCTTTAGTCCCCGCGCCCCATAACACGCCAATCGCCGTTATGCCGTTACTTTTGGCCGCGAGGCAGTCCCCCTTAACATCACCTATACCTGCAAATGATGATTTATCCCCGCCAACCCCGGCAATCAATCCGGCAAAAAGTTCCGCTTTCGATTTTCTCTGCTCTACACGCGGATACTGCGCCGTCAGGGACGCTATTTTTTTATCCCACCCCAATTTCCTTACAATCCTTTCAGATGCCGGATTCGGTTTGTTGGTAATGATGTAGTGGGTAAAATTGACGGAATCGGAAATAATCTCCTCTATCCCATCAAACGGCACGGTAGCTGGAAAACCTGAGTTATCGTACAACCTCCTGTAATTTGCCACTACCTCGGCTATCTTCTCCTCCGTCAGCATTCCCGGCGGGAAAGCCTCCTTAAGCATAATATCTATCGGCGGCCCTATCCTTACAGGCTTTATCTTGTCGTCAACATTCACAGACGCTTCCTTCAGCGACAGATCGAGATAATCCAAAATATCCGCAGCGGAATCGGCAAGCGTACCGTCCAGATCCCAAATAATATTTAGCATCAGAGATACCTCATTGGCGTTATGGATGATATCCGCGTTGATTGAGACAAGTTTTACAACTCCTTACAGCCATTATTTCAGGCATCTATTCGTCCAAAGGTTTTATAAGCATATTTCGGTAAAACTCATCCCTGGCCAAAAACGGGAACATATCTTCTAACGGCTTGGAGACAATAGTCCCGTCCGGCTTGGTATACGACGACACAGTCGGAAGAATTTGCTGGTTGGGATCGCACATAACCTCGCATATAACCGGAGCGTCATTCGAAAAAACTTCCCTGAAGACGCCTTTCAATTCCCCGCTCTTCTCAACCCTGCAATAATTGATGTTGTAGGCACCGGCTATTTTCTTCAGGTCCGGGAAACTGACTCCTGATTCCCTGTTGGAGCCGATATACCTGCCGTTAAAGAATTTGTCCTGAGTTGACTTGATGGAAAGATACCCATCGTTATTCCATACGAAGATCTTTATCGGCAGCTGATAATGGACGATCGTTTGCAGTTCCTGTATATTCATCTGCAGAGAGCCGTCGCCGGTAATGCAGATGACCGGACATTTACCGCCGGCGAGACTGATTCCCATGCTTCCAGGCAAACTGTACCCCATCTCACCCTGCGCGCTGGATGTAAAATATCTTTGTCCTTCTCTCAGTGTGATTGCCTGCGGGACAACGTACGAGGTAGAGCCGGAATCGGTAACGACCGGGATATTTTGCGGCATATTTTCCGACATCTGCGCCACGAAATCGTACAGGTTTAATCCGTTGCCGTCGTCTTTATATTCCGGCGACACACGGGGATATTTCTCTTTAAGCGCTGAACAGTACGTCCGCCATGATTCATCTATGTTAAGGTTAAGTTTGGCGGCGTTTAGCTGCTTCAAAAAGGCGGATACGTCCGCGTTAATAAAAACATCTATCGCTACCGTATTCTTACTGTGTTCCACCGGATCAATATCAACAACAATCTTTTTGGCTTCACGCGCAAATGTATGGTATTCATGCCCGGTGGAACTTACACTCAATCTGCTTCCGAGTACCAGCAGCAGGTCGGTGTTTTGTACGGCCATGTTGGCCGCGCGCTGCCCCTTGTTGCCGATGAGGCCGATATTTTGCGGATGATCGGACGAGAGTATGTTTATCCCCAGACGCGAATAAACGACCGGGATGTTGTACCGCTCAATAAAAATTTTAAAATCTGAGACAGAACCGGATAACAAGATGCCGTTCCCTGCTATAATCAGAGGCCTCTCAGCGCGGCTCAGATGTTCTCCAACTTTCCGCAATTCATCCACCAGCACCTCTGTTTTGTAATTCTCCCTTACCGTATTACAATCCCATCTTTCCAAAGAGTTCGCGTCAACACCGGCGCTTTGAACGTCTAAGGGGACTTCTATCCACACCGGCCCCGGTCGGCCGCTACGCGCGTAGTGGAACGCTTTATCCATCTCAATCGCAATGTCTTCCGGTTTGCTAACTGTTGCCGCATATTTGGTGATGGAATGTACAATGGGAATGATATCAACTTCCTGTACGCCGAACTGGCGCAGTGGAAGCCCGGAATTTCTGATGGTCTCCTTACGCTTCGCCTGCCCGGAAATAAATACGCAGGGGACACTGTCCTGCCACGCTCCGAGCAGCGGCGTAATAGCGTTTGTGGAGCCGCACCCGCTGGTAACAAAGGCCACTCCCACTCCGTTTTTATATTTGGAATATGACTCGGCGGCCATTCCGGCCGCCTGCTCATGATGGGTGCATACCACTTTTATTTTATCGTTTTGGGCCAGCCCGTCTGAGAGGAACATCATGCCGCCGCCGGACACCATAAAAACGGTATCAATCCCTTTTTGGGAGATATAATTCGCGATATAGTCAGCTACCCGTTCCATAATCAGCCTATTTCAAAACCTGTTTAAGGATATTTACGTCCCGCTCGCAATCAACGGGAATCCACATACCCAAATGTTTGCAGCTATTGAGCTGTTTCATCTTAACCAGTTCTTCGAATACCTCATTCTCAAACGTGCAATTCGCGTCTTTTGTAAGGCTCGCTAGCGAAAAAACATTTTTGCTCATGAAATAAAAGCCGCCGTTTATGAAATCTCTCTCCAATACCGGCTTTGAGGCGAAGCCGCGGACGGATGTGTCGTTGTCGACTAAACCAAGAATACGGAATCTTGTCGGATTATTTACGGCCAGCAGCGTCGCCGTTTTCCCGGACCTGATGTGAGCGTCCAGCGCTTTATCAAGATCAACATTGGAGTAGGTATCGGCGTATGTAAGTGCAATAAGCGGATTGTCCTTTACCATATCGGCGATTTGGGCAATTCTTGACCCGGTACGGTTTTCAACACCGGTGTCTACAACCGTTATTTCGGCGTTGGGATGATAATTCTTTACAAATCCGGTTATCATCTCCCCGCCTTTGCCGGCGCAAAGAATAAATTTTTGGTATCCGAACTTAATGTAATGCTCGATAATGTATTGCAGCATGGGCTTTCCATGTATGCAGATCATGGCCTTGGGAATATTTTCNCCGTTCTCCCCTAAGGGAACTCCATTTCCGCCAGCCAAAATAACTACGGGTATATTTGATTTGTTTTTCATATCATTCTCATTTAAGCAAAGTTAAATTGGTTAACATTTTTTCGTTCAAAATTTTAACAATTTTTTCGACAACTCCTGGAACGCCCGCAGCGTAGTTGATAAAGCTTCCGTCCTGCTTGCGCTCGATGTATATCTGCGCCCCAGCGTGGCGCGCGATGGCAAGCGCAGCCGCCACGTCCCAGATACGGTTGTTTATGCCGTACGCGGATTGCAACTGGCCAGCCGCTACGTAACAGATATTCATGGCCGCAGAGCCGGTTCGCAGGCACCCGCGAGTACTATCGTTGACTGCGCCGAATATTTCGTATTCCAGCTGACGGTTTTCGCCATACGCTTTTCCGGAAAACGCGCATGCGTTGAGCGACTCTTCGAATTTGGTGGGTTTTACCGTGAGCATCTTATTGTTCACGTACGCCCGGTCGTTAAACGAAAAATAGAGCATCTCCTGCGCGGGTACGGCAACCACACCCAACTCAAACTTTGCCTTGTCCATCAACCCAAGCGAAACGCAGTAGAACGGAATACCGGCGACCATATTGGTCGTTCCGTCTATAGGATCAATCGCCCATACGGTATCATTGTTCCAATCCACTTCCTGACCGGCGGCAAACGACTCCTCGCCTACAACCTTATGCGGGGATCCGCGCAGTATCTCTTTTATATCGCGCTCTATCTCGATATCTATACCGGTAACTATATCGCGCAGCGATTCCTTGGTTTGAACAAGAAGATCGTTCTTCTTCCGGTCAAGAACCTCTAATCCGGCCGACACCGATTTCATCGCCATATTAAACTCTTCTAACCATCTCATTCGGTTTTATCCTTATGTTTTTTTATCAAGGTTTCCAAGTGTTCGACGATAGACGCGAACCGGTTTTCCAAAATCATCTCCAGCGCTTCGCCCTTGCGCANCCCGAGGATATACGTAAGGAGCACGGGCGGCGGTACGACTTTGCGCATATGCAGCAGATGGTGGTCGAAATCTTCCTTGTTGTCAAAAAGTATGGCGCTTACAATCCCCAACAGGATATTCGACGGAACGAAACCCAACGCCAGACACATTTGCGCGGCTCCAATCAGGCGGCCCTCCAAATCTAATTTTCGCAGCGGTTCGCGCGCAACGCGGGCAATCGGATCGCAGAGCAAAACATTCGAGAAGCGCGCTATCTCCTTATCGGCGTACCACTCTAAAAAATCGTGGGGNATTTCCCACTTGAGTTTAAGCGCGGTCAGCATTTCGTTCATTGCGCCAACCACTATCTCGCGTATCTCTGGATACAGCATTGCGTCGTGCAGGTATTTGACCCCGGCCAGCGCACCCAGATACGCGGCTATGCAGTGTGGCGTGTTATGCAAAAAGAGTTTTGCCGCCCAGTGTTTGTTAAGCAGCTCATTTTCGGAGCAAAACGAGATATCGCCATCTATAGCGCCCGCCCTTTCATCTACGTGCAATACGCCGTCTTCGGAGTGTATTGCCATCGCGTCGCGCAGTATATTTTCAGCGGACGCCGAGTTAGACGTAATCACATCTGGAATGGCGAAGTAGACATTACCGCTGTTTATAACCGACTTTACCTCGTTAACAGTCAGCGGGTCGTTCTCGCACAAAACTATAGGACACTTAACTCCGCGCAGGCGCTCGGCGGCTCTGGCGCAGTTGCGGGGCCCCACCGCCATAAAGACCGCCGCCGGATTGCCGCATTGCGAAATGTCGAACTCATCCATCAAATATGCTTTTTCGGCCGGAACATATTTTTCTTCCAATACGCCGTTGCGGGCACGGAACGTGGTATACCCTTTGTTCGCCCTGAGTGCGCCGACAATCCGCTCATTAGTATCAACGAACACCGGTTCGTGTTTATCCAAATTAAATATCCACGGCAGAAACCCTCTCCCGATAGCCCCCGCGCCAACAATAATTATCTGACTGATTTTTTTATCCATACCCTCTACAATATCTCCCCGAACTGCCATGGAACGAACTCTTCCGATCCCATTCGCTGTTCTTCACCTTTAGTTTGTTTGCCGTTTGCGACAGAAATGATTTCTCTGTAAATATCCGCACCGGCCTCCTCAATCGATCCGCCCCGCAAGATAACGCCCGCGTCAAAGTCCATATCGCCGGAGAGCCGGTTTTTCATTTCGCTGTTTGTGCTTATCTTTACGGTAGGGGCTATGGACGCGTTGAACAGCGAACCCCTGCCGGTTGTAAAAGCGACAATATTGCAGCCGCCGGCGACCAGCCCGGTAACGGAAACAGGATCGAAGCCCGGCGTATCCATAAACATCAACCCGCTTTGCTCTATCCTCTCAGCGTAATTCAGAACTTTTTGGATGGGCGCGCGGCCGGCTTTCGCGACCGCCCCCAAACTTTTTTCTAAAATCGTACTTATGCCGCCCTCCATGTTACCCTTAGAGAGATTGTCGTTCATTTCGACACGATGATGCGACGCGTACTCGGCCCACCAACCAACAATCCCTCTCAACTTTTCCTTATCTTCGCTCTTCACGCAGCGGCTGATCAGATACTCTTCCGCTCCGTTACACTCAGGCGTTTCGGCCAATACCGCTACACCGTTTTTAGACACTAATATATCTGAGGCGATGCCCAGCGCTGGATTGGCGGTAAGCCCGGAAAAAGCGTCGCTGCCGCCGCAGTTTAATCCCAGCGTCAAATGCTCTACCGAAACTTCCTCACGCTCAAACACCGGTAATGCGTCTAACAGTTCATTTATAATATTAACGCCGTAATCAACAGCTTTCTTTGTCCCGCCTGTATCCTGAATATTAAAACTGCGAACGTTTTTCTGATGCTGTTCCGGAATTTTTTCCAAGACGCTTTTTATATTTACAGTCTCGCAACCCAGCCCGACAACCACAGCTGCAACGACATTGGGATGGTCAATCCNCCCCGCGATCGTCTCGCAAATCACGTGGTGGCTCCTGCTGTTGAACGCCTGCGCGCAACCGCCGCCATATGTAACCGGAACGACGCCGTCTATGTTCTTTGCGTTTGCGCCGTCCTCAAAAAACCGGGTGATCTTCTTGACAACCGCTGCCGAGCAGTTCACCGGCGATACGACCGCGATATAGTTGCGCGTCCCGACCCGGCCATTTGCGCGCGGATAACCGAAAAACATACCGGGCAAGGCCTCGAAACCACCGGCGCTTTGTACGGAATTATCGATAGAGAACGTATTGGATTCTCCAATATACCGTATCTCATCCACATGTACGTGCTCGCCTGCGGCGATGCCTCGCCTGGCAATACCAATAGACTGCCCGTATTTCAGAACTGGCGCGCCCTCCCGAATCTCACGCAATGCAAACTTGTGGCCGAATCGGATATCATCACGCAGAACAACATCACCGCCATCAACCTGTAATACGGCCCCTTTGGGCAGGCAATCAAACGCGGCAACGCCAACATTATCACGCGATGATAATAACATAAAGTCATAATTGACGTTTGATTTTGCCACAGCAGCCCCACATGATAAAACCGTTTAATTTTACAGCCGCCGGCGATTTTCCGTCACGCAGCGTTTGCATATCAGCCAGCATCACTCCTAAATATAATTTACGCCGTTTCGGCACGCAAATATATTTAAATCCGGCGGCTACCTAAAATTCAGCCCAATACTTCCCGCATCGTCCCTGCCATCTTATCAACCATCTCGTCCGTCATACCCGGATACACGCCTGTCCAAAAAGTATCATTCATAATACGGTCGGTTTCGTTCAGCGTTCCAACAATACGGTAACCGCTGCCGGATCCGCGCAGTTCGTCAAAACACGGGTGCTTGACGAGGTTTCCGGCGAACAGCATACGGGTCTGGATGTTTTTGCTTTCGATATGGCGGACTAACGCGTTGCGATCGACACCGGGCCGGCACGTTATCAGAAATCCAAACCAGCTTGGGTCTGAATTGGGCGCGGGTTCGGGGAGGATCAGCTTGTCCTTCATATTGGTCAACCCGTCATACAGCCGTTTCCAGTTATGCTTGCGCTTTTCCACAAACGACGGGAACTTCTCAAGCTGCGCGCAGCCTACAGCGGCCTGCATATCGGTCGCTTTCAGGTTATATCCGAAATGACTGTATACATACTTATGGTCATACCCAAACGGAAGCTCTCCGAATTGCCTGTTGAACCGGTGCCCGCAAAGATTATCAACGCCGGAGGGGCAGACGCAGTCCCTCCCCCAGTCCCTCATAGACCGGATGACCTTGTGCAGCAGTGGGTCGGATGTGTAAACGGCCCCGCCCTCGCCCATCGTCATGTGGTGCGGGGGGTAGAAACTGGATGTGCCGATATCACCTATAGCCCCGGTAAGTTTTTTCGTTCCGTTGATTGTATACGTTGACCCAAGCGCGTCGCAGTTATCCTCAACAAGCCATAGCTTGTTAGCATCGCAGAATGTTTTGACGGATTGCAGGTCGAAAGGATTTCCCAAAGTATGCGCGAGCATTACCGCCTTTGTTTTTGAGGATAACGCCTTTTCCAACATCGATACATCAATATTATACTGGGGGATAGTTACATCGACAAACACCGGTATCGCGCCATATTGCAGGACGGGAGTGACGGTTGTAGGAAACCCAGCCGCTACTGTGATCACCTCGTCGCCGCGCCTTATCGCCCTGTCCCCCAAAAGCGGCGACGTCAACGCCATAAACGCTAAGAGATTTGCGGATGATCCTGAATTGACAAGAGAGCAAAACGGTACATTGAGATAATCCGCCAGCTGTTTTTCGAATTGATCGGTATACCGCCCGGATGTCAGCCAGAATTCTAACGAGCTGTCTACAAGATTCATCATTTCACGCTCGTCAAACACGCGGGAGGCGTACGGTATGCGGTCGCCGTCCCTGTAGGGCGGTTTTTGCATAAACGTATTGTGATACTCCTTAACGCTGTCAAGGATATGCCTGACGGCCTGCTCTTTTGTCATCGATTCAAACATTATATCCTCTCATCCGGCGTAACGGGCGGCCGAGGGCGGCCGTCACTGCGGTTAATTTCTGTTATATCAAAATATCCCTGCAAACCTAATTTTACTTTATATCAAAATATTCCTGTATCTGGCGGTCAACACAGGCTATTCGCTCTTCATCGGTACCAACTTTCGCGAATTCTACGACCTTTTCAACCGCAGTCTTTATGTCCCAGCGCGGTTTCCATCCCAATACCGATTTTGCCTTCGAGCAGTTGAGCTTCAAAAAATTCGCCTCGTGCGGGCCGCCGTCGCCCTGAACGCGCCACGCGGCGTTATCACCCCACGCATCGCAGAATAATTTAACAAGCTGCTCGTTGGTGACGCAGCTCTCATCATCAGGGCCGAAATTGTACGCACCCTCAAACGATTTATCATTGTACTGCTTCTCCGCCAGCAGCAAATATCCGTACAGGCACTCCAATACATGCTGATAAGGCCGCGTCGACTGCGGATTCCGTACCGTTACCTCTCTCCCCGCCTCCATCGCCCGCACACAATCCGGTATAATCCTGTCTTCCGCGTAATCGCCGCCGCCTATCACATTGCCCGAACGCGCCGTCGATATCGCTGCGGATCCATCCTCGTAAAAAAAGGACTTGCGGTAGCTGTACGTCACTAACTCGCTGCAAGACTTGCTGTTTGAATACGGGTCATACCCGCATAAATTCTCATCTTCCCTGTNCCCCTCATGCCGCTCTTTGTTCTCGTACACCTTATCGGTCGTTACGTTGACAAACGACCTTACCGAACGCCTCTCCCGCACCGCTTCGAGCGCGTTCACCGTCCCCATGATGTTGGTCTCGTACGTATGGTGCGGTTCCTTGTACGACTGGCGGACGAGGGGCTGGGCGGCCATATGGAATATGACCTCCGGCTCGGTCTCCCATAGCGCACCGGATATATTGCTTTCGTTCCGGATGTCGCAGCAGTACCACGCTACGCCGCAACTTGCCCCCCCCATCATCTCAAACAGCGACGGTACAGTAGGCGGCTTCAGGGAAAAACCCGTTACCTTCGCCCCCGCCCGCAGCAGTATCCGGCCCAACCACGCGCCTTTGAAGCCGGTGTGTCCGGTTATAAGCACTTTTTTATCTTTGTAGAAGTCAAGCATCATTTTTCCCAATGCGCCCACGGCGCGGCTTTGGCCGTCCACATGGCCGTCAACTGGTTTTTGTCGAGCAGCGTGTCCATCGCCCGCCAGAAGCCCAAATGCTTGTAGGCGTTGAATTGCCCGGCGGCGGCAAGGGCCTCAAACGGCTTGCGCTCCAGCACCGTGGCGTCGCCCTCATCCAAATAATCGAACNCCTTGGGCTCCATCACAAAAAAGCCGCCGCTTACCCACGCCCCGTCGCCGTGGCCATCGCCGTCCGGCTTCTCGCAGAAGGCCTCGACCGCGTCGCCGGCGCCGCCTATCCTCATCACGCCGAACCGCCCGCCGGGCCGCACCGCGGTCACCGTCGCCAGCTTCCCGGACGCCTCGTGGCACCTGATGAGCTCCGGGATGTCGACATCGCTCACCCCGTCGCCGTAGGTCAGCATGAACCTCTCGCTGCCAATGAACTCCTTCGCCCGCAGGAGCCGCCCACCGGTCATGGTGTCCGGCCCCGTGTAGAGCAGCGTCACCCGCCAGGGCTCGGTCCTCACGTTATGGTACTCCACGGAGTTGCCGGCCATGTCTATGGTCATGTCGGAGTAGCGGGAGTAGTAGTTTATGAAGAAATCCTTGATTACGTGCGACTTGTAGCCCGTGAGAACCACGAAGTCGTTGAACCCCCAGTACGAGTATATCTTCATGATATGCCAGAGGATGGGTTTGCCGCCAATCTCCACCATGGGCTTGGGGCGAAGCTCCGTCTCCTCGGAGAGGCGGGTACCGAGCCCGCCGGCTAAAATTACTGCTTTCATCAGACAACCTCCCAATATAAAATATTATATGTTGACACATTTTTGCAAGGATGCGCCCATTTTTGTATTTTTATTCCATGATGCGCTTTATAATCGATACCTCCGGACCCGCCGATTTCAATATGGCCGCCGACCTGTACCTGCTTGAGCGGGGTACGGGCGTTACCGTGCGGTTTTACTCGTGGGCGCGGCCATCCATCACCCTGGGGTATATGCAGGCGGCGGACAGGGAGATGGACCCGGAGGCGGTGCGGGCAAGCGGGATTGACTGGGTCAGGCGGCCCACCGGCGGGCGGGCAATACTCCACGACGGCGACCTCACCTACTCCTGCGCGTTTCCCCGGAGCGTGAAGGAAATGGGCGGATCAATCACCGAAACGTACCGGCTGATATCAAAATGTTTGATGGACGGGCTTGACAGGGCATCAATCAAATGTATATCACATGATTCTGATAGTGACCTGAAAGGTATCGGGCGGGAGGCCAAGCTGCCCTGCTTTTTGGCCCCGAACCGGGACGAGATTATGGTCAACGGAAAGAAATTGGTCGGGTCGGCGCAGAAGAGGGCAGCGGGCGCGGTTTTGCAGCACGGGTCAATACCAATCACAAACGCTTTCCGGCAGCTTCCGAGATACCTGAGGATTGACGAAGCGGAGAGGGATAAGCAAATCAACCTGTTAATCGAAAAAAGCTGCTGCGTTGATGAACTGATATCCGGCGCAACGTTTGAATCTCTGGCCGCGTGTCTGCAGGAGGGATTTTCGGCCATCCTGCCGTTTGAATTTGAGGTGATACCGTGGACTCCGCAAGAGAAGGAGGATATCAACAGTATCTTGCGGAGTGACGAATTTATCGCCCGGTATAAATCAAATGCCTGTATCAACTGACAACAGGTTATTTTACCAGCCCCTTGATTACCTCCAGCACCCTGTCCGCCGCCTTAGACGATTCCGCCTTGCTCATAGCATCAATACACTCATTCCGCTGATCATAAAATTGGCGCACGGTATCGGCAAGGATAGCCCCGGTAATGCCGTCCTGCAAAAGTATCTTCGCGTACCCCTGCTTCTCGAACGACTGCGCGTTGAGTATCTGGTCCCCACGGCTCGCGGCGGTTCCAAGCGGTATCAATAATGCCGGCTTGCGCAGCGCGAGGAGCTCGAACAGCGTCGTCGCGCCCGACCGCGATATCACCATATCCGCCATAGCGAAAACATCCGGCAGTTCTTCATTAATATATTCGAACTGGCAATATCCCGGCCTGCTCCCCGGCGCTTTCCCCCCAGAACCGCAGATGTGGCAGACGTTGAAATCCTCAAGCAATTTATCAAGCCCGCCGCGAACGGCTTCGTTTATCGCCTGCGCGCCGAGGCTGCCGCCTATCACCATTACAACCGGCTTATCGTCACTAAATCCACACAACTCTTTCCCCCGCCGGGCATCCCCCATAAACAGCTCATCCCGAACAGGCAGCCCCGTACCCTCACGCTTGGCGGGCGGCAAATACGTTTCCGTTTCCGGAAAGCTGTAACAGATTTTTTTCGCGAACCGCATTGATAATTTATTCGCAAGCCCCGGAGTTATGTCGGACTCGTGGATGACTACGGGGATGCCGAAGCACCATGCCGCCCAGACCACCGGGCAGGAGACGAAACCGCCCTTGCTGAAGATTATTGACGGGCGGAGTTTCAGCATCAGCACTAAGGATTGGAGTAATCCGAATGTTATTCTGAACAGGTCGGTAAAGTTTTTGAGGTCAAAGTAGCGGCGGAGCTTTCCCGCGCTGATGCAGTGGTAGGGCAGGCCGGTTTTCTCTATCAGGCCGCGCTCCATGCCTTTGCGTGTTCCTACGTAATGGATTTCGAATCCCTGGGCTTTCAGGCCGGGGATAAGAGCTATGTTCGGGGTAACGTGGCCTGCTGTCCCGCCGCCTGTCAGTAATATTTTTTTTGTTTTCATTATCCGTACCTGTCCTTATCAATTTATATTTTCTTAAAGACGATTGTAGCGTTTTGCCCACCGAAACCGAAACTGTTCGTCATCGCGGCGTTGATGTTTTTCTCTACTGCCTTACCTAATGTCAGGTCGACACGGACATCTAAGACCGGGTCGATGTTGACGGTGTTGATTGTGGGGGGGATCATTCCCTTGTGTATTGACAGGACGGTAATTGCCGACTCAAGTGCGCCTGTCCCTCCCAATAAATGTCCGGTCATTGACTTTGTTCCGCTTACGTGCAGCGTGTCTAATGAATTTTTGAAGAGGCGCTGGACTGCGCCTATCTCAGGGCCATCACCTGCCGGGGTTGATGTGGCGTGGAGGTTGATGTAGCCTATCTCTTCGGGATTGATTTCGGCGTCATCCAGTGCCAGGGCCATCGCCTTTTCCACCGATGTCCCGTCGGGGTGGGGCAGGGTCGAGTGGAAAGCGTCGGCGGTCATCCCACCGCCGCATAGTTCCGCGTAGATGCGCGCCCCTCTTGACTGGGCGTGGTCGAGCGATTCTATTATGAGGGCGGCGGCGCCTTCGCCGAGGACGAAGCCGTCTCGGTCCCTGTCGAACGGGCGGGAGGCCGTGGCCGGGTCGTCGTTTCGCTCAGAGAGGGCCCTTAGCGCGCCAAAGCCGCCTACGCCGGTTACGTTTATGGGCGCTTCCGACCCGCCGGCTATTATCACGTCGGCCTTGCCGAGCCTTATCAGGTTCATCGCGTCTATGAGCGCGTGGGACGACGACGCGCAGGCGGAGACCGTGGCGTAATTCATCCCCCGCAGATCGTACTTGACGGCAATTGCCCCCGCGGCTATGTTGGCTATCATCTTGGGCACCATAAACGGCGAGAAGCGCGGCTTGGCGCTGCCGGACCGTGCGTACTTTACCAGCTCGTCCTGCAGGGTGTTTATCCCGCCGATGCCGGATGCGAATATTACCCCCCAGCGGAACGGGTCGCGGTCGCACCCGCACCAGTTAAGCGCGGCATCGTCCCACGCCTGCGCGGCGGCGGACATGGCGTACTGGGTATAGAGGTCCATGGTTTTGGCCTCTTTGGCGTCTAAGTATTTGAGCGGGTCAAACCCCTTTACCTCGCAGGCGAAGCGCGTTTTGAACTCGGAGCAGTCGAACCGCGTAATAGGCGCGGCGGCGCCCCGGCCCGCCAGAAGGGCGCTCCAAGCCTCTTTTAGAGTGTTCCCCACGGGCGATATAACCCCCATCCCCGTTACCGCAACCCTGTTCAATTCCCTCATAATGCTCCCCAGCCGCGTTACCGGACTGCCGAAAAACGAACCGTCGTCCACAACCGCCGCCTTAATGTTTATAAATCATTAATAATAAAAATAATTTCAGCGGCGGCATGATGTATATTATTTATATGGATAGAAATATTTTTGAGGATACGCCTCACGACGAATCGGAGCGCCAGCTCTACATCCACCAGAAGCTGGACATCATCGGCCAGCTCGCCGGTGGCATTTCCCATAATTTCAACAACCAGCTGACCGGCATTATGGGATTCGCGAACCTCATAAACATGAGGTCGGAAGACGAAAATATCAAGCGGTTCGCCGAGGAGATTCTTGAAATCTGCCGGAAGGCCGGCGAAATGGTGCGGGAACTCTTAACGTTCGCGCGCTACAAACCCATAGCCACTACCGGCACCGACGTGCACCACGTCATACTGTCTATCATCAGCCTGCTCTCGAACAGTATAGACAAGCGGATTATCATAAAGCAGGACCTTGAGGCGGAGCGCTGCGTAGTGCTGGCCGACGCGGTGCAGTTGCAGAGCGTACTGCTTAACCTCGCGCTGAACTCTAAAGACGCGATGCCCAAGGGGGGCGACATCGTCTTCGCGACAAAATTTGTAGACGCCGCCAACATCGGCGAATGCGCAAACTCAAGGGACATAGACCCAGCCACCGCACCCAACGGCGTCATCCGCATAGAGGTCTCCGATACCGGCTGCGGCTTCGGCAACGATGTGAAGTCCCACCTTTTCGAGCCGTTCTTCACCACAAAAGAGCGCGGGCACGTGGGGCTTGGGCTGTCGGCGGCGTACCGCTTTGTCAAATCGATGCACGGAACTATCGACGTGTACAGCGTAGCGGGCAAGGGGACATCCGTAGTCGTAATGCTGCCTATACACGTCAATGAGGCGGCCGAGGCGCCAGCTATCCCCAAAGGGGAGGAAAAAACCGCTGCGCCAAAGAAAAGCGGCGGCACAATACTGCTGGTCGACGACGACAAGGGCATCCGCGACACCATATCGGCCTTCCTGCGGAACACCGGCTACAGCGTGTTCACCGCCGAAGACGGCCTCGACGCCGTGGAAAAGTACACCGGCACTTACAAAAACATCGACATGGTGATAATGGACATGGTCATGCCTCGGTTAGACGGCAAAGGGGCGTTCATAAAAATGAAAGAGATCAACCCGTCCGTAACCGCCATCGGCATAACCGGATTCACGCAGCACTCCGTAGAAGAAATGACAATGCTGGGGATGAAGCGTGTGCTGCACAAGCCGTTCGCTTTTGAGGAGCTGTCTAAGGTAGTGGCCGCGTATATCTAACAGGGCTTTGAGCCTATGCCCTTAACCTCAGATATAAACTCGCCTATGTCCTTGAATTTTTTGTAGACGGATGCGAACCTGATGTAGGCTACCTCGTCGAGCTCGTAGAGTTCCGTCATTACCATCTTCCCGATATCGGTGCTGGGGACCTCCATTTTGCCCATCCCCTCAATCTTATTTTCTATTTTATCGACAATGCTCTCGATCTTCTTTTGGCCGATGGGGCGTTTTTTGCAGGCGGAGTCTATGCCGTGCATCAGCTTTTGGCGGTCATAGGGCTCGCGGCGCTGGTCGTTTTTTATTATGGTCATGGAGACGTTTTCTATATATTCGTATGTGGTAAAGCGGCGCGAGCAGTCGAGGCACTCGCGGCGGCGGCGCACGGCGCGCCCCTCCTTGCTGGTCCGCGAATCTACTACCCGGTCTTCCTCATGCCCGCAATGTGGACAACGCATCTGTAAAACGCCTCCTGATAATTTTTGCTGATACCTCCGGCATCAACATAAAAACATTACATCCGTTCAAAACTCAACCCTTAAAGTAAGCGCCGACCCGCTAAGTTCCGGCATAAACGCCGACTCGAACCGCACGCCCGACGACAAACCCTTCCTGTGGAACACCCGCAGGTCTACTGCCGAGACTATCCTGTTCGCCACCATCGCGCCTATGAAGAACGATGACGCTACGCGCATATCACGCGCTTTCTGGCGCAGGCCGTTGTACTCGTCCCTGTGGCTCTCGTCGGCCCAGCGCCACCAGCTCTGCGGATCCAAAAACTGGTCCTTCGCCTCGCCGCGAGACAGCTCAATAATCTCGTTGAACTCCGCCGCGTCCATAAACCGCCCCACGTGGCGCCAGTACGCCTCGCCCTCCGCCGGTTTCTCTATCCCCGCCGCCATCGCGGCAAACGAACGCGCGTGGTTCTCACGCTGATCCGCCAGCCCGTAGCACACAACCGCCCCAAAGAGCGAGGCGATATCAACGGAGAGATACACCCACGCACTCGCTGGCTTGTCAATATAATAGTGCCCCATCCCCGGCAGCACGGCGGAGAGGCCCATCGCCAAATTGACGCTGCGCTGCCCGTCAACGTTCACATCGAACAGGTTGACCTCGCCGGTAACGATCTCGTCCTCCACGATCACCTGCGCTGAAAGCGGAAACACCAGCGCCGCAAGCAGAATCATCCCCGCGAAAAAAGTTACTGTCCTTACGCCGCGCATAATCAAAACCTCACCTTAAGCGCAAGCCCCGCAGAGACCTCCGAGCCGGTAAACACGTACTGCTGCTCAACCGACAGCCTGTTCCACACGCTGCCGTCGTTCCCCAGCAGCTTTGCGTTGTAGGCCCGCGCGGTAAAGCCCGCGTCTATCGCGCTCCCTATGTGGTTGACCAGCAAAACATAGAGCATATAGTTGACGGCGTCGTGGTACGAGTTGGCGTCATTCACCATTGAGTTGTACTTTACCTGATTGTTCGAGTTGCCAAGCAGCGGCCCGTCGAACACACTATTGCCGTTTTTGTCGACCACCCGCGTTATGAGGTAGAACTGGGCGGGCATCTCCGGATTAAACGGAATGTAACTGCTGCCGTCGCCCGCGGTGATGGTGTCGGCACCCGACAGTATCACCTCTATAGCGGGGTCGTTATCTTTCCAGCCTGGGGCATAGATGTAGTTGCGGATGCTCTCGTAGAAATACGCCTGCTTCCCCTCCGCCGCGCCGTAAAAGTCCCCACCTTCGTGGTGATAATACGGGTAGTACGTCAGGTCCTCTATGCCGCGCTCCTCAAACTCATGCAGCAGGCGCGTTTCGTAGGCCTTTAACTTGTCGATGTCGAAATGGTCATCCGCAAACTTGTGGGCATCGCGCTTTTTGGATTTGCCGACCGAGTTGAGGTACGCCGCAACGCCTATAACCGCAACCTCGGCAGCGACAAACCCGCCGGCCTTGACGTAGTTGCGCGAGTACGCCTGCCCAAGCCCCGGCACAAGCAGCGAGAGGAGCATGGCCAGGCGCGGCGAGCGGTACTCTTTCAGATTTTGCGCGAAGTTGATCGTCCGGCCATCCTCTATAACCACGGGGCCGGCTTCAACCGGCGCGGCATCGGCAACAGGGGGCGGGCCGCGGCGGCCGCCGGACGCGGCATGGGCAGCGGTTTCCGCAGATACCGGCTC
>WQTH01000034.1 GCA_009786415.1 Chitinispirillia bacterium | reverse complement strand
TTCCAGCGGTAAGAGTTCGATGATATGAGACCAGCTCAATTGTGGCGACAGTGTCGCCACAATTTGCTTTCCGTAGGCCGCGCGCTTTGATTCAAGCATTATCGAATTGACGTAATGGCCGATTTCCCAGAACATAAGTGTCACTTCGCTGTTGGCGTAAACTGTAGCGCGATATTTTCGGTTCTCTATTATTGCGGATACACGCTCAAACAGTGCATTTTCATCAATCTGCGCGTCATTTATCGGAGTTTTTTCTTGCTTTTTCTTGCCCATAACTTAATTTCCTATATATATAGTATACTTGATTATAGCCAACCTGCCGGGAAATTCACGATTAGAGGTGTTTTTAGATCGTGAATAATAGAGTTGCTGTACGGTAATAAATATAATATGATGCGGTGTTAGAATCAAAATGAAAAAATGTTTTTTTGCTGGCGGGATATTGCAACCCAATACATCGCGGGCGGTCGTACCTACAATACCATTTTTATATGATACTGGCAATGTCTGTTCCGTGTGGTACTGGAGTCCTCGGGTACGGTAGTCGGGTGGTTCGGGTACGCCATCCGTGGCGGTACGGGTCTCACATCTCCCCGATTTAGGGAGGTTTCAGTCCATTTTCCGGGATGAATCAATTCCGTAACCGGACGCTCCAAAACCGCCAAAATAACACTTTTAAGCACGGACATCGCTACGGATTCCGCCGTCAGGCCGGGGAAGCAAGTTATGCGCCTGTTTGTTGTACTGACCTATGAACTCAAGCAGTTCTTTGTTGTGTTCGGCCTGAATCGTGTGCTGGTTAAATGACGGCATCAGGTATTCCTCCGGCAGTAGGGGAAATCGTTGTCAATCAGGAACTGATCAAAGCAATAGTCGGTGATAGTCCAAAAGCTGCAATCGATACCGTGTTCATGGTACAGGTACAGTTTCAAGGTCCGCAGCCAATATAGCCGATTTCCATGTTTTTTATCCNCCCCCGCCCATCCCCGCCGCCCATTAATTATATTATTATTTGAAATGGTATCTATTTCGCCGCCTGAACCGGATTTGCCGGGCGCCGGGATACGCCGTTTTGCTGCGGGGAGTGACACTTTTGGGCCGCTGACCGTATTATATTCAGTATGGGGCGGAATTATTAATATATGAAATTAATATGGATTTGGACCGTAATTACGAGTATGTGCACAAACAGACATCCGAATATATGGCGATTCACATTGCCGCTTATGGCTGCCCTCGCGGCCCTGGCGCCGGCGGCTTTTGCACAGTTGCCGGACCCGTTCTCCATTGCCGCGTTCAACGTGACCGGCAAGGTGTTTGTGGAGCGGAACAACTTCGTGATAAGGAACCCGCGTAACATCTCGCGCTCCGACACGCTCCCGGAGGTAGGCTCGCCGCCGTCGTTTATCAAGCCGGGGCAGGTCGTTATGCGCAAGAAGTTCGGGGCCGACTACCGGCTTTACATCGGCGACCTCGACACCGTGGCGTTCCGCGCGTTCCCGCCTGTCTACTCGTTCCAGATACCGGCGTGGAGCAGGTCGGGGCAGGCTATGTGGTACCGGTTCTACACCGAGATAACCACCAACCGCAACCTCGACATAGAGACGATATTTTTTGACAACGAGCGCATCTATGTGCAGCACCACAGCAAAATCTTCTACTCCCGCAACGACGAGTGGGACTCGATAGCTGGGGTGCAGGCGGCGCCCTACGGGGACCTTCACATAGACAGCGAGCCGCCGGGCGCGGACATTTATCTCTACGGGCGGGCCACCGGAAAGCGGACCCCCGCCATAATCAGGAACCTTGTGGCCGGGCGGTACGAGGCGGAGCTATTCCTCCCCGACTACCGTTTTCAGCGGCGCAACGTGCCCGTACCGGCGGGCGGCACCGCCACTACGTCGTTCCAGATGCTGTCTGATTTCGACACCCTGCACGTTTTGGGCGAGGCGCAGCACGGCGTTCTCATACTCCCCTNCCCGCCGCTCGACTCGGCCTACCGCATCGGCGACACTGTCAAGGCCGCGTTTCAGGAGGAGCTTTTGGAGGGCGACTACCGCATAACGTGGAACGGCGGGGGACTCTACCGGGATATTGACACCGTCATCACCATCCCTCCGGGGCAGATGGTCTACTTCAACGCGCCGTTCGTGCGGTTAGGCGGGTCGGCCACTTTCCAGCTATTTCCGCAGGACGCGCTGCTCTGCATAGAGGGGTTCCCGTGCAGCCCCGGCGGCACCACCGTGCAGCTGCCCAGCGGGTTCCACACGGCGCGCATCAGCCGGTTCGGCTACGAGCCGGAACGGCGCAAGTTCATAGTAAGCCACGGGCGCAAATCATTCATCAGGGTGGTGCTATCGGTCAACGCCGACCGCGATTTCGACGGGTTCCCCGACTCCATAGACCGCTGCCCGGATGTCTACGGCCTCTACGACGGCTGCCCCAAGCCCGATCTCAGGACCTCATTTATGATGAAGTACGAGGAGTTATTGGAATACATGGAGACCGAACCGCTCTCTTTTTCGGTTACCGGCATAGGCTACATTAGCCGCAACCCGACAAACAGGCGGTTCCACAACTTCCTCGCGATGTTCTCAGGAGGGCTGGCCGGCGGGCTGAACAACTATCAGGGGATAAATCTGGGGAACATATATCAGGTATCGTACCGCGGCTTCATGGCGCAGGCGGAGCTTGGGCAGTGGGCGTCGGGCATCAAGTACCGGCGGCCCGACACGCTCACGATACGCACCGAGCACGACCGCTACTTAGTCTGGTACGACTCGCTCTACCAGATAGACCCGGCGATCTTCATCCCCAGCACTGCGCTGTCGGTGGGGTTCAAGTACCGGCTATACAACTACTCGGTCGGATACAGCCTGGGGTTCCAGTGGGAAGACATTATACTGGACGAGGTGCAGCGGATGAGCGACGGCAGTTTCAGGCGCGTGTACTTCGACAACGACTGGTGGTTCCACGAGATCATGCTGGAGGCGGACCTGCTCATGGACACATTCGTGACGCCGTCGCTCTACGCTAAATTCAAATTCCCCTTCGGCCCGACGATGCGGACGAAATGGCACGTATTCCAAATGGGGTTGCAGTTCAGGATGCGGCCTGTAAACTGGCGAGGGAGGGTATAACTATGAAAAAGCTGTTCATAACCGGCGCAACGGTTTTGGCGGTGATTTTCTGCCTTGTGGCGTCATGCAGCGGGGGGTTCGGAACCGACAGCGGAGACGCGAATGAGCTGGGCCCCGGCATCTTCGGAACGGACTCTACCTGAAAGGGCGCGCCCCGCTAAAAATATATAACCACTTGATATATCGGCATGATATATATTATCATATAATAATGAAAAAGAGCCTGCAATATCTGATTGATAAAAAACGCGCCGGCGCCCCCATCACGGTCGTCACCGCCTACGACTACCCCACAGCCAAGGTGTTGGACGAAGCCGGGATAGACGTAATTCTGGTCGGAGACAGCCTTGGGACCAACTGCCTTGGCTACGCAAGCGAGCGCGAAGTCACCATTTACGACATGATCCACCACGCCACCGCCGTCCGCCGCGCGGTGGAAAATTCGTTCATAATCGTCGATATGCCTTACGGTTCCGTCGACACCATAGACGGCGCCCTCTTCAACGCAAAAATGCTCACCGACTGCGGCGCCGACTGCGTAAAAGTCGAGGGGTGGGGCGAAAAATCGGAAACCGTCAAAAGCCTGCGCGCAAACGGCTTCACCGTATGCNCCCACGTAGGGTACAACCCGCAAACCCACGACAAACCAAAAGTCTTCGGAAAAGATGAGTATCAGGCCGCAGAACTGATGGACGGCGCGGAACTGCTCAGTTACGCAGGGGCGGAACTCATAGTGCTCGAAATGGTCCCGGCAGAACTGGCAGGGCGCCTCTCCGTGTCGCTGCCCATACCCACCATCGGAATAGGCAGCGGAAACAGGTGCGACGGGCAGGTGCTCGTGGTAAACGACCTGCTCGGCCTCTCCCAAAAAATCTACAAACACGCAAGGCCGTTCGCCGACTTCAGAGAGGCCATGTACGAGGCCTTTAAAGACTACATAGACGCGGTTAAGAGCCGGGAGTTCCCCGGAGAAGAGAATTCGTGGTAACGGCATTCCCTGTAATCAATCATCCAATTATAAGAACCCACAATTAAATATTATCCCCGCACTATCCGGCGACTGCACAGCAAGCGTGATGTCTCTATACGGCGCAGGTATAATATTTAATCGTGTATTCAATACTCAAGCCTTACACATCAACCTCACGAATGCGGCAGCCGATCCCAGCAGCCAGAAATTTCTCGCGCCAAAGCTCAAGCTCGTCCGGCTCGTATGGTTTTATTGTGCGGTATGACGGGTCCAACATACGCGGGGCCGGTTCGTACTGCTGTATGAACAGCCTTTTTACGCCCCTCAGCTCAATACACAGGCTGTCTATATCCTCCCGGTCAATAATGCCGGGGGCTGCGGTTATTCTTATCTCCGCGCAGTCGCCCATGGTTTTTACTATGTCTACGGATTGGCCGAGGCGCTCGCGGTAGTCGCGGTATGGCGCTTGCAGCAGCCCGTATTTTTTTAACGATGTTTTTATGTCGAGCGCAAGATAGTCGAAGTCGCACATAATGACCTCTTCCGGCTCAAGTCCGTTGGTGTCTATTTTTACCCTCATACCCAGCGTTTTCAAATCATCGCACAATCCCCGCAAACCACTATGCACAGACGGTTCGCCGCCGGTGATTACCGCGCCTTCTATTATGCCCCGGCGTTTGATGATGTAGTTTTTTATGTCGTCAAACGGTACCGGTTCATATTCTCCGAAAACGACGCCGGGGTTGTGGCAGTAGGGGCAGCGCAGGTTGCATCCCGAAAGAAAAAGGACGGTCGAGACCGTCCCTGGGAAATCAATGAATGAATTTTTCTGCCAGCCGATTATTTCGAGCATCAAACCGCGATCGCTTCCGGTTCTTCAACCGCGTTGAGCTCCTGCACCGCCGGCATCCTGTTCGTTATCGGCTCGCGGGCGGGCGCATTGGTGGCGGGTTCATCCGCGTCAAGCTTGTAGCTGAACTCTTCCCGTTCGCCGAACTCCGATTTTTTGCCGGGGTTCCAGTTTTGCACGGGGCGGTAGTACCCTACAATTCTCGCGTAGACCTCCGTCTCCTCCGAGCAGGTGGGGCACGAGAAGTGTTCGCCCTTCAGGTAGCCGTGCAGCGGGCAGATGGAGAATGTCGGCGACAGCGTGAAGTACGGGATCTGGTAGTTGTACGCTATGTACCTGACCAATTTCTTGCATACCTCCACATCGTCTATGGATTCGCCGATGTGCGCGTGGAAGACTGTGCCGCCGGTGTACTGGCGCTGGATGTCGTTCTGCATGTCAAGCGCGCCGAACAGGTCGGGCGTGGCGTTGACCGGCAGCTGCGTGGAGTTTGTGAAGTACGGGGCGTCGCCGCCGGGTATGATCATCCCCGAGAACTTGCTCCTGTCAATCTTCGCGAGCCTGTACGATGTGCCCTCGCCCGGCGTGGCCTCTAAGTTGTAGAGGTGGCCGGTCTCTTCCTGATACATGATGAGGCGGCTGCGCATATGGTTGAGCACCTCCATGGCGAACTGGCGCGCCTGCGGGTCGGTCAGGTCTTTGCCCATGAAGTTGAGCGTCGACTCGTTCATGCCTATGAGGCCAATGGTCGAGAAGTGGTTGTTCCAGTGGCGCAGGTAGCGCTGGGTGTACGGGAACAGGCCTTGTTCCATAAGCTTTGTTATGACCTTGCGCTTGATTTCGAGCGAGTCCCTCGCTATGTCCATATAGTGGTCGAGCTGCTTGTAGTAGTCGGCCTCCGATTTCGACAGGAAGCCTATGCGCGGCAGGTTGATTGTCACCACACCTATTGACCCCGTGAACTCGTCGGCGCCAAAGAGCCCGCCGCCTCGGTTGCGCAGCTCGCGCTTGTCAAGCTGCAGGCGGCAGCACATTGAGCGCACATCGCCGGGGTTGAGCGTCGAGTTTATGAAGTTCTGGAAGTAGGGCGTGCCGTATTTGCCGGTCATTTTGAAGAGCAGCTGCGCGTTCTCGCTGTCCCAGTTGAAGTTTGGGGTGATGTTGTATGTGGGTATGGGGTACGAGAAGCCGCGCCCGTCGGAGTCGCCCTCTATGAGCACTTCAAGGAACGCGCGGTTTACTATGTCCATCTCCTTCTGGAAATCGCCGTATGTCTGTTCAAGCGGCACACCGCCTACCACGGCGGGCTGGTCTTTCAGGTCATCGGGGACTGTCCAGTCGAGCGTGATGTTGGTGAATGGCGCCTGCGACCCCCAGCGCGACGGCGTGTTTACGCCGAACACGAAGGATTGTATCTGCTGCTTGACGGCGGCAAACGAGAGGTTGTCTACCCGCACAAACGGCGCGAGGTACGTATCGAACGACGAGAACGCCTGCGCCCCGGCCCACTCGTTCTGCATTATGCCGAGGAAGTTGACCATCTGCTGTATCAATGTAGAGAGGTGCTTGGGCGGCTTGGACGAGATTTTGCCCTTAACCCCGCCGAGTCCCTCGGCTATGAGCTGCCGCAGCGACCACCCCGCGCAGTAGCCGGAGAACATACAAAGGTCGTGCAGGTGGATGTCCCCGTTGCGGTGCGCGCTGGAGATGTCGCTGCCGTAGATATTTTCTAACCAGTAGTTGGCCGTAATGGCGCCGCTGTTGTGCAGTATGAGCCCGCCCAGCGAGTAATTGACGTTGGAGTTCTCGTTTACGCGCCAGTCCTCCTGCCTGAGGTAGCCGTCCATCGTGTTGGCGATGTCAAGCAGCAGGTCGTTGGTCGTGCGTACGCGGCGGCGCTGCTCGCGGTAGAGGATGTACGCCTTGACGATATCAACATACCCGTTTTCGATGAGCACCCTCTCCACTATATCCTGTATCTCCTCGACCGCAGGGATGGAGTTTGAGTGGAACTTCTGCCCTATGACCTCCTCGACCCGCTTGGCCAGTTGGAAAGGCAGCGACTTATCATGCCCCTTAACGGCCTCTACCGCCTTAAAAATGGCGTTTGCTATCTTGTAGTTGTCATAAGGCACCAATTTTCCGTCACGTTTACGAATAGTTGAAATCATTAGAAAACTCCGCTTGATATATGTTTACGTTTAAGTTTTTTTCGAGCTAAAACACAATATAAGCCGTACTCATGTAGATAAACATACAACATATGCGATTGTGATTCCAAATTATTTTTTTAATATTTTTATTTTGGAGCACGAATTTCTCTAATCTATTGATTATTAGGGGTATATGCCGCGGCCCGATTCGGCGGGTGGCGGGCGAGGCGCGGAAATCGGATATTTCTTTGACCCGGAGCTTGCCATTTATTATTTTATGTAGAGTGCCGGGGGCGTAAATAATCCCTGCGTATGATATGGGATGAAAAGTGTCTAAGGAATGTAAGTAATCACCTATATATAATATAGATAAAGAAAAAGGAGCGTACAATATGAGCGGTGCGTTGAAAGAATTTACCGACCAGAACTTCGCATCGGAGGTCCTTTCGTGCGGCCTGCCGGTCGTCGTGGACTTTTGGGCCGAGCGGTGCGGGCCGTGCAAGATGCTTGCCCCCATCCTAGAGGGCCTCGCCGCCGAATACGAGGGTACGGTGGCCATAGGCAAGCTGAATGTCGACACATACCCCGAAACAGCGTCAAAATACAGGATTATGAACCTGCCGACGCTGCTGTTCTTCAAAGACGGCAACATTGTGGAGCAGCATGTGGGCCTTCTGGCCAAGGGGCCGCTCAAGGCTAAAATCGACGGCGCATTCAAGGGATAAGCCAATTTAATGAGAATTTTAGCGCTAAATCCGCCGTTTCTGCCCAAATACTCAAGGGAGTCGCGCTCGCCTGCGGTTACCAAGAGCGGTACGCTCTACTACCCCATGTGGCTCTGCTACGCGGTGGGGTACCTGGAGAAGGCCGGGCACGAAGTGCGGCTGATAGACGCGCCGGCGTCGGGGACCACCCTCGAACAGGTAATAGAGTCCGTACGCGAATTCCAGCCGGAAATGGCCGTGCTCGATACCTCCACCCCGTCCATATACGGCGACGTGCAGGTGGGCGAGGCCCTTAAGGCGGCTTTTCCGGAGATATTCGTCACCTTAGTTGGCGTACATGTGTCGGCGCTGCCCGAAGAGACCCTCGCCCTGTCGGCAAAAATAGACGCGGTCGCCTTCGGGGAGTACGACGAGACGGTGGTCGAACTTGCTAACAAACTGTCATCAAGCCGTAATAATTCCGCCGCCGGGGCATCAGCAGATACCGGGAGTTCCGGCGGCACCGGGGATTCCGCCAAAACAGCGGGCTCAAATTCCGGGGGAACCGCCGCTCCCGCCGGTGCGGAGGGGGCGGCAGCCATCCGCGAAAAGGATGCCGGCGGCGCAAACCTCCTAAATGGGATACGCGGGCTGGCCTTCAGGGGCAGCGCCGGGGAGATCAAAAAGAACGAACCGCGGCCATACATAGACGACCTCGACGCCATCCCCCCCGTCTCGCACGTATACCACAAGCACTTGGACATCACCCCCTACTTCTACGGCCACAGCCGCCACCCCATAGTGGTAATAGTTACGGGCCGGGGCTGCCCGTTCAAGTGCACATACTGCGTGCTGCCGCAAACGATGCAGGGGCACCGCTACCGCAAGCGCTCGATAGAATCCATAGTGCAGGAGTTTCTGTTCATCCGCGACAATTTCCCCGGCGTCAAGGAGATAATGATAGAGGACGACACGCTGACCGCCGACAAGAAGCGGTGCCGTGAGCTCGCCGAGGCGCTCATAGCCACGGGGGGCAACAGTGTCCCCTGGTCGGCCAACTCCCGCGCCGACGTCGACATCGAAACCATGCGCCTCATGCGCAAGGCCGGATGCCGCCTGCTTTGCGTTGGATTTGAGAGCGGCGAGCAGGCGATTCTCGACAACATCCAAAAGGCGATAACGCTGGATAAGGTAACCGCCTTCACGCGGGACGCCAAGCGCGCCGGCATCATGGTGCACGGCTGCTTCATGGTGGGCAACCGGGGCGAAACAAAGGAGACGCTCGAAAAGACGCTGCGTTTCGCAAAGGAGCTGACCCCCGACACCGCGCAGTTCTACCCCATAATGGTATNCCCCGGCACGAGCGACTACGAATACTTCGGCGAAAAGGGGTGGATAGTCTCGCGCGATTTCCGCAAGTGGCTCACGGAAGACGGGCTGCACTCGTCGGTAGTCTCCAACCCTGACCTGCGCTACGAGGACCTGGTAGCGTTTTGTGACCGCGCGCGCCGCGAATTTTACCTGCGCCCAACATATATGTTCGCAAAAGTCAAGCAGATGGTCGTTTATCCGGCGGAGGCGAAACGGATAATAAAAGCGGGCTTCACGTTCTTCAAATACCTGATACACCCATCCATAAAGAAAACAAAGGTGCAGGAGTGTTGAGTTTGGAGTTTGGAGTAAAAAGCAAAAATGTTATGCTGGGGCGGTCGTCTGTTGTCAGCAAAGAAAACTAAGAGGGTGCAAAAGTGCGGAGTTTGAATATTGAAATGTTGAGGATAAAGTCATGATACTGGGGGAAGGAATGACTTTTTTTCTGAAAATCGTATTTTGGACATCGCTGGCGGTGGTCGTATATTCCTATATAATATACCCCGGGCTGCTGGCGTTATTCGCGCACATCTTCGGCCGGCCGGTAAAGAGCCAAAGCGACTACCTGCCGACGATAGGCGTACTCGTACCCGCGTACAACGAGGAGAAGGTAATCCGCCGCAAGATCGAAAACATCCTCTCCATGGACTACCCGCCGGAAAAGATATCGGTATGGGTCGGCTCCGACTGTTCCGACGACAATACCGACGCCGTTGTCAAATCCATCGCCGGGAATAACCAGCAGGTACACTTCTGGCGCTCCCCGCAGCGCGGCGGCAAGACCGGCATAGTAAACGGCCTCGCGCCAGTCGTAGACAGCGAAATAATCCTATTGACAGACGCGAACACCATGCACCGCTCCGATTGCCTGCGGTCAATGGCAAAGCACTTCGTAGACCCCATCGTAGGCGGCGTAGCCGGACACATCGAGCACAAAACATCTGTCGACAACGAAAACGCAGAGACTGTATACCGCAGTTTCGAATCCTACCAAAAAGTATTGGAAGGGCGCCTCCACAGCACGATATCGGCATTCGGCGGCTCTTACGCCATACGCAAAGAGCTGTTCCAGCCCATACCCAAAAACGCGTACTCGAACGACGACGTACTGATACCCATGAACATCATACGTCAGGGCTACAGGATAATATACGACATGGAGGCGGTCGCCGAAGAAGACATGACCGACAAGGTAAGCTCGGAGTTCCAGCGCCGCGTGCGTATAGGCGCCGGCAACTTCCAGTCGTTCTTCTGGCTGCTGGACTTCTTCAACCCCATGCGCGGCTGGCCTTGGTTCTGCTACATCTCTCACAAGGTAACGCGCTGGTTCTCGCCGTTCTTCCTCATGTTCTTCTTCTTCTCATGCCTGCTTATGGCGATATTGGGAGACTCGAACATCTATAAATTCATACTCTCGTGCGTAGTAATATTCTCGGTATCGGGAATGCTGTACCATCAGGTCCCACTGCGGATCAACCGGCACATCTTCTACTTCTTCGCGATGAACCTGGCGCTGCTTTTGGGTTCGGTAAGATTTGCGGGAGGTATAAGGTCGGCGGTATGGAAGAGGACGGAGCGGTCGTGAGCAAAGGTTGCAGTTTGTAGTTTGTAGTGTGAAGTGTGGAGTTAAAGTCAACATCAACAAGAAACTTCACACTACCTTGTAGTCCTCGCCGTAACCCGGCCCTTCCACTCAAACTTCCCGAAAACGCCGGACAGCACCGCCGCAAGCACCATGGGCAGTTGTATCAACGACGCAATGGGGAGATACTTGCGCAGCTTCTTTTTGCCGAACATACGGGTGCCGGGAACCATCAGCACCAGTTCCCCGGCAAACTTAACCAGCAATAACGATCCGAACAGCGCCAAATACGACGTATTAAACAACGATACAACAGCAACCAGCGCGATCGTCACGTAGAACGCAAATACCGCCGAAAGCAAAGCCACCTGCCGCGCCCCGTAGTGCACCGTTACCGACCCCCACCGCCGGCGCTGCTCAAACAGCGCGCGGAGCGTCTCGGCCGGCGCGGTTTCTACAGCGCCGGCCGGATCGGACATATAGCGAATCTTTTTGCCGGCGGCCCATACGCGCTGCAAGAGATGGTCGTCGTCGCCAAGCGTAACATTGGTATCGCCGGCGTACCCGCCAACCTCCTCAAAAACCTTTTTGCGAAACGCCATATTGTTGGCATTCGAGTTTATGGGCAGGTCCGCGCCTATCGCGGCGGCGGAAATTACGCCGTGGGAGAGGAAGTCCGCCGACTGCAAACCGTAGAACATCTTGTTCATGCCGGTAACGTAACTGTAAGAGGTAATTCCCTGAACGAGCGCGGCATCGGCGTTAAAATATTTACTTATGGCAGAGAGCCAGGTCGGAGAAACCCGACAGTCGGCGTCCGTAAAGACTATTACGGCGTTTGCGGCAGCGGCTATACCCTGCATTACGGCGTGCTTTTTGGGAGATATGCCTGACGGGGGGGCGGTAACGGTTATTATCCTTAAATTTCTGTAGAGGTGGAGATGGTCGTGCAGGATGTAGGGGGTCATGTCTTCGGAACGGTCGTTTATAACTATTACCTCGTAACGGTCTGTGGAGAGGTCTTGTGAGAAGACTGATTTCAGGCAGGCGGCGATGTTGTGTTCTTCGTTGCGGGCTGCTATTATTATAGAAAAAGTTAAATCATCATTATTATCATTGTTATTGTCGTTGTTATTTGTGGGTAAGGATGCGGATGATGGCTGTTGTTGGTCAATGCGGTAAAGGCCACGGCTCAGGAAGAGGATGGCGAGGGNGTATGCGAGTGTGATTATCAGTATAATTGACATAATTAATGCATTTGCAGGAGCGCGATTTATCGCGTCTGCTATCTTTAAATCAGAATCTTTAAAATCAAAATCAAAGTCAACATCTTTAAAGTCAGAGTCAAAATCAAATTCTATTTATGGGCGGGGGCTTTGCCCCCTTTTGACAGGGGGGCACGGCCCCCCCGCAACGCCCCCCTCTCCCGCACAGTCAACACAAATGTTCAAATCATCAAGCGATATTAATACTGTCAACATACTTGCAGGGGCGGCCCCTCTATGGCCGCCTGCAAACATTGTAATTAACTACAACATCAACCGGCAATCAGTGTCTTGCCTGTCATCTCCGGCGGTGCGGTCTCTCCCATCAGCTGCAGGAATGTCGTGGCTATGTCGGCCAGTGTCCCGCCGTCACGCAGTTTTATGTTTCCTGCGCCTATTATTGTTAAGGGCACTACGTTTGTTGTGTGCGCTGTCATCGGGGAGCCGTCGGGCAGTTTTGTCTGTTCGGCGTTGCCGTGGTCGGCGGTGATTATGCAGGCACCGCCCTGCGCTACAACGGCCTCCACTACTTCATGTACGCATGTGTCAACCGCCTCCACCGCCTTGATTATCGCGTCGTAGACACCTGTGTGCCCAACCATGTCGCAGTTGGCGAAGTTGCTTATTATCGCGTCGTACTTGCCGCTTTTTACCGCTTCAAGCAGCTTGTCCTTTACCTCAAATACGCTCATCTCCGGCTTGAGGTCGTAGGTGGCTACCTTGGGGCTGTCTATGAGTATCCTGTCCTCGCCGGGATATGGGTCGTTGCGCTGGCCGTTGAAGAAGAACGTCACGTGCGCGAACTTCTCGGTCTCGGCGCAGCGGAGCTGCTTCAGGCCGCGGCTTGAGAGGAATTCTCCGAGAATGTTGCTGTTATGTATCTCCGGATAGGCTTCAATGAAATTTCCGTTATCGTAATAGTGCGTCATCGCCACGAAACACTTCACGAGAACATTGTCGCCGCGCGCGAACCCGTCAAACGACGGCTCAACCATCGCCTTGGTCAGCTGGCGAGTGCGGTCGAAACGAAAGTTGAAGAATATCACCGAATCGTTGGCGGATATACCCTTGTAATTAACCCCGCTTATGATCCGCGGCTTGACAAACTCGTCATTCTCATTGGCCGCGTAAGACTCGGTTATCGCGTCTTTCCAGCTGGCGGCAGGCGTCCCCTTGCCCTCCATTAACGCCCGGTACGCAAGCTCCGTCCTGTCCATCCTGTTGTCACGGTCCATAGCGTAATACCTGCCTGTAACTGTGGCTACCCTACCCACGCCGGCCCCGTCTATCCCTTTCTGCAGGAACTCCATGTGCTCAAGCGCCGACTTGGGCGGCGTGTCGCGGCCGTCGGTTATCGCGTGGATCAGCACGTTCGACAACCCATTGTCCTTGCACAGCTTCAGCAGGGCGGCGCAGTGCCGGGTAACGGCGTGAACGCCCTCCTCCTGTATCAGCCCTATGAGGTGCAGGTTCCCGCCATTGTCCTTAGCAAAATTAATCGCCTTTATAAACGCCCCGTTCGTAAAAAAGTCCCCGTCCTCAACGCTCTTGTCTATCCGCGTGAGGCTCTGGTAGACCGTCCGCCCCGCCCCGATGTTAAGGTGGCCGACCTCGCTGTTGCCCTGATACCCTTTCGGCAAACCGACGCTGAAGCCCGATGTCTCTAAGAACGTGCCTGGGCATCCCTTCTCGTACGCGTCGGTGTGCGGCGTCTTAGCCATATATATGGCGTTGGACTCCTCCGGGTTCCCCTTCCCCCAACCATCCCTTATTATCAGGCAAACCGGTCTTTTCTTCATATTCCCATCTCCGTTTAGTGGTGTGATTTTGTACTAATTCCATAATATACTATACCGCAGGGGCCTGTTGGCGGATTTTTTTTGATATCTGCGCCGATTTTTTACGGGCCGCAGGGGAGACAGACCGGGGCGGCGAACGGTATACCCGCTAATTTCGAACACTACTTGGGCCTCATACGGATGTGGCGGCAATCTCTTTACGTACCAAATCCCCAATGATCGCCTCCGGGGTGGTATGAGCGGCGGCGGCTTTGACGCGCAGCCAACCGGCGGTTAAGTCATCCACAAGTACAAGATGGTCGCTGTTTTTAGCATGCTTCGCGAAAAAACCGCTCCTCCCATCGCCAGACAGATTGGGAGTGTACGCGGTCCAATACTCGTCCAAAGCGTCGTACTCTTCATCAGTTAAATCAGCCATACCACCCACCTCCCTAATTACCGAGCATCTGCAGAAAAATATTCCGGCATTTCATCGCGTGGAATACTTTCACCCTCCGCTCATCAACAACGTTATACATAATCTCCAGCAAATTTGCGTTATCATCAAACCCTATCAACAAGTGTTTCTCAGAATCATCCTCAAATACATCATTATATATCCAATTCAGCATGGCGCACCGAATATTTGCTCTGGTCAGGCCATGTTTGAAAGCCGACGGCACATAATATATGAAAATATCCATATATTAATATAAATATAATATAAGACGATCAAAATTGCAAACAGGCACAGTATAAAATTTCTGCCGCACGTAATTCAACCCGGCAACGACAGGAAAATGATCAGGTGCAAATATCACAATAGGGGCAGGAAACGAACCGCCATTTTCATTTTATAGATTTTTTTGACCACGGGGCGTGCGGCATATATTATATTAACATTATCGGTATATAAATTATAGGAAGAGACACAATTTAAGGAGCATAGAATGGGAACNCCTGACACGCGCTGGTATGCGGATGCCATAGCCGCCAACCCAAAAGTGACGAATTTTACCATATCCACAGCCGATGAGCTGGCGGGGCTGGCGGAGATTGTCAATTTGAAAAAGGACAATTTTTCGGGCAAGAACATCATGCTTGCCGGAAATATAGACCTCTCCGCATACGAAAACTGGGTTCCGATAGGCATTTACGCCAACGACGAAGCCAAAAGCTTCTCCGGCACCTTCGACGGATTCGGGCACACCATAAGCAGGCTTACCATAAACAGCCAAGACAGCCACAAGGGCCTTTTCGGGTTTATTTGCAGTGGCAAGGTCAAAAATCTGGGGCTTGAGTGCATTGTAATCTGCGGCGGCGACCACATTGGGGGGCTGGCCGGGGGCATAGGCAACTACGCCTCGCTGACCGCCTGCTACTCCACGGGCGCGGTCAAGGGCACCGACAAGATCGGCGGCCTTGTGGGAAACGTGAGCAACAACAGCAACATAACCGCCTGCTACTCCATTTGCACGGTGACCGCCGCGAGCAGGGCCGGCGGCCTTGCCGGGGCGGTAAGCTACAGCGATCTGGCAGGGTGCGCCGCGCTTAACCCGGAAGTGAAGGGGAACGGCCTGCACGGGCGCGTTGCCGCCAGCGTCGACAGCAGGTACGCGGTATCGAACAACATAGCCTTTTCGGATATGCAGAGGGGCGACGGGACCTCAAAATGGCAGCGAAAGGGCGCCGGGGCGGTAGACGGCGCGGACATCACCGCGGCAAGCATCAAATCCGACCCCACTTTGGGGGGCCGGTTCACCCCAGCGGACGGCTGGACGACGGAACCGGGCGGGCTACCGGGCTTAGGGGGCAGGCCCGCGCCGATGCCGGAGCACCTGACAACCTGATTTTTAGCGTAAAATAGCCAGTTCGGCCCGGCCGGCACAAAAAATAATAAAAAAATTTTGACATTTATCCAGCAATATATTATCTTTTCATCAAATAATTGTCCGGCGATATGCCGACACTTGTGAACAAAGAAGGAGAAAAAATGCAGTTTTTAACCATGCGCGAGCTCAGCAAAACACCAAAAACGGCCCTTTCGAGGCTCACCCGTGACGGCAAGGCTGTCCTTACCAACAACGGGAAGCCGGCGGCGCTTCTGCTCAACATCGACGAGAACAACTTTGAGCGGGTATTCGGACTCGTGCAGGAGGTTGAGAAGCAGATGGCCGCTATCCGCGAAATGAATCTGGAGGGGTAAAGCCGGGTAAGCGCGCGGGCGGCAATGGTTGCGGCAGTGTTGTAGAGTATAATATAGTATACAAGTGGTATCATAGGTATATGTTGCAATTACAATGTAACATTCAGGAGAGTGACTTTGACAAACCGGGTAGACAGAAAAACTACGTCGATACTGAACCTCGAGCGGNATCGTGCGGCGCGGCTTTCGGTTGTATCGTCTCTGTTAATAGTAACGTTGCTTGTCATTATACCCCTTATAACTGTATACCTGCTAACGCGGTCTTACGACAAGCAGGTCAGGACAGAGATAAACAAGATGTCTGTCGCCATCCAGCGCACGGTGCGCTCTTTTGTAGACGGCGCGTACAGCTTGAGCCAGGAATTATCACTGAATCCCAGCATTTTAACATTAGACGGCGAGATTCAAACACCCATAATAGCCGGCGCCGTAGAGCGCAACGACTACCTTGAACTCCTCTACATACAGGGGGTCGACGGCATACAGACCGCCCGCTCCTCAGGGAGCGAGATGCGCAACACCACCAACCGCTGGTGGTTTATGAAGACTATGAATGAACGCAAGCCGTTCGTTTCGCCATCCTACTACTCGGTAGGCACGAAGATGCCCTGCGCGTCCGTCTTCATCCCCATGTATAAGGACGGGGAGTTTGTTGGCGTATTCGGCACAGACATAAAGCTTGGGTACATACAGCAGCTTGTGGAGCAGTTCTCCGACCACAACGGCGGGCGCTACTCTTTCATTATAGACGGCGAGGGCACCGTAATGGCCCACCGCGACAGTATGTACATGGCCACGCTCACCAACTACAGGACCTTAGTGCGCACGGTATCCCAAAAAGACAGCTCCGGCAACGTGGTGATGGACGCGCTGGGCAACGTGGCCACCATGGAGGAGACGTTCACCATTTCCAACGACTACAAGGAAGTGATAGACGCGGTCATGGCCGGCAAGCACGGCTTAGAGATAGTTGATATTAACGGCAAAACCTTCTACGTAAGCTACGAGCCCATAGCCCTGCCCGGCGACTCGGATTCGTGGTCCGTACTCACGCTCCAGGACTGGGACATGGCCATGGGCACGGTATCTACACTGGTAAACAGCGTTATTGTGCTCATATCGCTTATATTCATCGTGTTCATCGCGGCCATTTTGGGCTTTTTCAGCTCCCTGCGCCGCACGCTGCAGTCCCTCCAGCAGGCGAGGCGCGAGGCCGAGGAGGCCAACAAGGGCAAGAGCCACTTCCTCACCACCGTGTCGCACGAGATCCGCACGCCCATGAACGCCATTATCGGCATAGCGCAGATCGAGCTGCAGAACAGGAACCTGCCCGACAAGCACTTAACCGCGCTGGAGAAGATACTCACCTCCGGCAACAATATGCTCGGCATAATCAACGATATTTTGGATATGTCGAAAATTGAGACGGGGAAACTTGAGATCAGCAACGCCGAGTACGACACTCCGAGCCTGATAAACGACGCGGTGCAGCTCAACATCGTGAGGATCGGATCAAAGCCCATCGAGTTTACGCTCGACATAAGCGAAGACCTGCCGGCAAAGCTCTTCGGCGACGAACTGAGGCTGAAGCAGATATTGAACAACATCCTCTCGAACGCCTTCAAGTACACGGAGGAGGGGTACGTCAAGCTGACTATCCGCCATTTCGGGCACGGAACCACCGATACCGACGCTAACCCGGAAGGCGGAGACAGCGTTTTTCTGCGCTTTATAATAGAAGACACGGGCCAGGGCATGAAGCCGGAGGACTGCGAGCGCCTGTTCTCCGAATACCTGCGCTTCAACGCCACGGTAAACCGCGCCACGGAGGGCACGGGGCTTGGCCTCAACATAACCAAGAGGCTCGTAGACATGATGGACGGCGAGATCGTGGTGGAGAGCGAGTACGGCAAGGGCAGCGTATTCACCATAACAGTTATGCAGAAATCGGTGCCATGCAACCCCATAGGCGAAGAGACCGCGGAGCGCCTGCGCAGCTTCACCTTCGCCGGCGACAGGCTGATCGAGAGGCAGCAGATCCTCCGTGAACCCATGCCATACGGGTGCGTGCTGGTAGTAGACGACGTAGACACCAACCTCTACGTAGCCGAGGGGCTGCTCGCGCCCTACCAGCTGAAGGTTGAAACGGCGGCCAGCGGGTTCGCGGCCATAGAGAAGGTGAAAGAGGGCAAGACCTACGACATCATCTTCATGGACCACATGATGCCGGGCATGGACGGCATAGAGGCGACAAGGCAGATACGCGGGCTCGACTACACCGGCGCGATAGTGGCGCTTACGGCGAACGCGATAATCGGCAACGAGGAGATGTTCGCGAGCAACGGCTTCGACGGCTACATCTCCAAGCCTATAGACGTACGCTACCTGAACGGCACGCTCAACAAGTTCGTCCGCGACAGGCACCCGGAAGAGGCCGGCAAGTGGAAGCCGATAATCGCCGCGGCGCAGGACGCGCAGACAAAAACGTTAGACCCGCGCCTCGTAAAAATGTTCTGCAGCGACGCGCTGCGGGCAACCGAGGCGCTAAAGGAAACTGCGGCGAGCGGCGACATCAAGCTGTTCACCATAAAGGCCCACGCCATGAAGTCGGCTCTGGCCAATGTCCGCGCGAACGAGACGTCGCTAAGGGCCGCCGCGCTCGAAAAAGCGGGATTGGACGGAGACTCGGAGTACATTCTGGCCAATGTAGGCAATTTCGTAAACGCCGTTGAAGAGGTCGTAAAGATGCTGGCCCCCGACGACCTGCCGGTGAACGACGCGGAAATAATCGAAGACAGCGCGTACCTGTCCGAACAGCTGCAAATCGTCGCCGAGTCCTGCGACCTCAACGACGCCAGGGCAGCTTTCGCCGCGCTCGACCGCTTAAACGAGCGCCACTGGAAAAAGGGGACCTCATCGGCTTTAGAAAAAATCCGCCACGCGCTCCTGCTATGCAGCGACTTTGAGGACGCGGCGGATCTGTCGCGGAAGATGATGGGCGAGATTTTGTCCAGCGCCGCGGCGTAACTTTTTTGTTTTTTTGCAATACATATATTATATTTACTCTACTGCGCAGCAACGTAGTNCCCGCCGTACCGCAGCTGAAAGGTTGACGGTACATTACGGCAGTTCCCGCTCTCTCTAAATCTACGGATCTCACTATCTTGTATAGCCCGTATTGTCTTTACTGAAGAAACGATTAAACATTATNCCCGTGCCGCCATACGGCTGCACGACAGCCGTGATGCCGCACCGCGGCACAGGCATAATATTTAATCGCAGGAATTTAATCAACATTTTTATCTATTAACCAACACACCACACGCCACGAAAGGGGTATGTAGTGATGCAATTTTATCTTGAGCGGTTGGACAGGGAGGACGGCGGGCGGATAAAACTGCCCGAAGGAACGGTAAGCATCGGAAGGAACCCGAAGAGCACAATCGTGCTGCCGGCAGACGACAGGTGCGCGTCGGGGTTCCACGCGGTGATCTACGCAGACCAGGCCAGGCTGCTGCTGCAGGATATGCAGAGCAGCAACGGCACATTCGTCAACGGAAGGCAGGTGCAGGAGCACGTGCTGGAAGCGGGGGACGAAATCGGGCTGGGGCGGAGCGGGCCGAGGTTCAAAGTTATTGCGGATGACGGGGCGGAGGGGTCGGTACCGGTTATTAAGGACATCGGGAGGGATATCGGTACCATCTCGGAAGATGCAAATATCTATGGTGATGCCGATGCTTACGATGACACTGACCCCGGCCTTAGGGTGGATGGCGGTAGGGATAACCGGACGGATGCGGGGATGGATGGCGGCATCGACATCAATCCACCAAAAGCGCCGCCGGCCAGCGCTGCCCCGCCCAGCCGGCGCATCCCCGCCGCAGGCATAATCGCCGCAGCAGCTGTGTTGATCACCATCGTATTATTATTGATATTAATACCGCTGACCTGCCAGCCCGCTAACAGGCAGGATCCGCCGACATCCCCCAAAAAATTCTTCGCGCCGCAGGAAGAGCCGTCAACATCATCACCGATACAGCCTTCAACGCCAACACCGATACCGGCATCAACACCCGCGCCAACACAAACGCCGCACACAACAACCGAGGACCGCATAAACGCCATCCTCATCCGCTTCGGCGAGGACAACTACCAAACGCCCCCAGAGATGACCGAGCGCGTAGAGCACTACATAACCCGGTTCACGGGGAAGATGCGCCGCACGACCGCCGGCTACATGGAGCGCAAAAAGCAGTTCTTCCCCATGATCCGCCGCGTCTTCTCCGAGCGCAACATCCCAATCGAACTCGCGTACGTTTCCATGCTCGAAAGCGGCTTCAACACAACGGCGAAGTCGCACGCCGGCGCTGTAGGCCTCTGGCAATTCATGCCGGCAACCGCGCGGCGGTACGGGTTAGAGGTATCGCCAGGTATCGACGAAAGGACAAACCCCGAAAAAGCGACCTACGCCGCGGCGGCCTACTTCAAGGACCTGATAGCGATTTTCGGCGCGCGAAGCTCGGTAATGCTCTGCATGGCAGCCTACAACGCCGGCGAAACCAGGGTCATCAACGCGCTAAAAAAGATAGACGACCCCGTGCGCGACCGCGACTTCTGGTACCTCTACCGCATGGGCTGGCTGGCCGAGGAAACAAACGAATACATCCCGCAGATCATCGCGCTGATGATTATCTCGGAGAATCTGGCGGAGTATGGGTTTGAGGAGTAGTTTGGAGTGCGGAGTGTGGAGTTTTTTTTCGTTAGCGTCACACTCCAAATTTGCTTTTTGACGATTTTTATATTAACTTTATACAAGGAGGGTTTTACTATTACCATGACCCCAAACCNCCCCGGCAGCCCCGGCATATGGCAGCAAATCGACCAGCTTACGCAGCGGTTCGAGGAACTTGGGCTGCGCGGAAATCTGGATTATGACAAGTTCTTCGTATACTCCATCGTAACGCACTCCACGGCTATAGAAGGCTCTACGCTTACCGAGGAGGAGGCGGAGCTGCTCTTTGAGAGCGGGCTGACGGCCAAGGGTAAGCCGCTTGTGCACCATTTGATGAACACCGACTTGAAAAACGCCTACACCGCCGCGATGGAGCAGGCACGGGGGGAACTGATTTTTTCGCCGGATTTGCTGAAGTCGTTTAACGCTATGGTCATGAAGGGCACCGGCGGCCCAAACAGCGTCATGGGCGGGGATTTTGATTCGAGCAGGGGCGATTTCAGGCTGTGCGGTGTGAGTGCCGGGATCGGCGGGAGGTCGTACGTCGCCTACCGGAAGATACCGGAGATGACCGACGGCCTCTGCGACAGGCTGAACAGCCAGCTGAACGCCGTCAACCAAAACAGCAGCCGGCAAGAATTGTACGGGATAACGTTTGGCGCCCATTTAGATTTAGCGACAATCCACCCCTGGGTAGACGGCAACGGCAGGACGGCGAGGCTCATTATGAACCTCCTCCAGTTCCGCCTCAAACTAATCCCCACAAAAACCTTCTCGGAAGACCGCGCCGACTACATAGCCGCCCTGCGCGAATCGCAGGACACAAACGACGCCTCGCCCTTTCTGGCATTCATGGCCACCCAGCACAAAAAAACGCTGGAAACCGAAATCGCAAACGCCAAATAGCGCGGCCGGCTGTCGGAGACGGATGCCACTACATCTCCTCAATCGGCTCAATCCCCAGCAATCCCAAACACTTCCCTGCCGTCAACCGGAACGACGCGACGAGGGAGACGCGGAAGTCTTCTACATCTCCCCCGCTGCCTATAACCTGATTGGCGTGGTAGAACTCGTTGAAGACCTGCGCGAGTTCGAACGCGTAATTGGCGATTACCGACGGGGAGAGGCGGTCGTGGGCGTATTTTACCGCAGTCGGGAAGAAGGAGACCTTCTTTATCAGACGGATCTCTGCGGGCTCAAGATTTTCGGGGACGGCCGCGGGCCTTGCCCCTCCAGCTTTACGGATGATAGATGAAGCGCGGGCGTAGCTGTATAACAGATACGGGCCGGTATCGCCCTCAAAGCTGATGGCCTTATTGGGATCGAAGATCATGTTCTTGGAAATGTCTATCTTTAATAGTTGATACTTGACCGCCGCCAGCGCTATCTTCAAACTCCTGTCCTCAGCCTCGGCGTCAGACAACTCCTTATACCGCTCTACGACCTCCTTCTTCGCAAGTTCTTTTGTCTCGCGGATCAGGTCATCAGCGTCAACGACCGTCCCCTCCCGCGATTTCATCTTACCCTCCGGCAGCTCGACCATGCCGTATGACAGATGTTTCATCTTATCCGCGACATCGTACCCCAGTTTTTTGAAGATGGCGATCAATACCGCGAAGTGATAATCCTGCTCGTTGCCGACAACGTAGAACGAACGGTCGTACTTGAACTCCTTATCCTTAAGCAGCGCCAGATAAAGGTCCTGGACGATGTAGACGCTCGTGCCATCTGGCCGCAGCAGCNCCTTGTCGCCGTCCTCGCCGCCGAGTTTCTCCTCTTTGAGGTTGACGGCGACCGCGCCGTTCTCCTTTGTGTGGAATATCCCCCGATCCAGCCCGTCCCTGACAATCTCCTTGCCGCTCTTATAAATGTCGCTCTCATAGTACTCTTTATCGAAAGATATCCCGAACAGTTTATAAGTCTCCCGGAATCCGGAGAGCGCCCACCCGTTCATCCTCTTCCAGAGTTCGAGGACTTGCGGATCCCCGTCTTCCCACTCCTTGAGCATCCTCTGCGCGTCATCATTCCAGGAATCGTCCTCTTTGGATTTTCTGTTAAATATCACATAGTAATCCCCTACAAAGTGGTCTGATTTGACATCAGCGCCCTCCGGTGTCCTGCCGTTGCCGCAGCGTTGGTACGCCAGCATCGATTTGCAGATGTGTACCCCTCTGTCATTATTAATACTAGTTCTGGAGACCTCGTACCCGCAGTACGCCAGAATCCGCGCGATGCTGTCGCCTATGGACATATTGCGCAGGTGCCCCAGATGCAGCGGCTTGTTGGTATTGGGCGAGGCGAACTCGACGACGACCCGCCCTGCCGCCCCACCCCTGCCGAAATCGGCGGCCATAGACTGTTTCAGGGNGGATGCCGCCATCTGCTTCTTGTCGGCGAAAAAGTTCAGGTACCCGCCGGTCGATTTCACCGTTATCCCTCTGCCGGCGAGCGCCGAAAACTTCTCCTTAAGCTCCGCGGCGATCTGGGCCGGGTTCTTCCGAAGCAGTTTCGAGAGGCCAAAGCAGGGGAAAGCGTAGTCCCCCAGGTCGTCGGAGGGGGGTATTTCCACGCTTTTTTCGACGGCATAGTAGGTCAGGTACTCTTTCAGTTCGCCAGCGAGGGCGTTCACTATCAGCTCTTTCATCTGTCTGTTTCCTTATTGCGTTGATGATTTTTTATAAAATACAAAAAATCCGTATATTCTTACAAGTTATCATCGTACAATAATGTATATTATTCTTAACTGAAATTGTGCCGACACGCTGCCGGTGGCTGCCGCCGACGGGGGTTTTATGATGAAATATCCACGTATGTCCGTCCGTATAATCCATGCAATTCTGCTGTTTTGTGCGCTGTTTGGCCTGCCGCAGGCCTCTCCGCCCTCTCCGCCCATCTACCCGCAGGCTATGCCGCACCTGCCCGGCCCCATAAGCTGGGCGGGCACGCGAGAGTTCGCCGCCGGTTCCTTCGACGCCGCGCTGCTCGCCGTCAAAACCGATTCGCGCCGCGCCGACTCGCTGCTCTGGCTCTACAAGCTGGGGATGATGAACGCCGGCGCCGGCAACACCGCCGAGGCGGTCGACGCCCTGAACGCCGTAGGCAAAAAGTGCCCAACGCTCGCCCCGCTTGCCATGGAGCAGTTAGGCGATATGGCCGCAGCCGCAGGGGACGACCCGCTGGCGATGGACTCCTACGGCTCGGCGCTGGGAGCGTCCGGGCTTCCGCAGCGGTACAGGCAATACCTGTTCGAGAAAGTCAAATCGCTCACCGACAGGGGCGTATCGCTGCCTAAGAGCGGCTCATGGCTTGATGACTACCGCAAATGGGAGCGGCGCCAGCGTATGTTCACCGCCGCTGGGCTTGAGGCCATCTGCGACTCGCTTATAGCCGCCGACAACATAGCCGAGGCCGACTCTCTTTTGGAGCAGCACCTCTCCGACCTCGCCCGGCGCGACGCCTGCGGGGTGGTCGACCGCATCTTCCAGAAACGCTCCGGCGATACCACGCTTGTGGGTACAAAATTCCTCTTTTCGCTCGCCACACAGGCTACTGGGTGCCGCAATTTCGTTTTGGCCGAACGTATGCTTACTCAGGCGCAGCGGCGGCCCGATTTTTCCAAGGCGGTAACGGCCAGGCAGTCAAGCCTGCTCGCCGCGCGCATCGCCTACGGTCGTGAGCAGTGGCAGAAAGCCATAGAACTATATAAGAAGTACGATGCCGCGTACGGCGGCGAATCCGAGGTGCTCAACAACATAGCGCGCGCGTACCGCAGCCTCGGCAACACACAGAATATGCAGGTCTGGCAGGACGAGCACATCAAGCGTTTCCCGTCGCACCAGCAGTCGCAGGAGATACTCTGGCTGCGCGCGTGGAATCAGGAGGAGGCCAGGCAGTTCAGGCCGGCGGCGGCGTCATACAGGCGCATCTTCAACACCAAAGGCAGGCGCACCGAGGAGGCGCACATACGCCATGCGCTCTGCTATTACAAACTGGCGCAATACGACAGCGTTATAGTGCATTTAGACACATTCCGAAAAAAGTTCCCGCAGTCTAACTATCTTTGGGCGGGAATGTTCTGGCAGGGCAAGGCCCACGCCGCTATGAACCGGAACGAGGAGGCTCGCAAGGTGTGGAACGAGATCGTGAAACTCGACCCCTCCGACTACCACGCCCACCGCGCGATGCAGTTGATGGGCTACGCCGACAGCGGCACCGGCAAGTACCACAAAGCGCCCCCGAACACCGTTCTGCTGCCCGAAAACATGACGCGGGCGTGGCTTGACTCGATATCGCCGTCGTCTACGAAAAAGAGGTTCTCCGGGGCCGACAGCATTGCCCTGCGGCGCGGCGCGGCGCTGCTTTCGGCAGCGCGTACAGACGCCGCCGCGTTCTTTTTAGACAACTTCGAAACCAACTTCAGCGGCAACCTGCTCCTGCAGTACGATATGGCCAGCGCCTACGCAATAGCCGGGAGCAACGCGCGGGCGTTCAGGGCGGCGCGGCGGCTGGCGTGGCGCATACCCATGGAGCACCGGGAGCGTATGCCCATGCAGGTGCAGGCGGTCATATTCCCGCCCTTCTACTCCACTACTATAAGGCAGTACGCCGAGCGCTTCAACGTAGACCCGCTCTTCGTAAGCGCGGTGATGCGGCAGGAGAGCATCTTCGACGCGGCAATATCCTCCCCCGTAGGGGCCTCCGGGCTAATGCAGGTCATGCCGGCCACCGGACGGCTCATCGCGCAGGAACTCAAAGAACCCAACTTCACGCCGGACTCGCTCTTCAACTACGACCTCAACATCCGCTACGGCACATACTACCTGCGCAAGCGGCTGAACCAGTTCAACGGAGACTTCGTACTCACCCTCTGCGCCTACAACGCCGGCTCGAACAACGCAATCAAATGGCGCGACAAAAACCGCAAGGCGGAGTACGATATCTTCAACGAAGACATCGGATTTTTAGAAACGCGCGGATACGTCAAAAAGGTGATGGGAAACTACTGGACATATCAGCGCCTCGTAGCCACACCGGGATACGACTACGACCTGCCGCTTGAACCCATAGACGATTACCCCTGGGCGCACGAGTGGTAGTATTTCCTCGTACCCGCATACGGCCTGGCCGCAGGGGATAGAGGATTGGCGCATCGCCAAGGCTACGGGGTGGTGGGCCTCTGCGGATATTCTGCTGACGTACGATCCCGACAACAAGCACCTCATCGAAGAGTACGACAAAAGGAGGGGTCTGTAGCACCAACTGTAGCACTTTTTGCAGCACTTACTTGACTTCTACGGTCAAAGCTACATAAAAAAAGCCCAGTAAATCATTGATTTTACGGGGCTTGTATCAAATACGGCTGAAGGGACTCGAACCCCTAACCTTCTGATCCGTAGAAATTTGATAAACCCCATAAGTTATTGATTTTGCTCGAATACCCGGCTTATTTAACTATGCGGCTACTATGTTAACCGCGTTTCAATAACCTTAAAATAACATATTCCGTGGCACCACACACACATTTTTTACCTTTCCTTCGCCTCCTTAATCCNCCTCCGCGTCTGTGCCGGCTCCACCCCTTGGGTTTTCATGTAGCCGATGAACTCTCGGCGTTGCTCCGGCGTTTCCAGCCGGCCGGTGTTTACGGCCCGCTTGACCGCCCGTAAGGGNCGGTATAAAACAAAAAATTATCATCAGGCTTGACTTTTTTCCGCCAATAATCGTATATTTAGTCTAAAGGGGGGCACTATGCCGACGTTAGAAGAAAAAATTTTTCGTGAGGAGCTGGCGAACCTGCCTACAGTGTCCTATCCTCAAGAGGTCGTTGAACGCTGGATGAAAGAGGCGGAGATTACCCAGCTAAAAATCGCGACCGGGGAATTTATTCCCAAAACAGTTGATGAATTAGCGGCAGAATTGGGAATAAACCTTGATTAATTACACCGCAATTCCGTCTCCATATTTTGAAAAAGAACTTTCTAAATTGTCGGTTATCG
>WQTH01000033.1 GCA_009786415.1 Chitinispirillia bacterium | reverse complement strand
TAGTTATAGTATAATAAATGGTACAGAGAAATGGGGGACTTTTTGAAAAAAGGGGGGGAAATCCCCCTTAACAACAAATCCTAAAGTCAGGTTTTCTAATGATGCAACACGCCCCCAACATCATTTTACCGCCCAGAAAATCCCGTACACCGCCAAATTTTTCCTTATTGCCCAATACTGGTACCACAGGGCGTCGTTGGGGTAATCGCGGATCTCGAAGATTCGGTCCAAAATGTGCCAGTGGATTGAGAAAAGCGACCAGGCCAGCATTATTTTGGAGGTGGGCAGCACGTTTTTCGTTATGTCCACATAGTCTGCCGACTTGAACCCGGCGGTCTCGGCGTTTGTCTTCCATCGGGCCATTGTTTCTAAATTGTTGAGCTTCCAGCCGTCCATCCAGCGCCCCATGAGTTTCTTTTCGTTGCCCACATACGACTCTTTCGCGGCGAACCCGTCTGCCATAGCGAAGCGTCCGCCCGTTTTCAGCACGCGGTATACCCCTTTTATGAAATCGCTTTTGGGGTTGGCGTAGCAGATGCTTTCGAGCCCCATTACCACCGTGAAGGTTTCGTCGGGGAATGTAAGGTTCATGTAGTCCATGAGCTCGAACTTGCACAGGTGTTCCACCCCCGCCTCCCGCGCGCGGCGCTTGGCCGTCCGTATCTGTTCGGGGACGATGGTTACCCCTACGACTTTGCAGCCAAATGTTTGGGCGAGCCAGACCGCGTTTCCGCCAATACCGCAGCCGGCGTCTAAAACGTAGTCGTCCTTTGTTATCTTTATGCGCTGAACAAGCCGCTCGTTCAGCCGGCGCGACGCCCGCTTCTGTGTCTTTATGCCCTTCTCCCAGTACCCGTAGTGCATATCCGGCCCCCAAAACATCTGAAACGCCCAAGCGGAATCCACGTAGTACTTGATAACGTCTTTCTCTTCCCAGTTTACCTTCTTGTTCCAGCTCATAACCAACCCCCCTTTTTCAGCCCCCTGAATTCGCCGCGGCGTATTTGGTACGCCCGTGCGTGACTTGTACGAATATATATCGCCGCGCGTTGCCGGCGCAATAGTTTTGTTCTGAAATAAAAAGGGCCGGGAGACATCCCCGGCCCTTGCTGCTTTAACCGATACGGTCCCGGTTAAGGGTTGTAGTCCTTAAGTATCTCAGGGTTCAGGACCTTGAGCTCGACGCGGCGGTTCTCCTCGCGGCCGGCGGCTGTGTTGTTGTCAGCCTTGGGCACGGTGGAGCCGTAGCCCTTCGCGGAGAGCATATGCGCCTGGGCCAGGCCCGGCTCAACACTCTGCATGAATAGCATGACCGATTCGGAACGCGCCTGGCTCAGAGCCATGTTCGTCTCAAAGCGACCGGTGTTGTCGGTGTGGCCCTGAATCTCGATCTTCAGCTTAGGATACTTCACCAGCATCTTCGCGATAATCTGCAGATAAGGCCGCGAGTTCCGGTGCAGAACGGCCTTGCCGGTCTCGAAGTTCACATCGGCGAGAACCAGCATACCGGTAGACAGGAGCATCTGTTCCTGCTCGGAGCGCTTGGCCCTCTCTTCCGCCAGCTTATGGGCGAACGCAATCGAGTCGGCTACGCGCCTCTGCTCGGCCTCGGCCAGCTGCGCTTCGGAGCCGGCTACCAGCGCGGCTTCACGGTGCGCGGCGGCTATGGAGTCTTGCCTTGCCTTCTCCGCCTGATCGCCCATAAGGGCGGCCAGCGAGTCGGCCACGGCCTTGGCGCGGATGGAGTCGGCGTGCGCCCTTTGGGCCATTTCGGCGGCAAGGCGCAGAGAGTCGGCGTGAGCCGCCCGCGCTATGCTGTCGCGCTGGGCCTGCGACCTCTGGGCCTCGCGACGCAGACGCGCCTTTTCGGCGTTGCTCGCGCGGCGCTCGCGCTCGATCTCGGCGCGGCGGGAGGCGAAACGGTCGAAGGAGAAAACTACGTCGGCGAACGCGCGCCACGGCTCAAGCGGCCTCATGTCTTTTGTCTCGCCGATATCCCTGACTTGCTCTAATGTCCCATCATCTTTGTAAATATTTTCGTAGAGCCTTCCTGTCTTAGCCTGAGACATACGGATATCCGCCCCTGCCACGAAACTCATGCCAAAGAGGCCTTCCGAATAGTACTTGGACCTGTAAATAAGAGACGGCGTGATCCATAACGGATCGGTGAAAGAGGCCTTGTGCATAAGCGTACGCCAATTTCCCTCAAAGCCAATAGTCAGAAACTCGGTTGCGTCTATTTGAAGGCCGGCGGCTATAAGGAGGAGATAGTCATTGGTGCCCTGAGTGATAACGATNCCCTCGTTCAGGTGTAACTTGAGGGCGCGCCTGAGATTACCGCTCACGAAAGACTGCGCGACTTTGAAGATTACGTCGTTTTGATCCCTCTTTCGCGCGTCCCAGTAGTCGAAACCGGCGTAGTTTAAGTTAGACAACCCTCCCCATTCATCTTCATCCCATTCCGTCGTAGTGCCGTCACCATCCCGCCAATAGTTGTAGTTGGTGGTGATATCGTAGTTATTAACAGCTTTATCACCGCCGGTCCTGATGCCCGTAGAGATCTGAATCTGCAGAGCCAGCCTGAACGGGATTTCCGCCGGGAACGGGAAGTTGTACTGAAGACCGCCCGTAAGTCCGCCAATGTTGAACTTCGTTTCGTCATCATCGGAGAGCAGATAGAAAGGGATTATGCCGAACAGATCAATCTGGTCGTTCAACCCCCATGAGAACGCTCCGCGAAAGGTTGTAACGTCTGCGCCTTTATTGGGCGACCGCAGCCAGGCCTGATCCTGCTTAAAGTAGGATCCGTAAAGCGCGAGGCTGAACCGCCCTGCGCCGAGAGGCTCCGCCGCGACTGTTTGCGTTAAGCCGCGCACACCCCAGTAGGAGGTGGGCGGGACGACATTGAGCCATTCAATTTCCTCTTCTGCGAACGGGTCATCTAAGTCCGAAGCGTTGGGGCTCGGTTCATTAGCGAACACACCAGTGATGAGGAATGCCGAGCACAGCAGTGCGGACATAAGTAGTTTTTTGATTTGCAAGGTACAACCCCCCGCGTTAGAAAATTGTAAAATTGGAGAAAAAACAGTTATATCATATAATATAATATTTTTTTAAAAAATTCAACCAAAAAAACAAAATATATAAAAAAATAGGGCGCCCCAAGGAACGCCCTATTTTACAAAATGTTACGTATGGCGCGATTAGAACTTGACAGTCGCGGTAGCCAAGGCCACGCCGGGGCCTGTAAATACACCGTTCCAGTTGCCCATGTCTAACGCCAGATCGAGCGTGAAGAACGCCTTTGAAACGCCAATGCCCAGCATCGGGGTGAGGCCGTTTTGCGTTTCGGGGCGGCTTAAGCCGGAGCTCGCGTCGCCGGCGGACATCTTCTCGCCGTTTACCTCAACCACGTGCCGTATGCCGCCGCGCAACTGCACAGCATCAAAAATCCACNCCTTCGACCATGCGTTCTCGAGGCCCGCCGTGAATACGTGGTAATGCAATATGGGCGCAGAGTTGCTGGGGTCCCCGGTCGCGTCGGGCTGGGTCAGCGTACGCGCTTCCCTTGCGAAAGTGTAGCGCAGCGCGGCAACAGCCGTCTCAACGAAATTAAATTCGCCGCCAAAGTAAATGTTCATCAGGGAGTTGCACTCCGAAGTGGGGTCGGCGGTGCTGCCAATCCTGAAGCGGTGGTCGGCTCGCGTGTAGTCCGCGCCAATGCTCCAGTCGACATCGCCTATGGGCATACCGGCTTCCGCGCCCATCTCCATATACNCCCCGGCCTCAGACGACAGCTTGTCGGAGCCGTCGGGCGGAATTTCACCGTTTATGGAAGGGAAACCGATACCGAACTTGACCAGAATGCCGATATCGCCGGCGTCAAACCCTGCGCTCAACCTCGCGCCCGGATTGATGACCGAGGCGGTGTAGGTGAGTTCATCCGTACCGCTGTCCGCGCGGTAACGGTATCCCGCGTACTCAAAAAATATGTCCGCGCCCACCCGCGCCGCGCCCAAGTCAAACCCGACAAGCAGATGCGGAACATTGATCTGGGTGTTGAAGTTGGCCGGCGGCACCGCGCCGGGAATAAAACCGTTGAGGCGCGCCGCCGCAGCGTCGGCAAAGTGCGGAGCCATAAGCCCCTGATTCGCGAGTATGCCGAGGGTAAGCGCGTCGCCAAAAGACCTGGTCAAGATCACGCCGCCGTCCCACGTCGCCGAGATGTGGTTGGCGTAGCCGGTTACATGAACCGGATAGGCGTATATGTCCGTAATGTCGCTCATGGGAGCGCCGGCCAGACCGGCCGTTCGGGCGCTCATTGGAACATTGAACTGCGCGGAAGACGCGGCGGCAACAGCCAGCACAACAGCCAGCGCTTTGATTTTGGAAAGGTTCACTACTCCTCCTTGCTTAAAGATAAAAGTATGTACGGCCGCTGCCGGCCGTCTGTAACACTAAAATAATAAAATTCCCATTTACCGGGAGCCCCGGCGCCTACCGTTTCACATTATTTTCATCTACCCTGATGATAAATACCCCGTTTCGCCGTATGACAGGCATTGCGTCGCCGGCCTTGCGGTGCGCGACTAACTTCCCGTCGAGGCTGTATACTTTCGCTCCGGGCGGGATGTCTATTTTACCGCCCGGCATCCGCACCGCGCGCGTCGTTTTTATACCGGCCTTGGGAATGCTTCTTCTTGATACGGCTCTGTGGCTTATCGATACGTTCTGGTCAGCCGCGTTTATGGCAGCGGTAAGCGCGTAGGCCATGGCCCCGTTCCAGTTTATAGCAACCTCGTTTGTGAAGTAGTCGGCCGGTACATCGTCCCAGCACATAGCGGCTTCGTTAGTGGGACATTTGAGCTCTTCACCCGCGTCGTTGTGGTTCTGCTTGTGGTGCGGCCCGCCCACAAGGCGCCCCGGCCACGGTTTCTTCTGCGCTACCGAGGTGCGGTCGTGCGGGTAAACCGGCGGGTTGTGCCCCACTCCCGTAACAAACGACCGCCCGTACCAGTTGCGCCCCAGAAGGTGGCTCAGAACATCCTGTACAGCGAAAAGGTACCGAGTTTCGCCGGTGAGCATATAGGCGACGTTAAGCATATAGGCCGTTCCCGCGATAGTCCCGTTCGCGCCCCAGTAGTAGTTGGAGTTTCCCAGCGCGCGGCCGTAGCCGTGGCCGTTAATCGCATTTACGATACTGCCCGCCACGCGCTCCAGCGCCTGCGTCATCATATCCACAACCTCCTGATTCCGGCCCGGTTTCGACGAGGTCAGGTAGGTCAGTGCCGCAAGGTTGTTTACGTTGCCCCACTGTACCTGATTTGTAATGGAGCTACCTGTCATGTTGGCCTCAAGATACTCCAAAAACTGCGGCTCGCCCGTGGCTTCCCACATCTCCGCCGCAGCCCATAGCCGCTTGTCGGCATCGCCGCCGGTGGCATAGCCGCCCGTGCTGAATCCGACATCGAATTGTTCCGACTCGACAAGCGCGCTCGACATGAGCAGATCGTAGCTGACCCGCGCCTTCGCGAGCCACCCATCTGCGGTAGCCTTATCGTACGGCGCGTAAATGCGGGCGCCCTGCGCGAGCATCGCGACAAAACTGCCGGTTGCCGCCGTGCTCCAGGGCACAAAGTACCTCGGCGTTTTCTCGTCCTCCGGCATAATGTCTCCGCCGAAACCAAGAGTAGATATCTTGTGCGCCNCCCGCCCGTTGGTCGTGCCATACTGCATTTTCGCTACCCAGTCCAAATTCCACTTGACCTCGGTAAGGTACGCCGGCATGGCGCCGCCTGTTACGCCCGTAAGGGGAATTTCTGCTATCCTGTGCGAAAAGTGCTCCCACGCCTTGAGCATCAGCCCCACGGTAACGCCGCTGTTTACCGTATATTTGTTGTAATCGCCCGCGTCGTGCCAGCCGCCGGTCGCGTTCCGCTGGTTGTCTACACCCGCGTTGTTGATGTACTTGATAGAGGCGTCGTTCAGATGGCAGGCGGCGTGAGAGTAACTCTCGCCGTTGTAACTCGCGCTCACCGCAGCACCGCAGCGCCACAAATACATACCGAGCATCACCGCCCGGAAAGGCTCCACAAAAACATCGTTCCCAATCCTGAAATTTGCCGACCGGCCTATGCCGTCGACCTCTATATAGTAGCGTCCGGGTGCCGAAAAATCAGTGAAATCGGCAGTAAGCAGATACTCGCCGGGATCAGCCCCGCTGCGGCGCCGGCGCTTGGTGTCGCTGTTGATGCGGGAAGGGCCGGTAAACCCGGAAAAGACCGCTTCGCTGCCGGAAACGGTGCGGACGGTAAACGGAACCGCGCAGTCGGGGCAATCATCGTCTATGGCTATTGAGGCTTTTTTCGGGAAACCGGGGATGAAGCCTACGGTATTCAGGNGGACATCGAGGCTGGGGGCCTGACCCTGAGCTAAGGCGGCCGTCAGGATGCCCGCGCATAAAACCGGGCCGGCAATTCTCTTTAAAATTGACATTCAAAAAGCTCCGTTCTGTATGATGATACGATTATAGGTCCCACAATTAAATATTATACCTGTGCCGCGGTGCGACATCATGGCTGTCGCGTATCGCCGTATGGTGCGGGTATAATATTTAACAGTATCTTCAATGATATCAAATTGACGCATCCTTATTTTTGGATTTTGTCGTCCATCTTCATGATAAATACACCGTTACGCCTGATAACCGGCATTGCGTCGCCGGATTTCCTGTGCGCTATCAATCTCCCGTCGAGGCTGTAAATTTTTGCTCCTGCGGGGATATCAATATTTCTGCCGCCGTTTACCTGTATTATTCTGGATGTTCTGGCCGCAGGCTTGACCAGCCTGTTCGCGCCGGCCTGCCTTGCCGATGCCTGGCCCTGGCTGTCGGCCCCCGGCAGGAAGCCAGACAGGGCGTAGATCATCGAGGTGTTCCAGTTTATTGCTATTTCGTTTGTCCAGTAGTCGCGCGCGTCGTCCCGCCAGCAGGTCGCGTCCAAACCGGTGCACCGCAGGGCTGCTGTGGCCCCAGAGAAGTTGTGCGGGCCGCCTATTAAATAGCCGGGCCACTGCTTTTTTGTCGCCTGGGAGCGGCGGTCGTGCGTATTCACCGGCGGGTTGTGGCCCACCCCTGTCACAAATGAGCGGCCGTAGTAGTTCCTGCCGAGGATGTGCCCTATCACTTCGTGCCCCGCGTCGCGGTACTTTTTGTCGCCGGTCAGCCTGTAGGCGCTATTCAATATATAAGTAGTCGCCGTGAGGGAGCCGTGCCCGCCCCAGTAGTAGTTGGCCGAGCCGAACGTGCGGCCGTAAGCGTGGCGTGAGGCGCTGTCGGCGAGCGCGTCGGCAAGCGTTATGAGTTTCGCCCTTATATTGTTGACGAGGGCCGCGTTTTTGCCCGTTTTTTCCGATGTAAGGTACGTGATATAGGCAAGGGCGTTGACACCATCCTTCTCGCCCCACTCGGTTTCGGAGCCGAAGTGCGCGACGTTTACCTTGCTTTCAAAATCGTTCAGGTACCGCGCCTCGCCGGTAGCCTCCCACAGCTCGACCGCGGCCCAAAGGCGTTTGTCCAGATCGTACAGCGGATGTTTGGAGTATTCGGTGTCGGTAGTGGAGTAGGTGCCGGTGTTGAACCCGCGCAGGTCGGCCGCCACAAAGTTCGGGGTGGCCGCGAGCCACTCGTAGCTCTCCTTAGCCTTGGCGAGCCACGATGCCGCCGACGCCGCGTCGTACTGCGCGTAAATCCGCGCCGCCTGTGCCATCTGCCCCACAAAGCTCCCAGATGCCTCGGTGCCGCCGTAAGAAAAATACTGCGTAGCCAGATCGTTCTCCGGCAGTATGGTATCGGCGCTGAAATTGGACGACGAGAGCTTGTGCGACACTCTTGACTGGCCGGCGCTGTCGTACTGCATCTTCGCGACCCAGTCAAGGTTCCACTTCGCCTCGGCGAGGAATTTTGGCATACCGGCGGGGNATGCGTTTGAGGGCTGGACGGCATGCAGGTCCACCTTGTTCAGCGCCTCGCCGTAGTTCTCCCACGCCTTGAGCATGAGCCCGGTCGCTACGCCGCTGTTCACCATGTACTTGTTGTAGTCGCCCGCGTCGTGCCACCCGCCGGAGCCGTCGCGCGTGGTGGTGGGGCCGGTGTTGCTGCATGACCATGTGGTCTGGCCAAAAAAAGTCTGCGACTGCGGCACGCAGGTCGTACGCGCGGGAGCGATGTGGCAGACCGCGTGCTGATAATTCTCGCCGCCGTATGTCGCGTTAACCGCTGTCCCGCACCGCCAGAGGTACATACCCAGCATCATCGTTTTGTACGGTTCGGTGAATACGTCCTCCCCAATGGAGAATACCGGGGAGCGCCCGATGCCGGCGACGTCAAGGTAGTAGCGGCCAGGGGTCTTGAACTCCGTAAAGTCGGCGATGCGCAGGTCTTCGTTCGTGTCTGTGTTTTTGAACGTCTGCCCCAGTGTGCCGGTGTGAACGGTCTGGTCGCCCTGTGCGGCCTTAACCGTGAAGCCGCCGGTTGCGCTGCCCTGAACCGTAGCCTTTTTGGGATATTCGGGAAGAAATCCGACCGAGTTGAGCCGTACGCGCTGGTCCACGCTTTGTGCCAGAACGGCAGCCGTCATCCCGGACAATAAAATCACTTTGACAATCTTAGTGATGATTGACATGGCAATGCTCCTTAATTTTGTTGATAGTCACTATTACTTAAATTACTTATTTCTGCGCTCTCTCATCCACCCTGACCAAAAACNCCCCATTGCGCTTTATGACAGGCATCGCGTCCCCGGCCTTTCGGTGCGCGATCAGCCGTCCGTCAAGGCTATATACCTTCGCGCCCACGGGGATATCCGCGCCCCTGCCGTTCCTTACCTGTATTACCCTTGATGCCTTGATCTTATTATGCGCCGTTCCCTGCGGCGTTATCTTATTTTTATTTATGGACGCCGTCCCCTCCGGGCTTACGAACCCGGATATCGCGTAGATCATGGACCCGTTCCAGTTTATGGCTATCTCGTTTCTCGCGTAGTCGGCGTAGTAGTCGAAGTAGCAGGTTCCCGGCGTGGCAGTGGGGCAGTTCGCTCCCGGCGGGGCTATCGGGTCGCCGTTGGTTTCCGTCAGGTTGCTGCGGTGCGGGCCGCCCACGAGGTACCCCGGCCAGGCGTTTTCGCTCGCGATCGAGCGGCGGCAGTGCGGGTCGGCCGGCGGGTTGTGGCCTACGCCGGTTACGTAGGAGCGGTTGAAGTAGTTCCTGCCGAAAATGTGGCTGAGTATCTCGTGCGCGGCTGTGCGGTAGCGCGCCTTGTCTGTAGCGCTTGTCGAGAGCTTTGCCGCAGCGTTGAGGATGTACGAGTTGGCCGTAAGGGCGCCGTGCGCGCCCCAGTAGTAGTTTCCCGTGCCGAATACGCGGCCGTAGCCGTGGCTGTTCGTGTTGTTCGCGAGCTGGTTGGCTACCGCAATGAGGTCGTTGCGCAGTGTGTCAACGCGCCCCTGCCTCCGCCCCGGCCTGTCGGACATGAGGTACGTGATACCCGCCATAACACCTACGTCCGCCCACCCGAGGTGGCCGTACATATTTACTTTGGGGCGGCTCTCGAAGTCTTGCAGGTACTTGGCCTCGCCGGTGGTCTCCCACATTTCAACGGCGGCCCAGCGCCTCATGGTGGAGTCGTGGGTAGTGTACCCGCCGGTGGAGAACGCCGACTGGCTGGGCCCCACATTGGCCGGGTTTTCCGTCAGATAGTTGTAGCTTACCGTGGCCTGCGTGAGCCACTTGTCGGCGGTTGCCTTGTCGTAGGGGGCGTATATGCGCGAAGCCTGGGCCAGCATGGCGGCAAAGCTCGCCGTGGCCGGCGACCCCCAGGGGACAAAGAACCTCGCCTCCGTCTCCTCGTTGGGCATTATGTAGCCGCAGAAGTTGATCGCCGAGAGCTTGTGCGATACCCTGCCGTCGGTCTCGCTGTACTGCATTTTTGCTACCCAGTCCAAATTCCACTTCACCTCGGCGAGGTACGTGGGCAGGCCCGGTTCGTAGGCGTTGGCCGTTTCTACCGGTAGGAGGGTGATTTTGCCGAGGGTTTCGCCGTGGTCTTCCCACGCCTTGAGCATGAGCCCCGTGGCGACGCCGCTGTTCACCGTATATTTATTGAAATCGCCGGCGTCGTGCCACCCCTTGGTCGCGTCCCTTGTGCCGGTGCCGCCTATGTGCTGCAGGCCGCCGTCGGCCAGGTGGCAGGCGGCGTGCGAGTATTTTTTGCCGTTGTAGGTCGCGCTGACCCCTTCCGGGGAGCCGCAGCGCCAGAGGTACATGCCGAGCATCATGGCCTTGTAGGCGTCGTTGAAGGCGTCGGCCCCTATGGTGAACTCGGCGGAGCGGCCGGTTATGCCGGTAACCTCAAGGTAGTACCTGCCCGGGGCCGTGAACGCCGTAAAGTCGGCTACGTATACGTCGTCGCCGGTATCGGAGCTTCTGACGGTGGAGGAGGGCAGGGTCCCGCTGAACGCTGTTGCGCCCGTAGCCGCGTTTTTGACGGTAAAGGCGGCCCCTGCGGTGGCCGGGGTAGCTATGGACGCCCGTTTTTGGAGGTCCGGCAGGAACCCGACCGAGTTCATGCGGATCTGCTGGCTTACGGTTTGGGCCGTTACGGACGCGGCAAGCGCGGCGGCGGATACGGCCAAAAGGATGGTTTGCGCTAATTTTTTTACTGTAGATGCCATTGTATTGCCCCCTGTAGCGTATAAGGTGAAAAAAATTTCATAATCTATATTATACATAATGCCCTTGTAAGAAAGATGCAAAATCTGAATTTTCCGCAAAAAAAAAAAATTGTTGCGTTTGGCCTTGCCAATAAATATTTTCCTATAATCACCGGAAAGCGGGGCGTCTCCAAAAGGTACTGCCCGCCGTCGGAAGCGCCTGTTTTGCGGGCGTTCATGTGGTAAATTCGCTGTAAGTCGTTGTATATCAGGCGTTTTGGTCATGTAAATTGTTACAAAAATCAATAAATAACCTTATTAAAAGGGGAAGAGGAGTTGTATGATGAGGTCTAAGCTTTCCTGGTTGAAAACCTTGGCAGTCGGCGCCGCTGTGGCGGGGCTTGTATCTTTCGGCGGGTGTAAGCCCCCCGGCAACGGCGACCCCGATACCGTGTTCCCGCGCAATAAAACGCTGTATCTGGGCGGCTCGCAGTGGGGCGCCCCCAACACTTTTAACCCCATGGCCGAGAGCTGGCAGGCGGCCTGGCCTGTAAACGACAAGTTCAACCTCATGTATGAGCCCCTTATTTCATATAATTCGCTGAATGGCCAGTTTGAGCCGCTTCTGGGCACCCTCGTCTCCCACGACACCCAAAAGGTCGTCGTAGACCTGAACCCCAAGGCTATGTGGAGCGACGGGCAGCCGGTAACCTCCGCCGACGTGAAGTTCGTCTTCGAGATCGGCCGGCGGTTCCCCGGCGCGGCAACCGCCTACGCTGTCCGCTTTGTCTCCGAGATTCTGGCGGAGCCTAAGGAAGAGGGCGGCGAGAGGCTGACTTTCATGGTCAACAAGGCCGACCGCAACAACCCGCTCGTCATACTCGACCACCTGCAGGCCATACGCATCGTGCCGGCGCATGTGTTTGAGAAGCTTTTGGCCGACAACAATAACGACCTTAGCGAGGTGCAGAAGAACAAGGTCGACAAAGNCCCCGTCGTCTCCGGCCCCTACAATATCCACCACTACAACAACGAGCGCATAATAATCAAGCGCCGCGCCGACTACTGGGGCAACGACGCCCTCTACGGCGGCAAGATGCCCGCGCCCGAGTTCATCATCCACCCTATATATAAGAATAACGACCACTTCGCCATCGCGCTGCAGCAGGGCAGGCTCGACGCCTCCCAGACATTCATGCCGCGCATTTGGCTCAAGAAGAGGGATCAGGTCGGCACATGGTACGACGAAGCGCCCTATTTCGTGCCCGGCGCGATGCCCATGCTGCTCATCAATACCNCCAAGGCGCCTCTCAACGACAAGAATTTCCGCCGCGCCATGGCCGCCGCCATAAGCTACGCCGATATCAAGGAACTCGCGGTTTCGGGCTACGCCCCCGATATGCAGCCCGGCCTTATAATGAATCAGGGCCTCGAGAGCAAGTTCTTCAAGGCCGAAGACGCCGCGCAGTATGGCGTTTCCTACAACCCCGACCTGGCCAAGCAGATTCTCGAAGAGGCCGGATACAAGTCGGTATTTAAGCCCGACGGCACGCTCGACCATATGCTTGACAAGGACGGCAACAAGCTGCCACAGCTCACCATCACGGTCCCTGCCGGCTGGTCCGATTGGGAAGCTATGGTCAAAATCGCCGAGAAAGGGCTGCGCACGGCCGGCATAGACGTACGCGAGAACCCTGTCGACGGGCAGATCTACTGGCCCGCCCTGCCCTCCGGCAACTTCGACCTGATCATGCACAAGCCCGCCCCGTCTGTCACCCCCTCGCTCCCGTGGACCCGTTTCGAGGCCGTCATGTCCTCGCGCGACTGGGCACCCGTTGGCGGCGACAACAGGATGAACGAGAACCAGGGCCGCTACAACCAGCCCGGCGCCGCAGGCTACAATCCCCACGTAGACGAGCTTATCGGCACTATTCCCCGTATGGAGAACGAGGCCGAGATCGTGGCCGCCTATCAGGAGCTCAACAGGATATTCATGCAGGACCAGCCGGCCATACCGCTGTGCTACCTGCCGGAGCAGTTCTACGAGTTCAGCACCAAGAACTGGAAGAATTGGCCTACCGCCGCGAATGATTACGCGCCGCCGCTGCTGCCTTGGGTGGGCGCGAGCACGAAAATCCTGTGGAATCTGGAGCTGGCCAAGTAAGAAAGCATTATCAACAGACGTAAAGATGTTATCCGGCGCCGGTGCCGGATAACGTCTTGATGTTAAAAAACGGCATTATAATTGAGCGGACAGGAAGAAAATGTTAAAACAGTATCCGACAGCACGATTTATCCTGATGAGGGCGGGGTGGTACTTTATCACGTTCCTTGTCGCGGTTACGATAAATTTTTATCTGCCGCGGCTTGGCCCGAGCAACCCCGTTGACGTCATCATGGCGCAGGCCGGCAGCGGCCAGAGCAGGGAAGAGGTGAGGCAGAAGGAGGAGAGGTACCTCCAGGAGTTCGGCCTCGTCAAGATGAAGGAGGGCCAGATTGTGCGCGACGCCGAGGGCAGCCCCGTGCGCGCGTCAAACTTTGAGCAGTTCATCACCTACATAGGCATGTGCCTGAAGGGCGACCTCGGCTCGTCGTTCCACAAGCACCCGATGAGGGTATTGGACGTTATCAAGGAAGCGGTGCCATGGACCATCGTGTTGCAGCTGCCGGTGATCCTCTTCGGCTGGATTGTGGGCAACCTGCTCGGGGCGCTGGCCGCGTACCGGCGGGGTGTCTTCGACAAGGTGTTCTTTCCGGTCGCGCTGGGTTTAAGCGCCTTCCCGTTCTTCGTGTTCGGGATGCTCTTAATGGCCATCTTCGCGCTTACGCTGGGCTGGTTCCCCCCAATGGGCGGCTACGACAACGCGATGCCGGGCTTCAACTGGACCTTTATCGCGTCGGCGGCGCACCACTATGTGCTCCCGTTCTTCTCCATATTCCTTATATTGGCCGGCGGCCAGGCCATCGGCATGAGGTCGATGGGAATCTATGAGCTGGGCACCGACTATATAAAATATGCTAAGTGGTTAGGCCTGCGGGAGACGACGGTGCTGCTCTACCTGTTCCGCAACGCCATGCTGCCGCAGATCACCGGTTTGGCTTTGAGCCTGGGCACAATGATCGGGGGCGCGCTCATTACCGAAATGATATTCTCGTATCCGGGCCTCGGCATGGCCATGCTCGACGCCATCCGGAATAACGATTATCCCATGATTCAGGGCGTAACGCTCATCATCACCGTATCGGTGCTAATCGCGAACTTCACGGTCGACATCCTGATAGCGTTCCTTGACCCGCGCGTCAAGGCGGGCGTCCAGATGGGGAAAGGGGNATAGGAAATGAAACTGTTGAAAAATCTGTTGAAATCGCCCATGTTTGTTGTCGGTATATCGCTGTTTCTGATTACGATTCTGGTAGCGCTCTTCGGCCCTCTGTTTTATGAGATGAACCTGCAGAGGGTGGGTATGCCCTACGACGCGCCCAGCGGCAAGTATTGGTTGGGCCTCGACAACTTTGGCCGCGATTACATAGCGCTGCTGCTGCGGGGCTTGAGTTCTTCGCTTTACGTAGGGCTCATCGCCGGCGTCATCGCCACCTCCATAGGCACACTGGTCGGCCTGTACGGCGGGTTCAAGGGCGGCATTGCCGACGATATACTGAGCGTGATAACCAACCTGTTTGTCGTTATCCCGCAGTTCGTGATCCTGATCCTCATCAGTTCCACCTTCGAGAAGAGGTCGCTGGCGCTTGTCGCGGTGATTATCGGCTTCACGGCGTGGACGTGGTCGGCCCGAGGCGTCCGCGCGCAGGCGGCGGCGCTCAAGAGCAAAGACCACATATCCCTTGCCCGGCTCAACGGCGACGGCATAATGAAGGTGCTTATAGTGCACGTGCTGCCGTACATCTTATCGTACGTATTCATGGTGTTCATACTGCAGGTGTCGTCCGGCATTCTCTCCGAGGCCGCCATTTCGATGATTGGCCTTGGCCCCACCGGCGACAACGCGATTTCGCTTGGGGTCATACTCAACGACGCGAACCGCTACGGCGGCCTGAGCGGCAGGTTCTGGCATACATTCTTACCGGCAACGTGCGTCATCTCGGCGCTGGTGTTCGCGCTCTATCTTATTAACACGTCAATGGAGGGCGTCTTCAACCCTCGCCTGCGCAAGTAGGGGGGAGGAAACGGGACTATGGCTATATTTGAAGTAGAAAATCTGAGCTTGCACTATTTAACCCGCTTCGGCCAAAAGGTCCACGCGGTGACCGATGTATCTTTCGCCATGGAGCAGGGGAAGATCCTCGGCATCGCCGGCGAGTCGGGGTGCGGTAAATCGACGCTGGTCAACGGGCTGATGGGGCTCTTCATACCGCCCCTGTACCCGACCTCCGGCGAGGTGAAGGTAGGCGGCGAGTCGCTTATGAACCGCACGCCGCAGGATGTGCGCCAGAACGTGCTCTCCCGCAAGGTGTCTATGATACCGCAGGGGGCGTTCAACGCGCTCAACCCCACGCGCAAGGTTAAGGATATCGCCGCCGACGTAATGGCCGCCCACATGAAAGGGGTGGATAGGAAGCAGATTTACGGACGCCTGAAGGAACGCTTCGACCTTTTCGGCATGGAGACGGAGAAGGTGCTAAACGCCTACCCCATCCAATTGACGGCGGGGGAGAGGCAGCGCTCGGTCATAGGGATATCCNCCCTCTTAAACCCGCAGATGGTTATCGCCGACGAGCCGACCTCGGCCCTGGACGTGACGACGCAGAAGGTCGTTATCAAGATGATCTTCGACCTGCTTGAAAAGGGCATATTCTCGACGATGATTTTCATCACCCACGAGCTGCCGCTATTACGGCACGTTGCCGATGACATAGCGATAATGTACGCCGGGCAGATTGTGGAGATGGGCACGGCGCAGCAGGTCGTATTCGACCCGCGCCATCCCTACACCAAAGCGCTCATGGGCGCGATGCTGAGCGCCGAGCCCGGCCAGAAGCAGCGCAAGCCCACGGCCATAGAGGGCGCGCCGCCCAATCTTGCCAACCCCATATCGGGCTGCCGTTTCGCCGAGCGCTGCCCGTCGGCAAAGCCGGAGTGCAAGGCGAAGGAACAGGAAATAAGAATTGTAGGCGAGAGGCAGGTGAGGTGCGATTATGCAGAATAGCGACTTGAAAATTTTCGACGCGTCGAACGCGGTCCGCACGTTCGGCCACGGCAAGAAGTTGGTGACGGCCGTAGACGGCGTGACGTTCGACATCAAGGACGGCGAGATAGTCTCGCTGGTAGGCGGCTCCGGCTGCGGCAAGAGCGTGCTGGCCAAGATAATGCTCGGCCTCCACCGCCAGACATCCGGCACTTTCCTCTACAAGGGCAAGGAGATCACCGACCTCAAGGAGCACTGGCGCGAGGTGCAGTCGGTCTTTCAGGACCCGTTCAGCTGTTTCAACCAGTTCTTCACCATCCGCTCCCAGCTTAAAGCGGCCTTCGGCATATACAAAACTAAGCCGTCGGACAAGGAGATGGAGGACCGCGTAGACCAGGCCCTTCTGGCCGTAAACGTAAAACCCAGCGAGGTGGCCGGCAAGTATCCGTTCGAGTTGTCGGGCGGGCAGATGCAGCGGATGCTTTTGGCCAGGATATTCGTCCTGCGCCCGCAGGTGCTGATAGCGGACGAGCCGACCTCGATGGTTGACGCCTGCGTACGGGCCAATATCCTTGATTACCTGATGAAGCTGAAAGAAGAGCTGAACATGACGATAGTCTTCATCACGCACGACATAGGACTGGCCTATTACGTGAGCGACCGCCTGTTCATAATGCACAAGGGCAAAATAGTGGAGCAGGGCGCCCCGGACGACGTAACCGTCAACCCGAAATGCGAGCATACGGTGCAGTTATTGGAGGATATACCTGAAATCCATAAAGAATGGATCAAAAGGTAGGTATTGATTTTGAAACTTAACTAAAAACATACGGTTCATTTTTTGAATGGAGGCCCGTTTGTCTATATTTTTTAAACGTATCTCTCGCGCCGCGATAATGGCCGCCTTAACGGCAGCCCTCGCGCTGGGCGCGAACCCCTTGTCGGAAAGGGTCGACAGCCTCTCAGGCACTGTCGACGACATTGAGGACAGGGTCAAGTCCACCCTGATGTCCGGCGGCTCAAGCCCGGTCTCGTTTTCGGGCGAGGCTCGGCTGAGGATGCAGTACCACAACCTCGGCTTCGACGCCCCCGGCTACATGCAGGGCGACCGGTCGTACTTTCAGTCGGGCTGGGAGGGTAACGAAAACCTCTTCCGCCTCGGCATGATAGCCAGCGCCGGGCGCAACACCATCCTGTGGTCCAAGATCGGCCTGCAGCACACCATGGTTGGCAACTACAACCCCACGGTGGGCTCCGACGGGTTCAACCAGTACCCGCACCGGCACGACAAGGCCCGCAACTCAGTATCGATCCACGAAGACATGTCCGCCGGCATAGCGGTGCGCACGCAGCCCGCGTCGTTCTGGGTGAGGATGGGCAACACGATGTGGACCGAGGCCTCGCCGCTGACCGTATGGAAGGCGCAGCCGCGCACGTTTGCTTGGGAGTACCTGCCCTTCGAGGTGGAGCAGCCCATCGCGCGGTATTACGAGTACAACATCGCGCGGGGCGAGAAGTCTGGCCGCGCGGCGTGGAACAAGAAGCCGTTCAACGGCATAAATGTTGAGAGTATCAACCTGCCGGCCAACCTTTACGCCAATTTCGTGTACGGCACGTTTGAGCGTTACGACAACTATGAGCGCGAGTACATAGACCTTGCGAGCGACCTCGGCTACGCCAATGTCGAGGGTATTCTCTTTCCGGAGAAGAGCCAGGGCATAGGCGATTCGTACCGCCACGTAATACACGGGCGTTTGGCCAAGGGCAAGATGTTCGGCGACATGACCCTCGGATTGAACTATGTGGGGATTGATTACAAGGACGATATCCTTTTCACGTTAAAGGACAGCGCGAATATCGGCGATATGCCGAACATAAGGACCACGTATATGCTGACCGGCGAGTTCAGGGGCAACGACTCGGTTTTCTACAAGGAGCCCAAGACGCTCTCTTTTGACCTGAAGGGCCCGATTGCCAAAAACTTTACCATTCACGCCGATGTGGGCGTGAACTGGACGGATACCGTCTGGCGCATAGACCCGACGGCCGACCCGGAAGCCACGCCGACCGAGCGCTACGTTGCGGACCAGGCGCGCCGCAATAACCCTGCGGCTTACACCGATAAGGCGGTCTCTTCCAGCGATATCGTGCCGGCTGTTTACGCCAAGCTTAACTACAACCCCGAAAACGGGGGCTTTATGGCGGTAGAGGCCGACCTCGCATACATAGGCAAGGGCTTTTACTCGCCGTTCTCGTTTGCCGTCCCGGAGGACGCGTTTTTCGCCTACGGCTCCAACATGGTGGGCGCGGGCAAGTTCATAGCCCGCGGGGAGGGGNCGCCGTACGTGCAGAACATGGCCGGCGTAAACATTACGCTCACGCCCAAGATTCCGGGCTATGGCCACTTCAGGCTCAAGTACGGCCAGCACTTTAATATTGAAGAGGGCCGCGATATGCTCTACTTCCCGTACCGCCTCAACGGCTCCGATATGTTCTCGTTTTTCCACAGTTCCTACAACCGCTGGGGCAACGGGCTTTTGGACAACTCCGTAAAGGCCGGCGGGCGCACCTACGTGGGCCGCCTTGGCGACGAGAGCTATCTGTCCCGCGGGAGCTACAATGTAAACCTGGACGAGTGGAACGGCTCAATCAACACAGCCGGGCCGCAGGCCGGCGGGCTCCGTAGCGACTTCCTCTCCATGTTTGAGGGGTTTGTAGCCTACAGGAGCGCAGAGGAGGCTTACAATAATTTCAGGGTGAGGAACATCGGGTTCCGCGCCACCAGCCCTTCGGTGCCAAGCGACCTGCAGACCTCCATCACAAACCAGTCATTCACCGCTTTCTGGCAGTGGGAGCAGGATGATGAGGGGAACCGCGTGATGACCGCCGACAGCAGCGGGGCGTATTCGACGCGCACCTCGTGGGTGCCGGAGAGCAAGAAGTACACGTTTAACCTCGAACTTGACGCGGCTTACGACATCGGCCCGTTCTTAGGCTACAAGAAAGACCTGTTCTTCGGCGGGTACGCAGGCGTTCACGGCGTGTCGAGCGCGGTTAAACCGCTGGCGTTCTCAGACGAGGCCGACGATATGCTCCTTTGGTCGTTCTATGTAAGGCTTGAGCCGGCCATAGCGCTCCACAAGAACTTTTACTTGTTGGGTCTTTTTGGTTACGAGAACTGGCGCTCGCAGCAGTCGTGGATGATGGTAGACGCCGACGGCAAGCACATAAACCCGACGAGCCGCAACACGTACGCCCTCGTCACTACCGCGCTCAACAACGGTTCCATCTCTCCCGACAATTTTGTTAGGGTGCCCATCAACTATCACGACTTCGCATACGGCCTCGGTTTCGACTGGGATATGCTTGAGCGCGTGGGGCTGCACGGCCGCGTAAAGTGGATGAGCCACAAGGACCAGGGGCTTAACGACTATTACGACAGTGTGAACAGGCGCCGGGCGGAGAACGGCCAGGAACCGCTGGAGTTTACCGATGCCGACAGGTGGAAGAGCCAGAGCGAGTGGTCTACGCCTGTTTTCTCACTCGAAATCAAGACATGGTTCTAAGGGGGAGGCGATAAATTATGAATACCAAAAACGAAACTAAAACATCATCTATTATAAGTAAAGAAAGGTTTACCATGAAGAAACTTTTCCTTTTTGTTCTGGCGCTGGCGGTGTGTGCATCGGCGGCGGAGGAGAGCCTTGAGGGCCGCGTTGACGGCTTGCAGGCGCAGATTGACCGCGCTATGGCCAAGGCGGGCATAAACTTCAGCGGCGAGTTCAGGGCGAACTTCCTCAACTCCACAGTCAGCGGCGACGACGTTTTGGACCCGGGGCGCAAGGTGAGCGAGTCCGTCGAGTACACGAGCGTGGACTTCGACATTGTGGCGCGCCCCAACACCGCGCTCTCGGCCCGCGCGAAGTTCAGGATGCACCAGGACTGGAGGATCTTCTTCTCCGATGTCCAAAACCCCATAACTACCCGCTGGCTGAGCATAGACGGCTCGCTCATGCAGGGAATTGTGAAGTACAACCTCGGCGACTACACAAAGAAGCTCACGCCGCTCACCCTGTGGGCGCCGGAGCTTGACCTGCTGTACGAGCCGGAGATATTCGCCGCCGGCCGCAGGTTCGCTATGTCCGAGGCGTTCCTCGGCGGCAACAACCGCGTACTGCAGGGTGTGAACATCGAGTTCGGCGCGGAGCTCTACCCGCTGCTCAAACAGCTGCAGGCCGACGTGTTCGGCGCGCGCCTCGCGTCCTCCGGCAACATGGAGACCGGCGTGCTCCCGTTCGATGTGAACGCCGCGTTCGACAAGTACCTGCTCGGCTTCAACCTCTCTTCCGATATCATGGACGGGTTGAGCGTGGGCGTGAGCGACATTTTGATATACGACTACCTTGAGAGCTACGTGTCGGGTACAGTAAGGGGCAGTGAGGACGCCGCCAAGCTGGCGTCGCAGTCGACCAACGTGTTCGCGGGCCGTCTGAGCGCCGATACCCGCCTGTTTATGCCGTCCGATTTCATTAAAGTCGGCCTCAGGGCCGAGGGCGCTTTCTCCGCCGACAAGAGGTACGGCGCCGACGCCGAAGGCAAGGCGGTCGCCCAAGACGATGTTACCGGCATGGCCATAAACGCCGGCCTTTTCGCGCACGTCACGCTGGGCGAGGGCAACGAGATTGAGTTTGCGGCAAACTTTGTCAATAACGAATCCGCTTTCAGGAACGACGCGGCGCAGACCCCCACATTCTTCTCGCGCGACATAATGAATGCCGAACAGCAGCTCGGCTCCAAAGGCTTCGCCAATCCGTTCGATGCCATGTACCGCACGGTGTTCAAGTACGCACCGTCGCAGTATTTCGGCGGCACGAAGCCCTACGGCAAGAACGCGTGGAACAACGCGGTCGTCGCGGCCCCTGTGGGCGGCTATGAGGATGCGCCCGGCCTCAGCGTATTCCAGCACGCCCTCTCCGGCGGCATGGCCACCGCAAACCGCACCGGCCCCGTCGTTGATCTCAGCGGCTCGTTTCTCGACAAGGGCGTAACCGTGGGTGCGAAGATCGCTATGGTCAACAATGTAGACGAGATCAGGTTCTACGAAGGTGTAGACATTGATGATGATGGTAACCCCGTACAGATGTGGAGCCGCCCGCTTGACGCCGAGTTCATGGATGTCGAAGCCGGCGCCGGTTTCGATATCGCCAAATTCGTGCCGGTCGTAGGGCCCTCTCTTAAGATATATGGCTCCTACGGTATGTTCAACGCCAAGTACGTCAATTACCATTCCACCGAGAGCGCGCTTTTGAGCGCGGGCCTCGACTACCAGTTCGCTACGCGGTTCAGCGTATTGTTCGGCTACCAACAGCTCGCCACTACCGCCAAAGACGGCAGCGACAACGAAGTGGGCACGCTTACGTTCGACAACATGGCGTTCGGTTTGGGGTACAAGGTCGCCGACGGCGGGAGCCTCGTGGCCAAGATTACCATGACATCGGGCAAGAGCGAGCCGAACGGCGGCGCGGCTGTTGATTACAAGGCGTTTCAGCCGGAGCTGTTCCTGACAGTAAAGTTTTAATTGTGGTATTGACGCTGCCGGTTCGCAGGTGTGCGGTTTACCGCGCCCCTGCGGTGCCGGCCGGATGACGGAAATAAAAACGCATTTTTGATAACGTAGCGGCGCTCCGCCGCCGCGTCATCAAAAATGTAAATAACATTCAAACCAATAAAAACAAATTTAACCGGGAGGTGTTGGGGATGAGGAGAAAATCAACAGCAATCGTGGCGGGCCTGTTTTTGATGGCCGCTTTCATTGTAGGCTGCAACGTACAGCTGCGGCCTACCGGCGGCGTGGCGGACGGTGATTCCGGCAAGGCCAAAAAGGCGTCGTCCGGCGAGTCGCAGGTAGTTTACAGGTTCTTCGACGAGAAGTACACGCCGGGCGGGTTCGACTATGTCTACCCCGAAGATTCAAAAATGTTCATTCCCGAAAACTCCGGCAAGAATGGCGAGGTCTCGCTGTTTTTCGACCTCCTTGCCAACGACTTTTCGGGCGGCGCGGTCTGCCTCTACAATATGCTCTACGACCTCACGCCCTACTATGCCACAGGCGCTCTCCAGTTCTGGGTTAAGGGCACGCACGGCGCCGAGATAGCGACCGCTGGCCTCGCCGACGACGAGAACACCGACGGCAAGAAGACGGTCGTGCGCCTGCCCATCAACAAGTACGGCGGGATCACCACCGAGTGGACCCAGATAAGCATCCCCCTGCGCGACTTCGGCCGCCGCGGCGTGTTCTGGGACGCCAAGGCCCGCGTTGAGGTGCCCGAGCCGTTCCAGTGGGATAAGGTAGCCGAGTTCCGCCTCGAAATCAAGAAGAACGACAACAAGGAGTTCAAGGTCTGGGTAGACGACATCTTCATCGTAAGCAACGTCTTCCCCGAAACCGATTTCAAAGAGGTCGCCTCGTGGGACGAGAGGGAGTACACCCTCCCCAATGTCCCCGCCGACAAGATGCCCGCCGGCCTCAAGGAGATCAGCAGGGTAATGAACAAGGGCGATGTGATGCCCGGCGGCTTTACCTACGTGTATGGCGGCAAGACCGCTTACAAGGTTCAGCAGGCCGAGAACAAGGACCCCGTCCTCGCGCTCTACATGGACCAGTCCGAGTACTCCGGTGTTACGATCTCCCTTGGCGAGGGCAAGTTCGCCAACCTTGAGAAGCACCGCACCACGCCGTCGGCAGGCCTCGCCTTCTGGGGCAGGGGTGGCAAGGGCACGGTGAACCTCAACGTCGGCGTTCTGGATAATCAGGGCAACGACGTCAAGGTGCAGACAAGGCTCTTCGTGGGTGACTACGGCCCGATTGACGGCGAGTGGAACTTCTACATGATCCCCATTCGCGCGTTCCACCAGAACGGCCTCTACTGGGATGCCGACGCCGGCGTCGAGAAGAACGCCAAGGTGAACTGGGCGAAAGTTCAGGAGATAAGGATTTCCGTCAACCGCAACGACGAGCGGAACAGGAACATACCCGCCGGCGAACCGGCCACCTTCTATATCAGCGATGTCAAGTTCATTGAGGAGATCCCCGGCTACGTGAACCCGGAAGACTACTGGAACGCGTTCAAGTCCGACGCGCCAGAAATTCTCCTGCACGACTTTGAGACCGACGGCGACCGCAAGTGGGAGTTTTCCAAGGGTCCTAAGTCCGAGGCGTCTTTTGAGTACGGCGCGTCCGGCGCGCCCAAGGGCGGCGATAAGTCGCTCCACATGACCTATCGCCTCAACGACTGGGTTGACTTCCTCTACAACTACCCGAACAACGGCCGTCCCGACAAGGACCGCGACTGGACGAAGCACTGGGGCCTCAAGTTCGACTTCTACACAGATAAGCCCTACCAGCCTATCACCGTGCAGATTCAGGACTCGGGTAACGAGATATTCGTAGCGGCCAGCGGCGGCAACAGGGGCTGGAACGAGGTAATCGTACCGTTCAGGAACTTTACCAAGTTCCCCTACTACCAGCCGCCCGACGCTGTGCAGAACGGCAAATTCGACCTCGACAAGGTGACGGTGCTTGACTTCAAGCCGGCCGGCGAGGGCTCGCGCGGCACGTTCCGTGTCGACAACGTCCGCCTGACGAACGACCGCGTCGCGAAAACCAAGGAGTACCCCGCCGAGATCGCCGCCAAGATTGACGGCGACATGAACAAGGTGCTCACTGAGAAGATCAACCAGGGCATCTTCGGCATCAACGTCGCGCTGTGGGACGGCGACCTGCTGCTCCCCGCCACCGAAAAGTACGTTAAGGACGTAAACCACCACGTCCTGCGCTATCCCGGCGGCCTCCGCGCCGATGACGACGACTGGGAAGAGGTGCTCAAGAAGAAGGACTGGATGGTAGACACCGACGAGTTCTTCGACTTCTGCAAGAAGACGAACACTACCGGCATGATTACGGTCAACTTCGGTAAGGGCACCCCCGAAAAGGCGGCCAAGTGGGTAACCCACGCCAAGAAGGCCGGCATCAAGTACTGGGAGATCGGCAACGAGCTCTACGGCAGCTGGCACCCCAACGTGACCACCGGCGATGACTATGGCAAGCGCGCCCGCGTGTTCGCCGAGCAGATGAAGAAGGCCGATCCCTCCATAAAGGTAACGGCGGTCTGGATGCTCGACGGCGATTGGAACAAGGAGACCTTCGCGCACCTTAAGGATGTGGTAGACGGCGTGAACGTTCACCACTACCCGCAGCATGCAGGCCAGGAGAACGACGCCGGCCTCTTAGCCTCGCCGCAGACCCTGCCCGATATTCTCGGCAGCGTACGCAGGCAGACCGAGGAGTTCGGGACACCCGGCAAGAAGTACGAGATTTGGCTCACGGAGTGGAACTCGGTTGACTTCAACCCCGGGCCGCAGACCATGGGCATCGTAAACGCGCTCTTTGTGGCCGACTACCTCGGTATGCTCACGAAGGTCAACATCGAGCAGGCGTCGTACTGGGATGTCCACAACAGCATCACCCCTGAGGGCGGCGACTACGGCTACCTGTCCCGGCGCGGCGCTCCGGACGGCGACAACGTACCGCGCTCCTCATACTGGGCGTTCCTGATGGCCAGCCATAGCCTCGGCCGCGGCTCGCTGCTCCACTCGACACCCGGCGAAAACGACCTCATAACGTCGTATCTGACCAAGGACGGCAACAAGAAGTCGCTCATGCTGGTGAACAAGTATCCCAAGACCGTGGCCAATGTCACGATCAATATTCCCGGTTTCGATGGCAAGGCCGAAGTGTTGCAGCTGACCCCCGAAAACGCAGGCTCGCCCGGCAAAAAGGGTGAAGGCCCGGCCAAGTCGGCGATGGACGTAAAGGTCGGCGCGAAGGTGAAGCTGCCGGCGTATTCCGTTACCACTATTACAATTAAGTAACCTGTGGTAATGTGTTGATGTAACTGAGGCGGGCTCCCTGGCGGGTCCGCCTTTTTTTATTCCCCCCGGTTTCCCCGTACTGCGGCATATCTCCAATACGCCTGAAACCCCCGCAGGGACGGCCGTCCCCCGGCCGTACGCAACGCCCATTCCGCCGCCCCTGCGCAAACCCTCCCAAAAAAAATTATAAGAAAATCCCACAATCTACCGTTGTAATTAATTATTTTCTATGATATAATTAATTTAGGGATAAGTCCCCTTAGGGCAGGGGTACCAGCCTCCGGGGGCAGGCCCCCCATACGGTTTAGTGTCGTCTAACGGTCAAAAAGCGGAGATTCGCATCCAAATGATGGACTATAAATATTTGAGGAACACCTACGACCGCTACCTTCGCAACTTCATGGCGAAGGACGAGTTGACCGCGACCACCTACGACAAGTTCATGGCGCTGGCCTACGCGGTGAGGGCCGAACTTGTTGACCACTGGATAAACACACAAAGAAGCTACATCGGAAAACGGCGCGTATATCTTCTCTCCATGGAGTATATGCTCGGCAAGAGCCTGAACAAAAACATGGTAAACCTCGGCATAGAAGAGGCGTTCACCGCCGCAGTAAGCTCTATGGGCATATCCGTTTCCGAACTGTTCGACAAAGACGATGATTTCGATCTCGGCAACAGCGGCAAGGCCCGCGCCTCCGCCTGTATGCTCGAATCCATGGCCACCCTGGGCCTTCCTTCCATGGCCTACGGTGTGCGCTACGATTACGGCCAGTTCCGTCAGGAGATAAAAAGCGGTATGCAGGTGGAGTTCCCTAACGACTGGCTCCACAAGGGCCACCCGTGGGAGATAGTCCGCCCCGAATACGCCTGTGTGGTAAAATTTGCCGGCGAGTGCGCCCGCACCGACGAGAGTGTGCCGCTGGGGCCGTACGAGTGGAAAAACGCCGAGGAGGTCTACGCCATACCGTACGACGTCCCCCTGTCCGGCTACCGCAACGAGGTCATAAATACCCTGCGCCTCTGGTCGGCCAGGGCCAACGAAGAGTTTCTGCCCGACTACAAGAACCACGTCGATTACGTCCGCGCCTGCGAGGAAAAGTCCCATTCCGGCCGCATAACCAAGGTGCTGTTTCCGGATGAAGATGTCCGCCGCGCCCACGACCTGCGCCTGAGACAGCAGTATTTTTTCGTAAGCGCCGTTGTTCAGGATATCGTCCGCCGCCACAAGCAGAACGGCAACAGCATCGCAGAACTCGACGCCAAGGTGGCTATCCATCTCAACGGCTCCCGTTGCGCGCTGGCTATCCCCGAGATGATGCGCCTGCTGGTCGATCAGGAAAAGATCGAGTGGACAAAGGCCTGGGAGATGACCACCAACATATTCTCCTACTCAAGTTCCGCCGTCCACCGCGATCACATTGAGACGTGGCCGGTCTACAAGGTAGGCCAAATTCTGCCGCGGATTATGCAGGTCATATTCGATATCAACCTTGAGCACCTCGACAAAGTGCGCTCCCGCGCCGGACACGATATTGACCTGCTCAGGAATCTCTCGCTCATCGAGGAGGGCGAGGTCAAGCGCATCCGTTTTGCGGATCTCGCCGTGTTGGGATCAAGTTCCGTGAGCGGGGTCTCGGCGGTACAAACCGATTTCATAAAGAAGCACGTTTTCCACCACTTCAATGGCTCATACCCGGAGAAGTTCAACTGCAAGACGGTGGGTGTGTCGCACCGCCGTTGGCTGCTGTGCACCAACCGCCCGCTCTCTAACCTTATAACCAAGACCATCGGCGATGGCTGGATCCGCCGCCCGGAAGAGCTCGAAAAGTTTGAGCAGCACGCGACGGCTGCCAATACGCTGAAGGAGTTTCACACCGTAAAGAGCCGCGCCAAGGCCACGTTGAGCAACGCCCTGCGCGACCGTCTTGGAATAAACATCGACCCTTCGATGATGTTTGACGTCCACAGCCGGCCCATACACACGTCAAAGCGCCAACTGCTCCACATCCTCCAGATTTTGCACGATTACGTGCGGATAAAGGAGGGGGGGGGGGGG
>WQTH01000032.1 GCA_009786415.1 Chitinispirillia bacterium | reverse complement strand
TTCCAGCAGAGCTCGTAAGCAACCTCGAAATTTTTGATGACCCCGGAACGCCACGTATCCCGCGTTACCGCGTCAGCGTCCGGCAAGCTCCTGTTGTATACACCAATTGCGTCCCCAAGCGCCTTAACCGCGCCCCTGAGCGGCCCGATGTCCAGCGTACCGCCCGCACCCCCCATCTCATCAGCCATCAACCCCACCTTTCCCGCGGCCATGCCCCGATACGCCTAATATAATTTAAGCCGCCCTGTAATACCAAAAATCCGAATCATATAGATTCACCTACTATATATCCCACGATTAAATATTATTACAGAACTGATATATTTTAATGATTTTTATGACTTTTGGGCTATTTTATTACAGATGTGTAATAAAACGCTTGACTTTTTGATGAAAATATGGTAATATTACAGATATGTAATAACGGAGGGGATATGCAAATAAAAGACGCCGGGTCATTCGGCGCGGCGGTCCGTGAATGCCGCAAGCGGCAAAACATGACGCAGATGCAGCTTGCAGCCGTGGCAAATACCAGCCAGCGGCTGATCAGCGCACTGGAAAACGGCAAACCGGCCGTACAGTTAGACAAGGCGCTGCGCGTAGCATGGATGCTGGGCCTGCGCTTTGAGATGCCGGACATCAAAAAGGATAGCAAGTGACGCGCGAACTGAACGTTTACCTTTACGAAGAAAAAACTGGTGTCTTGTCTGAAGACCAGCTTGGGCATTTGCAATTCCGGTATGAATCAGGGGCAAAGCGCCCTTTATCCGTACGTATGCCCGTTTGCGGCGAGGAATACGACCGGTTTTACGCGGAGCCATTCTTCGACAACCTGACCCCCGAAGGCAGCGCGCTGGAGATTATCGCCGGTAAATTCCATGTGTCCGAAGACAACACATTTTCCATATTGCATAAAATAGGCGGATTTTCTATGAAATCAGACTTGTGCGAATACATAGCTCAACGGCCACACAACCACCAGTACCGCCGGACAACCGGGCGGCGGGCAAGGAACTAAAAAAATAAAGGAGAAGACCGGATTATCAGCCTCCCCTGCACATCCTAACGAACGCAACGCACCGACAAACCGAAGCCCTTGGCAACGATGAACTCGACCACGAAGGTGATGTCGTAGTTCATGTTCCGGCTCAACGCGTCGCCGCTATCGTTCTCCGTGGCACTCCACCAGAGGCCGTCGTCGCCGGCGCTGCTGAAGGTGCCGTTGGCGTTGCGGCGGCCGCCCGGCAGAGCCGAAAAGCCGAACTCATCCGTACCGTTGCCATTATTAAACCAACCGCTTGTTGATTTCAACTTACTGCCAGCGATACTACTGCCACCGGCCGCCGTAAACAACCTATTCCAATCAGCTGTATCAGGCAAACGCCACCCGGACGGACAAGACGTCATTGCGGCATCCCAAGTATATAATCGACCATATTTCGTACAGTTGGAATTATCATTACCATAGCACCAGCTGTTACTTGTTGCGCAATTAAGATTTTCCGCCATCCACGTCACCCCGCCAATAGTTACCGTCTTTCCGGGAGAAGTACAACTGCTGGTATTGGGACTGATACCACCGCCAGAATCATCATCCCCGCACCCAACCACAACCACCGCCGACAACACCACCGCCGCAACCAATCCCGCAACCTTACGAACAGATGCACTCATACCGCAACCTCCATTGTTTTAAATTAAACAGAACCCGTCAAAGGCGCAACCCGCATCCGAGCTGTTCCTACTATGAATATACGTTCTTGCCATCGGAATATCTACTTTTTCGGCAAAAATCCTGCCGCTAATCCCACGACGAACTGCATCAAATTAAATCTTGCCGCCGCCCCGCACCTCAACGTCCCCCTTGCCCTTGAACACCAGCGCCGCAAACTTCAGGTTGGGGCGGCCTCCCTCCGGGCCTGTTTTGGGCTATTCCCAGATAATAATATAATTTATGCCCTCGCCGCGGCGCAAAAATTACGCGCGATATATTCCGCAGGNCAAATCGGCAAAAAATATATACGAAAATATTTGACATTGGCGCATATAATAACTATTATTATATAATGGACATGAAACGGAGCCTTGGATGCTCAACCTGATATTCGCCCCGTCCGCCGACACCCTCGTCCCGCTTGCCGCTGACAGGATACGAAGCGCCTGGGCGGACCCATTTGACCCGCCGGCCATAATTGTGCCCAATCCCGCCGTTGGCAAGTGGCTTAGCGTGAAACTGGCTGAATTGCCGGCGTTTGGGTGCATAGCCAACGCGAATATGCCAACGCTGGAGAAATTTTTGTGGGAAGCGCTTGGGGGGGCCGGTACGGGCGCAAAATTGCTTAACGCCGAACATATAACTCAGATAGTATGCGCGCTTTTAGACGACGCGCTATTGGAGAACAGGGAGTATCAACCGCTAAAAAATTATCTGTGCGGCGAAAGCGGGCGGGATATAGACGCCCTTAAGCGCGTGCAGTTATCCGCAAAAATCGCGCAACTGTTTTTGGAGTACGAATACAACCGCCCAAGCGTCTGGGACGAAAAGCGCGCGGCGTGGAAGGTTCACGCTGCCTGCGGCGCAGACTACGGCATAGACGCGCAGTGGCTTCGCGGGGGCAGCTATTTTGGCAAGCTGTGGCCCGCAGATAAGAAGTATGACGACGGGCGGAGGCACGAAGAGTGGCAGATGGACCTTTACCGCAGGGTCAACCGATGCCTTGAGCCTGCCGATTACATAACGCTGCCGCATCTATACAGGCAAAAGCGCGAAAGGAGCGCCAAATCCGAACAACTATGGTGCGACGTAGGCACCAACAAGCAGGTTTTTCTTTTCGGCGTATCCAAGATCAGCCACTTCCACCGCAACACGCTGGTTGAAATCTCGCAGATAAGCGGTGTTGACATGCACGTATTCCTGACTAATCCGTGCGCGGAGTTTTGGGAAGATGTAAACACGAGCAGACGATGGCGCTGGAACGACAGGGAGGCCGGGATCACGCCTGTCAGGGAGGATGAGTACGGCAAGGAGGAACTTGAGCGGTTCCCTGACGAACAGGAGGATCATGCCCTGCTGAAGCAGTGGGGAGGCGCCGGCAAGGAGAATATTTTTTTGTGGTGCCCGCTGGCGGAGTGGAACTTTGAGTACCACGGCGATAACGCAGACGGCGGTACGCTGCTGGCTTCAATCCAAAAGTCACTGCTCTCCCGCGTCAACAAATTGGAATATGACAGGGATAATGCCGCAAACGACCGCTCGCTACAGATACTCGCCTGCCCCGACGCCGGCCGCGAGGTTGAGGAACTGCGGGAGATGATACTTGATCTTACGCAAGAGAAGGTAATCGGCGACTTCAGCGAGGTTGCCGTCTATATGCCCGATCCCAACAACTATTTGCCGCACATTCAGCGCGTATTTGGCGCGTATGCACCCTACGATCCAAACTACATACCGTTCTCGGTGCTTTGCGCATCGGGCGGATCGAGCCTTGCGGNGCGGGGTTTTTCCGCACTTTTAGGCATTGTAAGCGGGGAGTTTAACCGCGCGCGAATTTTTGAGCTTCTCAGGAATCCAATCGTAAGGGCAAGTAAGAGGATAAGACCGGCAGCTGTTGACGTATGGGAGCGTATGGCCGAAGAGTTTGGAATATTCAGAGGGTACGACAGTTATCAGCGCAAAAGCATGGGAGACATGGGCGGCGCGGTAACGGATGAGCATACCTTTAAGCGCGGAATAGAGGCGTGCCTTGAAACGATCAACATATGCGGCGCTATAGCCGGGGATAAGACGCTCTCCGATATCTTTCCGCGCGACACCGGCACGCAAAAAGCCAAAGAGTACGCAAATGATTTTTTGGCGCTTATAGAAGAACTCAACGGATTGTCAAAAGCGTTCATCGCGGGAGACGATTTTGACGGGCGGAATTTATCTGCGGCAAAAACCGCGCCGCTGTTAAGCATAGAGAAATCGGTTGATACGTTCAGGAGCGCCGTATGCTCCTGGTTAGGAACGATTCCTGAAGACGGCGCAATAGACAGTATAGCCGAGGCTCGTGTGCGCCGGGCCGCGCTTGACGGGTTAGAAACGATAAAGTTGCAGCGCAGGGCAGGTATATCGCGCGAGGAGTTCACCGCGCTTGCCCGCGCCTGTGTTCCGTCTGAACTCACTGCCCCGGCAGCGGCGTGGAGCGGGGTAACCTTTGCGCCGCTTAGGGCCTCCATGGTTCTCCCCCACCGCGCGATTTTCGCTCTGGGGCTTGATGCCGCGGCGTTTCCCGGCAGCAACGATAAAGGCGACTGGGACCTGCTCGCGCGCAAACGAATAATCGGCGACTCCGACCGTGTGCGCGACAACCGTTTCGCGTTTCTGGAACTGTTGCACGCGGCCCGCAAGCGGCTCGCGCTGTCTTTCAGGGCGCGCGATATGCAGAAAGACGAGGATTTGCAGCCGTCAAGCGTTGTGCTGGAACTTGAGGATTATTTGATGAGCCGCGGAATAACCGTTGACGGGGAAGAAAATTCGCGGCGCTGCGCGGTGCGGCGCGAGATACCGTGGGTCGTCCACGAATCGCTGGAGAAAGCGGCGGCGTACGGGCGCAAACACGGCACCTGGGACAAAGCGCTGCGGGAACTCGCGAAAACAGGCGGCGAGATAGAGGCGGCGGAACGGAAAGAGGGCGTAAAGATACGGAAAGGACACCGGCACGATTTGACTGAAGCGGCGGCAGACAAAAACGAACTTTTACCAAACAGCGCACGGCAATACGAAACCACCATATATGACTTAAAGATGTTTATGGATAACCCGCTTGAGTACCATCTCTACCGCACCCTCTCCATACGCGATAACGGCGACGACAGCAATATGTCGGCGGTTGACGAACCGCTTGATTCCGGCAGCCTGCATACCTCCGATATAAGAAAAAAGGTCTGGACCGCTGTCCTTAAACTTATGTTTACCGATAAGGCCGGCGCGGAAGCGGTGCAGGAAGGGGCTCTGAAAGCGGCAAACGAAATATACGACACCCATATAGGTTCCGGCCACGCGCCGGAGGGCTACTTTTGCAACATGGAGCGGAAATCGCTCTTAGCATGGACGACCCGGTGCGCGCATGACGCGCTTACTCTGAGGGGACTTTTTCCGAACCACCGGCTCGAAGAAAAAATGGGGNTTTCGTCAGACTTCGCTGATGGCGAATTTAAGGCCGCGCTTAAGGTAGAGCTGCCGTTAACCCTCGTTCCGGAAAATCCGGGTGATAAGTCGCAATCGCAAAGGACAGGCATACTGGCCTTCGGCAAAAACAGCGAACCGGAATACAGCCTCGAACTGTGGCTCGAAGGGCTGGCGCTGTGGCGGCGCGAAATAAGAGGCCAAAATCCGGCTCCCGTAACCCTCGCAATGCTTGAACGCGGGGATATCCCGGAAGAAGATGCCCCCATGGTTATGACGTGCGAGCTGGAAATGGAAAAGGGCGGTGAGCAGGACGCCAGAATTGAATATTGGATGGCCGGTATCCTGAAGCAGATGCTGGAGATGAATCGGTGCGACCACCTGCCGTTCCGCGCAATCAAAAACATCATAAATCCCGAAAAAAACGGATTCGATGACGGCCTCGCCTCGCTAACGCTCAAAGACGTAAAAGGAGAGCTCTCCGGTTTCTACGGTTACAAAACATACACCAGCGGATTCGACTTGACAGACGCGAGGCCGGAGGAGACGGACGACGATAAACTGCGCGGTCTTATCAGAGAGCGATACGCGCCTATACTTGGAAAGTGGATAATAAAAGGGAAAAATGGAGAAGCAAATGGGTAGACGCGATACGCGCAAATCAGGTGGGAGGCATACAGATGGGTAACAGCAGCATATTACGGTCACCCAATGATATCAAACTGCACAGCCACGGCGTAATAGAGGCCCACGCCGGCACGGGCAAGACGTACACCATCGTCAAGCTCGTACTGCGTATGCTTGAAGAGGAGTTTGCGCACCTGCGCGACATACTGCTCGTAACCTACACCGAAAAAGCAGCGGGCGAACTGAAGAAGCGTATTCAGGACGGCATCGCCGAGCGCATAAAAGAGCTGCGCGGCGGCGGCGGCAGTACCAATCTGAATAAACTGCTGCCGCATCTCGAACGCTGCCTGAACAATATGCATGAGGCGTTCATAGGCACAATCCACTCCGTATGCCTGCGGCTTTTGCAGACGTGGCCGTTTGAGACGGGCGTGCACTTCGACACGCGCATAATAAACGACGAAGATGAGATAACGGCGCTGCTGCGCGTCTCCATGCGAACGGACTGGCAGGACAAAACAACGCCTTTGCCTGAAATGATAGCAGCCTTAGAGAAGGATAATATACAGATCGAGCGGAAGCATTTGGATTTGATATGCCTGACCGCGCTTGAACTTTTGGACAGTAACGTTAATGAGGAGGCCGGCGGGAAGCTCGACAAGCCGCCCGCCGGCGACACCCCGCTCTACGCGATGATTTTTCAGGCAGCCGAAGAGTTGAGCAGGCGTTACGCCGCGCACAAGCAGGAAAACGGCCTCTTCTCCTACAGCGATATGCTCCGCCTCATGCGCAACGCGGTTTACACCAAAGAGAGCGCGCTGCTCGACAGGCTCCGCCGGCGGCTGCGCTACGGAATAATCGACGAGTTTCAGGATACGAGCGTTTTGCAGTGGAGCATTTTCAGAAAAATATTTTTGGACGGCGGCGCCAACGCAAAGTTTTACATAGTAGGCGATCCGAAGCAGTCAATCTACGCTTTTCAGGGCGCCGACGTGGAATCATACATAGACGCGAAAAACGTCATAACCTCCAAAGAGCATGGCGGCGAAATCTACCACCTGATTGAAAACTTCCGCTCGCTGCCGGAAATGATAGAAGGGTACAACGCAATTCTTTGCCCCAAAAGCATAACCGGGCGCGGCGGCGACTGGTTTACAGATGCCAATATATCCTATCCGTCGGGCGGTTCGGGCGGAGAGACAGCGCGCGCGCCAGCCAGGAGNGAAAAAAACTGCTCAATGCCAAACCATAAAGCGGTTCAGGCAGTCACCATACCCGCCAGTGACAAGTTTGAGAAATGGCGCGCGATGCCCATGGCGGCATGCGCGGCTATAAAGGAGCTGGCCGGTAAAACCGTGATGGTTCCCAAAGGGCCCGGATGGGAACCGGTAACGCTCGACTACAAGGACTTCGCTGTCATCATCGAATACCACACCCTCGCCCAGCCCTTTATTGAGGAGTTCAGAAAGCGGCGAATCCCTTTCATGAAGTATAAGATGCGGGGCGTCTTCNCCTCCCCTATGGCGCGCGACCTTATCGCCGCGCTTACCGCTATTGACAAAAGGTACTCCCGCTCGTCAAAAGCCGCCGCGCTGCTGACGCACTTTTTCAACAGGCCGCCAGAAAGAATATCGCCAAACGAAGACCTGACACCATGCCCAAAGCGCAACTGCTCCGGCGGTGGCCTGTGCGTTGCCCACGCCATAAACGATTGGGGAGATTTGGCAGACCGCCAACTGTGGGCGCAGCTCTTCAAAAGCATCATCGAAAGAACCGGCATACGGGAGAGACTGATCATGCTTGACGACGGCGAAAGGACGCTCGCTGACCTGCGGCAGGTATCAGACTACTGCGTTGAATACCTCTATCAGCAAAATTCCAGTATCGGACAGCTGACAGACCACCTGAAACGGCTGTACAAAGAGGACGAGGAGGCCGAAGGTGACAAAAACCTGCACACGCTGGCGACAGAAAAGTCGTGCGTGCAGATACTCACAATGCACGCGGCAAAAGGACTTGAGTTCCCGATAGTTTTTTTGATGACGCGCGATACACCGGCCAGATTAAAAGGCCCCGGCGTATTACGCTGGGCCGGCGATAATGGGGAGAGATACTTCACACCGTACCTCTCCGCAAGCGACCTGAAAATAAAAAGTAAAAATTCACCGGCGCGGCAATTCTACGACGAGGCTCAGGCGCGAGAACGCAGGCGGAAGCTGTACGTGGCTATGACCAGACCGCAGGTGATGCTATTCGTACCCGTATACGACCTTAAACAGCTTAAGGATAAAACAAAGGAGGCCGAAGCGGATCTGTCACCGCGGCTAAGAGAACTGGCCAATCCGCAAAACAACTCCCCTTACGTTGAATACTTCGACAGGGAGCGGTTCCCCGGCAATAACAGTAACGCGGAGAAAGCGGATGGCAACAAAATACAGCTCGCCGATATTCCCAATGATATATCGCTGCGTGATTTCACAACCAGAGAGACGAGCTACAGCCAGCTTAGCAAGAGATTGAAACGCCGCGAGCAGGATAACAGTGACATCCCGGCCATTGACCAAAGCGATACTTTTAATGACCTGGAGAAAGACGACGAAGATCACGAAAGCACCATCGCCCCGCAAGCGCTCCCCGGCGGCAGCTCTACCGGCAACGCACTGCACAGGGCTATTGAGGAACTGCTGGATACGGATGATATGGCAGCCATACTTGATGACAGCGGCGCACTTGACAATATCGTCAAAAAGCATCTGCTCTTCAGCGGGGCGCTGGACCGCGTTGAGGCAGACGGTGAGCGGGAGGCGGCGGTCAGACACGGGTCATCGCTGATAAAAACCGCCCTTACCGCCGCCTACAAAATCCCGGACAGCGCCCCGGTCGCCATCGTATCCATACCAAAGCGGGACCGCCTCCCGGAGATAGAGTTTTTGATGCCATTTGCGGCGGACGCCCAAAATCACAGGCGGACTGGAACGGCCNCCCCCGCGAAACCCTCCGATTCGAGCGAATCTGCGGCGCGCAGGCCGTTCCGTATACGGGGTTTTATGGATTTGGTCTTCCGCGTCAGAAACGAAAACCATAGCGCCCACCCCTGGCGGTACTACTTCTTAGACTGGAAGAGCGACACTATGGAAAGCTACGCTGAAGAGGCCCTAAATAGCCACTGTGAGGCCCAAAAGTACAATATACAGGCCAAAATCTACGCCTATGCCCTTGACAAATACCTCGCCGGAATTTTGGGCTCCGCCTACTCCCGTGAGGAAAATTTGGGCGGTTCGCTCTACGTATTCCTGCGGGGCGGCGGGGCCTGCGTGACCAAAAATTTAAAAAATTATACTTTCAACGACGCGGATATATATATTCTATATAGTGAGTGTTTTCCATATTGACGCAAATTATCCAAAATTACACTAAAAAAGGACCTTTCTAGCATGAAGTACGGCGATTTTAAGGACGAAGCGCGGGAATACGTCATCACAAACCCCAAGACCCCCGTGAAGTGGATCAACTACATAGGCGACCTGACCTTCGGCGGGTTCGTGGACCACACGGGCGGGGCGCTGATATGCAAGGGCGACCCCTCGCTCAACCGCATAACAAAGTACATCCAGCAAATGCCCTCATCCGAATTCAAGGGCGAGACGCTCTATATAAGGATAAAGAAAGACGGGGCGTACAAGGTCTTCTCCCCCTTCTTCGTGCCCACGCTCGACAAGTACGACTCCTTTGAGTGCCGCGTGGGGCTGGGGTACAACAAAATCGTCTCCGAGTTCTACGGTGTGAAAACCGAATGCACGATCTTCATCCCACAGGACGCCCAGGTCGAGCTGCGCGACATCCGCGTCACGAACGTATCGGGCGCGCCGATGGAGATAGACGTCATACCCGTGCTCGAATACACCCACTTCGACGCCGTGAAGCAGTTCACCAACGCCGACTGGGTGCCGCAGACCATGCAGTCGCGCGTATTCACCAACGCCGACGACATGAAAGTGCTTATCCAGTACGCATTCATGAACCGCGACACCAAGGTCAACTACTTCACCTCCAATGTGGCTGTCTCATCTTTCGAGACCGACCGCCGGGTGTTCCTCGGCGACAACGAGTACGGCACATGGGCCGCGCCGCTCGCGCTCACAGATAACGACGAACTGGCAAACAACGAGGCGCACAGGGGCGACAACATCGCTGCGCTGATGCACCGCCTCGGCACCGTCAAGCCGCAGGAGACCAGAAGGATAATCACCCAGCTGGGCCAAAAGGAGAGCCTCGCCGTCGCGAAGCCGGAGATCGAAAAGTTCAGGATAGAGGCCGAGGTAGACAAAGCGTTCGCCGCGCTCGCCGAGTTCTGGTCAAAATACCTGACCGCCATGCAGGCCGAGACACCCGACGCCGCGTTCAACAGCATGATAAACGTCCACAACCCGCGCCAGTGCTTCACCACTTACTACTGGTCGCGCTACCTATCCTACTATCAGCTGGGTATGGGCACGCGCGGATTAGGGTTCCGCGACAGCTCGCAGGACGTTATGGGCGTGGTATCGCACATGCCGGAGAAGTCCAAAGAGCTCATTGTCAAGCTGCTCTCCGTCCAAAAAACCGACGGCTCCGCTATGCACCAGTTCAACCCGATGAGCATGGAGGCCACAAACGGCGACGCGCACGAAATCCCCGACCGCCCGCAGTACTACGGCGACGACCACCTGTGGATCGTCCTCGCGGTAAGCGCATACGTCAAGGAGACCGGCGACGCCGAGTTCCTCGACCAGCAAGTCTCGTTCTACGAGAAAGACTCCTTCGGCGCCCCTGTCGAATCAGGCACGGTATACAACCACCTGACGCGCGCGCTCCACTTCACCAGAAACAATTTGGGCAACCACGGCCTGCCGCTCACCGGATTCGCCGACTGGAACGACTGCGTGAACCTGCCCACCGGCTCCGAATCAATCCTCAACGCCTGCCTCTACAGTATGGCGCTCTTGGAGATGATGGACCTGGAACAGTTCCACGGCAACAATGACCAGGTTTTGCAGTACATCGCCGACCATAACCTGATGAAGAAGAACCTCAACGAGCAGGCGTGGGACGGCGAGTGGTACGTCTCCTACTTCAACTCCGACGGCACGCCGCTGGGCTCAAGCAAGAACAGCCACGGTCAGATATACCTGTACGGCCAATCCCTGCCCATATTCGCCGGGCTGGCGCCGGACAACCGCGGTAGGCAGGCGTTAGATTCGGCCCGCAAAATGCTCAACACCTCCAAGGGGCTCAAACTCTCGACGCCGGGCTTCAACGGCTACGACCCGACCAAGGGCGGTATCACCACCTATCCCCCCGGCGCGAAGGAGAACGGCGGCATATTCCTGCACACCAACCCGTGGATGATGATAGCCGAGGCGCTCATGGGCGACGGCGACCGCGCCTACGAGTACTACGATCAGATCAACCCCGCCGCGAAAAACGACATTATCGACGAGTACGAGTGCGAGCCGTACGTTTACCCGCAGAACATTCTGGGCGACGAGCACCCGCTATTCGGCCTCGCGCGCAACAGCTGGCTCTCCGGCACCTCCTCGTGGACATATCAGGCCGCGAGCCGCTACATACTCGGAATCCGCCCGCAGATGGGCGGCCTGCTTATCGACCCGTGCATCCCGTCAAAGTGGAGCGGCTTCACGGTGGAGCGCAGCTTCCGCGGGTGCCGATACGTCATAAACGTAGAAAACCCAAACAAAGTCTGCAAGGGAGTAAAGTCGATTTCAGTAGACGGGAAAGCTTTGGACAAGCCCATAGTCCCGGCTTTCGCCGACGGGCAGAAACACGAAGTTAAAGTCGTGATGGGCTGACGGGCTTGCCTATGAAGAATATCTGCCTGCTCCTTGAGGGTGTCGCCGGACTGTACTACGCCAACCTGTGGCCCGGCATCGTCGCCGCCGCGAAGGAGAACGACTGCAACGTCGTATGCTTCGCCGGCGGGGCGCTCAAGATGTCTCCGAACAACCCGTACGAGGTGCGGCGGAACATCATCTACGACTACGTGGACGTTACGAAGTTCGACGGGCTGATAATCTCCGGCACGCTCAAAAACTTCATCTCCGAGGCGGAGTTCGCAACATTCATGGAGAAGTTCCACGGGCTGCCGGCGGTATCGCTTGCCCCCGCGCTGCCGCACATACCGTCGCTCGTTGTAGACAACACCTCCGGCATGAAGAGCCTGATCTCGCACCTCGCGCACGACCACAAGTGCCGCAGGTTCGCGTTCATAGGCGGCCCAAAGGGTAACTTGGACGCCGACGAGCGCCTTGAGCTGTTCAGAAAATATCTTGGCGAATACAACCTTGAATGTAACGAAGGCCTGCTTATAGCCGGCGACTTTTCGCGTAGCGGCGGCTACAAGGCCGCCATAGAGCTGCTCAGGAAAAATATTCAGTTTGACGCGCTGCTCGCGGCAAACGACGAAACCGCGCTGGGGGCCATACAGGCGCTTTTGGACAACGAAATCCGCGTGCCGGAAGACGTGGCGGTTACCGGGTTCGACAACATTGAGGAGAGCGAGCTGACCACGCCGCCGCTCACCACCGTGCGACAACCGCTCAAGGAGATCGGGCGTACAGCGGTAGAGCTGCTGCTGGCGAAAATGAGGGGGCAGGAGGTCCCCATGCGCACCCCGCTGCAAACGCCGCTCATGATACGCCAGTCCTGCGGCTGCTTCATAAACCCCAAGCACTCGCTCGACAACCGCACACAAACGCTGTCGGTCATACAAATGCCGTCCGACAAGATCGACCGCCTTAAAGAGCAGCTCGCGGAGACGCTCTACAACTTCGTATCCATGGAGATGGCGGAAGAAGACATACTGCTTGAAGTAGACGACCTGAAGGGCCTTGCCAGCTCGTTCTTCGACGAGATCGCAGGCGCTGCGGCAAACACGTTCCTGCCGGCCCTAAACCGCATAGTGCGCGCCGCCGCCCTCAGCGACGACAACGACGACATCCTGCAGTGGCAAAAAATATTGGTACTGGCGCGCAAATATACCGAAGGGCTCAACCGCGCGCAAAAAGAGACCGCCGACAACCTGCTGCACGAGGGGTACAACCTGTTCGGCGAAACCGCGTCGAGGCTGCAGGCGCACAAACGATTGCAGGCGGAACAGAAAGCCGCCATGATGCGCTCTGCCGGCAACGCCATTGCCAACTCGTTCGACTTCGCGGCGCTCACGGACGCAGTAGTAAACGCGTTCCCAAAATTGGAAATAAGCGACTTCTACCTCTCCATGTACGACAAAACAACAAAAGGGTTCCTGAACTCCAAACCGATATTCGCCCTGCAGCGCGGCAAAAAGAGCGCCCCGCCGCCCGACTCGTTCTTCCCCACCAAAGACCTTATCCCCGGCGGCACAAAAGACGGCGACACACCGTACCAGATGTTCGTGCAGCCGCTCCACTTCAAAAACGAGCAGCTGGGCATGGCGGTCTTTAAAGACGGCCCGCTCACAGGCTACATCTACGACATTCTGGGCGAACAGCTGAGCGGNGCTATACAGGGCGCGCAGATGGTGAACAAAATTCAGGAACAGCGGCTCATACTCGAAGAGGCGAACAGGGAGCTGACAATTCTCAGGGAGCAGGAACACCTGCGCTTGGAAGCGATAAAGCGCGAGCTGCAGATCGGGCGGACCATACAGGAGAGCTTCCTGCCCGAATCCATGCCGGTGATGCCCGGCTGGGAGTCGCGCGCGCTCTTCATGCCCGCGCGTGAGGTTTCGGGCGACTTCTACGACGCGTTCATATTCGAAGACGGCCGCGCGGCGTTCGTAATCGCCGACGTCTCCGGCAAAGACGTAGGCGCGGCGCTGTTCATGTCGCTTATACGCAGCCTTATCCGCGCGTTCTCCGAAAATGCCACAGAGGGGGCCAACCCGCTCAACGCGGTAGAACTGACAAACCGATACATCGTACACCACCACCACACGTCAAAAGGCCGCTTCATGTACGCCACGATGTTCTTCGCCGTGGTAGACCCGAACACCGGCGAAGTCACATACATAAACGCCGGCCACAACCATCCGGCGCTATTGAGCCACGAAGGCAAAATCAAACGCTGGCTCGCCCCCACCGGGCCCGCGGTAGGCGTAGGAATCAAAGAAGACCTAAAATACCGGCAGGAAACCTTCACGCTCGAACCGGGCGAGATGCTGTTGCTCTACACCGACGGCGTAATAGAGGCAAAAAACGAATCGGGCGAGTTCCTGACACAAAAACGCTTCGCCGAACTCATCGAAAAACCGTACGAAACGCTTGACGAAGTGGTAGACCGCGTAAAAGACACCCTGAAAGAGCACTGCGGCGCGGCGGATCCGTACGATGACGTTACAATGATGGGGATATTCAGGAAAATCGGGTGAGGGTCATTATACTGCTTCCCCAACAAAAGCGTTTTCAGCTCCTATAAAGTAAAATCCTTAGGTATGGAGCGTAGATTTATTTCATAAACCCCAAAACCTCCTCAACCGCCAACCCGGTAGCCGCAGCTATCGTCTCCGCGTCAACGCCTATGGCCTTGAGCTTTTTGGCTATACCCTCCGCCTCACCGCGCCGGATGCTGCTCACCATTTGGATTTCGGAATCGCCCGGCTGAATTTGCGATGATAACAGCCCCTGCTCGTAACCGCTGACATCAATCACCTGCTGGCCGCCCCCGGCGGGGCGCATGAACTCCACCACGTCCGCGCTGACTTTTATGTCTTCGTACCGTATCGGCTTGAGCAGGTACAGCGTGTCCATCGACATACATCTTGACAGCGCCACGTACGCCTGCCCGTTTTCGAATGCCCCGCTGCCCATGTCTATCGCTACCGTTTTGTATGTCTGGCCCTGCGCCTTGTGTATCGTAAGCGCCCACGCGAGCTTTACGGGGTACTGCTTGAACGTGGCGATAATCTCGTTTGTCAAGCTATTGGTTCTGCGATCGTACGTGTATTTTTTCTTCTCCCAGACTTTTTTGTCTATCGTGTGCTCGGTACCGTTTATCATTACCCTCACGAAATCGTTATCAAGATAACTCACTATCCCCAAACTCCCGTTGACCCATCCGTCCCTGTTTTCAAGCATCACGACCAGCGCGCCGGCCTTTAGTTTGAGGTCGACCTCTGTCGGGTATTCCGACTGCGTTATCTTTCCGGTGATCTCCGCCTGATACATGAATTGCGGCGCGTCGATCTTGCGCAGTTTTTCGCTGTTTATCCAGTTGGCCGCCGCGTTGGTGGGCACAAGCGTCAGATATAGCTGCCCCTCGGCTGGCCGGCGCACGCACTTTTTATTGAAGCCGGCGATATCCCCCGCGTCAACGCTGCCGTCGCGCACCTTGTTCAGCAGGTCGATGAACTCCCTGTCGGCGCCCTGCCTGTACACTTTTGAGAGCTCGCAGGTCACAAGCGGGCGCTCTTTGAACACGGGGGCCGAGAAGAAGAATTCGCTTTGGTACGTGTTCATCAGGTAGTCGCGGATCCCGTCGTCGTCTACCACCGGCGGCAGCTGGTACGGGTCGCCGAACATTATCACCTGCTTGCCGCCGAAGGGCAGGGCGTTTTCGTTGGCAAGACGGAGTTTTGTGTCTATCATGTCCATCAAATCTACGCGAACCATAGACACCTCGTCTATGACAATGACCTCCACGCACCTGAGCAGGCGCAGCAGGCGCGTAGACGTTATCGGCTCGATATTTTCGGGGATTTGCACATCGGGCGCGAGGTGGAAGAACGAGTGTATGGTCTGCCCGCCCACATTAATCGCGGCGGCACCGGTGGGCGCGACTACGGCTATCTTCTTTCGCGAGTTCTCCTTGAAATATTTAAGCAGGAACGATTTNCCCGTGCCCGCCTTGCCGGTTACGAACATCGTGTCGGTTGTGCCCTCAATGCGCTCGTAAACGTACCGCTGCTCATCGCCGAGTATCCCGTCCCCGTGAGATGTGTTTTGCCGCGTACCGGCAGGCAGTTGACAGGCGGCATTGACGCCGCTGTTTTCGGATTGCTGCGCGAGGGAGCGGACTATGGTGATCAGGCTGTTCATTCAATACCGCCAACGGCCAAGATATGCCGCAAACAGCAAAAACGCGGCCATAACCTCCCCCACCGCCCCAAAAAACACACGCCATCCCGCCCAAAACGTCCCTTGCCCATACCGCGTTCTCCCTTGGCCTGAGTAATTAATCCGTACCGTCCGCGCAACCGTCCGCACCGGCCTCTTTTTGCCATATATACTATGAATATACGTTATTCCGGCGATATTTTCAATATTATCGCACCAAAAAGCAGGCATCCGCCCATTGCAGGTATTTTTTTAAAATATTTGCCCAAAACAATCCGTATTAATCATATATGATACTTAAAATTTTTCCGCCATAATGGGAGGTAATATGAGGATCGACCTGGTTTTTGTAGTACTGTTAGTGATATTGGCCGTAATAATTTTTCTGGGGATGGGGTGTAACGACAACCCTGCTGTTCCCGGACCGCCGGACGGCAGCGATACGANNGTNANNCCGCCAGATACGGCAATCACCACCCCGCCAGACACAGCGATAACACCGCCGGATACATCCATTGTCAACCCGCCAGATACGGCAATCANCACCCCGCCAGACACAGCGATAACACCGCCGGATACGTCCATCGTCAACCCGCCCGATACGGCAATCACCACTCCGCCGGACACAGCGATAACACCGCCGGATACGTCCATCGTCAACCCGCCCGATACGACAATCACCACCCCGCCAGACACAGCGGTAACACCGCCGATGACACCGAGGGACAGCATGCTTAATTATATAGACAAGAACTGGCCGCTTTACGGCTACGCATCCAAGCCTGCAAAATACGTGGCCCTGTCTTTCGATGACGGCCCCGGCCCGCAGACCGGCAGCCTGCTCACCGCGCTCGAAAACAAAAAGGTCAAGGCGACATTCTTCTTGATCGGCCAGAACATCCGTGGCAATCAGGCCCAGGCTAAGGCGATCCACGATGGCGGCCACGAGCTCGCCAACCACTCCGACGGCTACAGCACCCTCGGCGGCAGTACCGCGACAAACACAATCAGCACAAGCTTGACAGCCGCGACAACAGCCATAAGAAGCATCACAGGCAAAGATGTAAAACTCTTCCGCGCACCCAACGTCGAATACGGCAACAACCTGACGGCCGTCTGCACGCAGCAGGGCCTCGCCATCATAGGCGTCAGCATCTGGAGCCAGGATTATCAGAGCGGCCTAAGCTCGTCGGCAATCGCCAACAATGTCATCAACAACGCGGCCGACGGCGGCATCATAAACTGCCACGAGCCCAACACCGCCCCAAACACAATAGCCGCCATCCCCGCTATGATAGACGGCCTGCGGCAGAAAGGTTTTTGGATCGGCACGGTGAGCGAGCTCGCCATAATCAAAGGAAGGACCTTACAAGCCGGGGTGCGGTACGACACAATCCAATAATCTGCACATAACCCCGAGATATAGCAAAAGGCAGGGCCGGCCAGGGACGGCGGCTCTGCTGTTTTTTTGCGGGCGCTGCCGGTATCGGATTTGTAGAAGATTAACATCTAACATTGCAGGAGCGGCATCCTGCAATACGCTAACGCCTAATAGCGAGTCACCCTTGTATCGGACGCCCGGCCCTATCTAATATACCCTGTTCCATATCAGCCTGTAACTTCATTATACCCGCGTCGATTTCCCTGTCTGTTTGCGGGTTCCATTTGTGGCGGTCTTCGGTAAAATTCCCGGTACCACTAAATTGTTTCAAAAACTCCTGCGTGTTATCATATCCCAACGCTTCTGTCAGGGCTTTCATTCCCGCTTTCCGTATTTCAATAGGGTTTGTGATGGTTATGCTCACTTTTTATTCCCTCCGCTAAAAAGGTTTCATAAAAAAATCGCATCCGCGACGGTCTCGGCGCATCTGTTGTCGGCGCAATCTACATTTTGGACATATTATCATACAAAACATAAGGCAAAAAGTCAACACAACGCCCGTATCGCAAAAACACGCGGAATCGGTAGGGTGGATCGCAATTGATGGGCTATTGCGGTGCCGCGTTAGTCTTTCAGGCAACGCAAACTAAACGAGCGCGTCTTGTCGCGGTCGTACCTGCCTACTCCGCCGCTGCCGTAGTATATGTACCGGCTCCAAGCGCTACTCACATCGTTCTCCGTGGCGCTCCACCAGTAGCTATATTTGCCGACACCGTAGAAACCGCCACTCCGACGGAAGCCGCCGGGCAGGGCCGAAAAGCTAAAATCATCCGTACCGTTACCTTTTCCGCTCCAACCGGTTTTTGATTTTAACTTTCCACCCACAATCTTATACCCACCAGCAGTCTGAATCAGATCGTCCCAATCATTATTACTTGGCAACCTCCNCCCCGCCGGACAAGCGCTCATCGCCGTATTCCAATCGTAAAGCCGCCCATACTTCTGGCAGTTCTTGTCTTTATTTTTATAACACGAGGATTTATCGGTTTGATAGTTCAAATTTTCCGCCATCCAAGTCTGATTCCCAATCCTTACAGTACGATACGTCTTCCCATCCCGCGAATCGGTAAAAGTGCCCAAACTGACAGATGATGCAGCAACAAAAACCGCACTCTGTTTCTGTACCGATTTAACCTGCTGTTGAGGCTGCGGCGACAGGGCCGTGGGCGGGGCAACCGTCTGTCGCGGACTTGCCAGTTGGCTCGTTTTCATAAATTTTTTGTACATCGCCAAGCAAGCCGCCGTACTTTTCTCTAAAAGCTCTTCGAGAGTTGCCGTGCGCACGGGGGAGGCAGTGGCTACAAGCATACCGTATTCCGTTTCATACATTTCTACAGAAAGCGTGAACATATTACGGAACTTGCTTATAATTCCACGTACTATATAGTCCGCCCCTATTTTGCTGCCAAGCGATATCACGCAATTCTCCTCCGCGCACTCCTCCAGCACCGCCGAACCCATTGACTGGACGGTTTCGGACGTCATAACGCTATATCTGCTCCGAGGCAGGTTGTTTACGGCTTCACGGCGGATCTCGTCGGTTATTACCCTCACCTCGGCCTTGCTCATTTCGCTGGCCGCGCCGGACTGCTCATCTATCTGCGTTTCTACTACGGCAACGTTTCTTATGGGCACCTTTGGGCCTTGGGCAAAGGCCAGAGAGACAAAAAGCGCCATAAGCACGAGGAGGACGGCCGTAATTTTCATCAATGCGGCCCAGTTACGAAAATACGTGACAGATGTCATAAGTGGACCTTTCATTTGTTTCATGGATTGAGTTCCCAAAGTATCCGCGGGAAATCGCTGCCTTCCGTCCCCAGCAGGAACAGCGGCCTGAATCTTGCGTCGAGAACTAATATTTGGGGCATGATTATAGAGCCGTTTTTCTCTAATAGCCCAAACGCGCCGGCCATTTGCGATCGGCTGTCTAATACAAGCGGAGCGGCGGGGTCTCCGTATTGCCCTATCCACTTGTGGATGGTGCCGATATCGTTTTCGCCTACGTTCACAAAAATCGGCTGGACGCCGTTTTTCGCGAGCTCGACCCTTGCGTTCCTGAGCATTGTAGCGCCTTTTGCGCATGGCATACACCAGGTTGCGAAGAACACGAGGGCGATCCGTTTTACCTGCGGCTGGATCATTCGTTCCATGTGCCGCCTTTGGAGGAGGTTTTGGCCGTTGCGGTCGCGTACCGAGAAGTGGGGCAGGGCCTCTTTTTTAAGCTGTTCGGGCAGCGGCAGGCGGATCGAAAGCTCGCCTTGCACGGGGGCGACCGCAAAAAGCAATACTGCCAGCGCGGCCGTTAGCGTGTGTCTCAGCCCCATTATTTTGCCCATTTTTCTAATTCTTTCGTCCATTCGCCCCAAAATTTGGCGGTTTCCATACTCCGCTCGAACTGCCTTTTGGCGGTTTCCACAGAGGTTTTGTCCGATCCGGTCACGGTGCCTTTCAAAACGCTCCTCTTGCCGCCCTTGCATTGCGTGATAACGAGCGAGACGTCGGCCTTGCATACCATGCCTACCATGCTCTCGGCGCAAACCGGCCCGGCGGTGGCGCTCTCGATGGCGACCGTTACGCCGCCCACGCAGGTGCCGTCGGAGACGGGNATTTTTTGTTTGAGTATTTTCAGGAGTATTTCGGATATGGGGTTGGCGTTTTTATTTTCGGCTAAGAATATGCCGTTTCCGTAGCCGCTTTTGCTGTTTTCGGCGGGTTTGGTGCCTAAAAGGCGGTGGACGAGTTCGGCGCTTGCCGCGAGAAAGTCGCCCTCATTTTTAAGAGCGCTGGGGACGCTGGCCATATTAACGATATTGGCGCTCTCGATGTCTACGAACTGCGCGCTCATCATGTAGGAATCCATAAGCGGGGCTATTTCCACCACGCAGACGTACCGTGCGCCGGACTGCGCGCCGATTTGCCTTATCTGCCCGTCGTCTACCGCGCCGCCGCGCTGGTAGACCTGCTCGCTGTCGAGCATCGCCAGCACCGCCTCCTCGCGCGTTACCGCCGTAAATCTCCCGTCTTTTACGAAAGCCGCCTTAATCTGCGTTTCAAAGGCCTTGCGCAACCCCGGTTTAGGGTCTGCGCCTACGGCACCGACCACGACCGCCGGCTTTTGGCCAAAAACCAGCGTACATAACAGCAGAATCAGCAGAAACGCGTTCCATCCCGGCAATTTGCTCTTTGGCGCATACATTGTCATAATTAGCGGCATCAACGTTAATTTTGAAATTGAAATATATATTTTATAATATAATATTAATGCACATTAAAATACAAATATTTGGCGCACACCCCACGGGCGCGACAAATCGCGCCCGTGCGGACCGGTATCAACACCCCGGCAAATCCCCATTTACCAATAAAACGGGATTTGACCTTTTTTTGCGGGCGCTGCCCCCGCGCGATGTATTTTATCCGTGATTATAAATCCGCAACCTTTGAAGGCAAGCCATGTACTCAATCCTGCTCGCGCTGATATACCTCTCCTTCATAAGCCTCGGCCTGCCCGACGCGCTGCTCGGCTCGGCCTGGCCCGTCATGCGGGAGGAGATGGGCGCGCCGCTATCGTTTGCGGGGGTTATCTCCATGATTATCGCGGCGGATACTATCGTGTCGAGCCTGCTGTCGGACAGGATGACAAAGCGATTCGGGGCGGGGATGGTTACCGCCGCAAGCGTTTTGATGACCGCTGCGGCGCTGTTCGGCTTCTCGGCGGCGGGATCATTTTGGATGTTGTGCGTTCTGGCGGTACCCTACGGCCTCGGCGCCGGGGCGGNGGATGCCGCGCTGAATAATTATGTGGCGCTGCGATACGCCTCGCGGCACATGAACTGGCTGCACTGCTTCTGGGGCGTTGGGGCGTCTATCGGCCCTTACATTATGGGGTACTGCTTGACAGGCGGTAATGGGTGGAACGATGGGTACAGGATGGTGGCGATTGTCCAGATTGTATTGACGGCGATTTTGTTTTTCAGCCTGCCTTTGTGGAAGAGGCAGAAGGCGGGTACGCAAGACGGCGGGCACGGCCGCTCCCCCACCATGAATTTATCGCAGATAATAAAAATCAACGGCGTGAAATTCATCCTGCCCGCGTTCTTCGGGTACTGCGCGCTGGAATCGACAGCGGGATTATGGGCAAGCAGCTTCCTCGTTTTACAGAGGGGAATCTCCCCGGAGACCGCGGCGGCGTACGCGGCGTTTTTCTATATGGGGATAACCGGCGGGCGGTTCTTGAGCGGGTTCATATCCGACAAGATCGGCGACAGGAACATGATAAGAATAGGTATCGCTGTGATGACAATTGGAATCTTCGCCGTCTGGCTCCCCGGAACGCCCGGCTGGCTTTGCCTAAACGGCCTGATCATAATCGGCCTCGGCTGCGCGCCGGTATATCCTGCGATCATCCACGCCACACCCACAAACTTCGGCAAAGAAAACTCTCAGGCGATAGTTGGCGTACAAATGGCAAGCGCGTACACAGGATCCACCCTCATGCCTCCGCTGTTCGGGATTATCGCCGGCAATATCAGCATCGCCCTGTACCCGGCGTTCCTTTTGGGCCTCGCGGGGCTTATGCTATTTATGACGGAGAGGCTGAACAGGGCGGTGATTGTTAGAGGTGCGCGGCCTTGACGACTGCGTACCTCCACCCTTATTATTAGCGCCCCAATAGCCCCACGCACCCGTCCAGCACTTCGCGCAGATCGTCGAACGGCAGTATTTCGCGAGTTTTGGATACGCTTGTCCACTGCGGTTCGCGGTTTGGCTCGCCGGGGTTATCTGTAGATACATATCTCATAGCGTAGTATTTGACGCGGTAGAGCTTTTCCTTGAATACGAATTCGCGCACACGCCCGCTGTACCCTGCTATCTCCCCTATCATCCCGGCCTCTTCGCACAACTCGCGCACGGCGGTCTCCTCTTCCGTTTCGCCGGGCTCTATGTGGCCCTTGGGGAAGATGCGCTGGTCGGGGAATTTTTTTGAGCGGACGGTTAAAACTTCGAGCTTCCCGTTGACCTCGCGAAAGAGCACGCCGCCGGCCTGATCAACTACGCGCGAGNATTTTAATCCGTCCAGCTCACCGGCTTTGTTGTTTATGATCCTGTCCGCTTCAACGATCTGCATTTTAACGCTCAGCGGGCTTGTGCCGCCCTTTACTGTACGGGCGTTTACCGCCTGCTCCCATGAGTAAAGCTGCGTAACATCATCCCCAAATATCTCCGAAAACTCCTTTAATTTACCAACGGGAACATCTGTCAGCGCCACATCCGCCTCAACACAATATCCGACTAATTTTCCAATGACCTTATGCGCCTTACGGAAGGGCATCCCTTTTCTTACAAGGTAATCGGCCATATCAGTCGCCAATAAAAACGGGTCCAAGTCCTGCCTGATTTTATCATCACGCACCTTAAGTGTCAACAAAACATGCGTGAATACCTTTATGACCATCCGCAAATTATGCTCGCTATCGAACAGCGGCTCCTTATCCTCCTGCAGGTCCTTAAAATACGTAAGCCCCAGCCCCTTAACGGTTGTGGCCAGCCTCGTATAATTACCTATAAACCGCCCGCTCTTGCCGCGTATCAGCTCCAGCGAGTCAGGGTTCTTCTTCTGCGGCATCATGCTTGACCCGGTCGACCACGCGTCATCCAGCTCAACAAAGCCAAACTCTTTGGACGACCAGATTATCAGGTCCTCCGCGTACCGGCTCAAATGGATACCGACAGACGCGAATACTGATAACGTCTCCAGCAGAAAATCCCTTGAGCTCACCATATCCATACTGTTTGCCGACACGGACGAAAAACCAAGCTCCGCCGCAATCGCGTCCCTGTCGACCGCAAACCCGCTCCCCGCCATCGCGCCGGACCCAAGCGGCAGGATATCGGTTGATTTTACAGCGTGCCTGATACGGCTCTTCTCACGTTCGAGGATTGAGAACATGGACATCCAATAGTGGGACAGCAGCACCGGCTGCGCCTGCTGCAGGTGCGTGAATCCGGGGATGATGATGTTGATATCAGCCTTAGCCCGCTCTACCACCGCGCTCTGCAGCTCCGTGAGCGCCTCGGCCATCCCCGCGAGCGCTTTTTTCGTGTACAGCCTCGTGTCGGTAATGACCTGATCGTTCCTCGACCGCCCGGTGTGCAGCCTCTCCCCCGCCGCACCGGCGCGCTCGACCAGCAGCCGCTCGACGGCCATGTGGATATCCTCGTCGGACTTGTGGAACTTGACGCGCCCCGCCATATAGTCATCCAATATGCCCCTCAACCCCTCAACCACCCGGCCGCGCTCCTCCGGCGAGAACACGCCGATTTTCTCAAGCGCGTTGGCCCAGGCCACGCTGCCGGCGATATCCTCCTCAATGAGCGCCCTGTCAAACGGCAGCGAGTTGTTGAACGACTCCATCAGTTCGTCCGAGGGCTTTGAAAAACGGCCATCCCACATTTTCATGATATTCCGGTTCCTGTTTTGTAATTTTTGGCTGTCCGGCTCCGCGCCGGCAATCTATCAAATATAATAAAAAGCAAAAAATTTTGCCATTATTACCGCGAAATCATATTTTTAATTATGGCGGTGGCAGCAACGGGTCAGCACCGGCAACCGGTTTGGGGATTATTCGCGCCTGAAACCGGGCATCAACGCGTATACACCATAACAATACGGGCGCTATATATAATATGGATAAGTCTGCACTCAGGGAATTAACCGCTCAAATCGCACCGGAGGCGGCCGAGCTTCGCCGCGCGATACACAGGAACCCGGAGCTGTCCGGCAGCGAGTTCGGCACGGCGCGGTTGGTTCACGATACCCTGCGAGGCTGGGGTATCGCGGCGCACTACCACTTGGACAAAACCGCCGTCAGCGCGAAGATAGTGAGCGGCAAGGGGCCGACTGTGGTACTCCGCGCCGACACCGACGCGCTGCCGATACAGGAGGAGAACGATGTCCCCTACGCCTCCAAGGTACCTGGCGTCATGCACGCCTGCGGTCACGATATGCACACGGCCATACTCCTCGGCGCGGCTAAATTGCTTAATCAGATAAAAGACCAGTGGAAAGGGACGGTGCTCTGCCTGTTCCAGCCGTCGGAGGAGAAGGAGCCGGGCGGGGCGCTTGGGCTTATAAAGGCGGGCGTTTTCCCGCCAAAGGCGGCAGCGGTATTCGGGATGCACTCCTGCCCCGAATACAGGCACGGGGTGATCGCCGTCAAGGAGGGTGAGGACTACGCCGGGGTGATGGATTTTGAGGTAACCGTGCGCGGGCGCGGGGGGCACGGGGCCACGCCGGAAAAGACTGTCGACCCGATCGTCTGCGCCTCGTCAATAATCATACAGCTGCAAACGCTCATCAGCCGGGAATTATCATCGTCGGACCCGGCGGTGCTTACTGTGGGGAGCTTCCACGCGGGGACAAAGAGCAACATCATACCGGACACGGCCGTATTCGCCGGGACGGTGCGGACGTACTCGGAGGAACTGCAGGACAGGCTGATGACACGCATACGCGAACTGACGGAGTCGGCCGCGGCGGCGTTCGGGGCGTCGGCCAAAACCACTTTCAAAAAATCGTACCCCTCCGGCTATAACGACCCCGCGCTCGCGCAAAAATTCAAAGCGCAAATGAGATCGTTTCTGGGGAACGAATCCGTCATAGACCGCGCCCACCCGACTATGTACGCCGAAGACTTTGCGCGCTACCAGCAGCTCGTACCCGGACTGTACATTTATCTGGGGATAGCCCCCGGCAATAAAAAGAGGGGTTCGGACCTGCACACATCAAAATTTTTGCCCGACGAGAGGGCTATAAACACGGGGATCGCGGCGCACGTACTGTTTGCGCTGGATATATTGTCTGAACCATGATTTACATGATTAAATGATTTTCCTGATTAAACGTCAAAACATCGACCGGTTCCTGTCCTGCTTCTTCTGTTCCCCACCGCCGCTGCCGCTGCTACCGCCGGTACTGCCGCTGCCGCCGCGCCTCGACGGGCCGAAAATATCCATCCCCGCGCCGCCGTCCCTGAGGCCCCTCGCTATCCCGTGTACTGTGCAGGAGTCTACCACGGATTCGCTCCTGAATACTTCTACCTTGGTGCGCGGGCACGAGGCTCCGGCCAATCCGGATGATTGGCTGCAGATCGAAAGCCCCTTTACGCCCTCCGGGCGCCTGAAGTCCTGAACGGGCAGGTCTCTGTGGAGCGCGATCATCGCGCGGCTCCATACCGGGACCGCCGCCACTGTTCCGGTTACGCCGTAGCCCATCGAGAGGCGGTCGTCTATGCCGACCCATACGCCGCAGACTATCTGCGGGGTGAAACCCACGAACCACGCGTCTGAGTAGTCGTTCGTCGTCCCTGTTTTACCACCGGCCGGGCGGGTGAATTTATGCTCGCTACGTATCCGCGCGCCTGTACCGCAGCACACTACACTGCCCAGCAGCGATGTCATAAGGAAGGCGTCCGACGGCGACAGCACCTCCTCCTCTTTTGGGGTGGCCTCCTCCAATACGCGGCCGTTTCGGTCGGTTATCCTCTCTATGAAGTACGGCGGCACGTATATGCCGCGGTTGGCGTAAATGCCGTACGACGAGGTGATCTCCATTGGCGTAACCTCGCACGCGCCTATGGCAAGCGACGGGCCGGTGTGGAGGGACTGCGGCCTTATCTTCATTCTTTGGGCGTGGTCGACAACCGTCTGGCCCCCCACCCTGTTGAATACCTGTATGGCGACGAGGTTGTTGGATTTGGCCAGCGCGTCGCGGACGGTCATGGGGCCTGAGAATGTGCGGTCGTAGTTCTCCGGGCGCCACTCGCCTTCCGGCGTAACAAGCGTTATCGGCTGGTCGAGTATCACCGTTGCCGGGTTTATGCCGTTCTCTAACGCGGCTGAGTAAACGAACGGCTTGAACGCCGACCCGGCCTGCCGCCTCGCCTGCGTCACCCGGTTGAACCTGCTCTCCTGAAAGTCACGCCCGCCTATGAGTGTGCGTATCGCGCCGGTTTTAACGTCAAGCGCCACCACGGCAATCTGCGCCTTGCGGAGCTTTAGCGTATCGTGCAGCTTCGCATACTCATCGGCTTTGAGCGCGTAGAGCGAGTCAAAGGAGGCGATAACCATATCGCGGTTCATACCAAACACGCGGTCGAGCTTGTTGGCGTCTATGAATATCCGGTTGAGCCGCGCCTGCTGCAGCGCGACCTGCCGCCCCGCGCTCGCCTCCGCGCTGTCCTGCGCTATGGGGTCAAGCGTGGTCTGTATCACAAGGCCGGCGTTGTAGAGCTGGTCGTCGCCGTACTTATCCGCCACGTAGCGCCTAACCATCTCTATAAAATAGGGAGCCGCAGGCGGGGCGTAAACCTTCGGGTTCGCCACAACCGGCTCGTCTATTGCGGCCTGCGCGGCGGCCTTGGTGATCGACTTAGTTACCACCATAGAGCGCAGCACTACGTTACGGCGCGCGGTGATACGCTCCGTATTGGCCGGACGGTCGGGCCGGTGGTGCTCCGGGCGCTGTATGATCCCCGCAATAACGGCACACTCATTAAGCGTCAACTCAGACGCCCCCTTGTTATAATAGTGCTCGGCGGCGGCCTGCACCCCGTAAACGCCAGCGCCCAGATAGGCCTGGTTGAGGTACAGCTCAAGAATCTCCGGCTTTGTGTAGGTACTCTCAAGCTGCACAGCGGTCAAAACCTCGCGGATCTTGCGGATAAACGTCTTGTCGGACGTAAGGTAGAGGTTGCGGGCCAGCTGCTGCGTGATGGTCGACGCGCCCTGCGCCAACTTGCCGCGGGTAACATTGGCAAGCACCGCGCCCAGATTTCGCTCAACATTTATGCCCCAATGCTTATAAAAACGGCGGTCCTCAATGGATATTACGGCGTTCTGCAGATCCTTAGGGATATTTTCGAGCGGCACCCAAAACCGCCGCTCCACGCTGAACTCGTGGATCGGCTTGCCGTCCTTGTCCAAAACCTTGGAAACCACCGACTGCTCAATGTTCTGCAGTTGTGTATGCGTGGGCAAAGACTCGTAGAGCCGGTAGATAAACAGGCTGCCCGCGACCGCAGAGAAAGAGGTTACAGGTATGACGATAAGTATCAGCAGGAATATCCAAAGCCCTCTGATGCCAACCTGCTTACGGGACCTGCCCCCGCCGCTTTCCGAGTTATTAACAGCTTCTTTTTCGTTTCGCATAAGAATCAACGGACAAGGTCAAGGTCTACACAAAAAACGCCCTTCCAGCGTTATTTGGGCCGAAAAAGGCGTTTTTGAGATAAATATTGGAGCTGAGGGGGATCGAACCCCTGGCCTCCGCATTGCGAACGCGGCGCTCTCCCAGCTGAGCTACAGCCCCTTTTTATCCCGAACACCTAAAATAATATACGGGAAGAGGCAAACGCAATATTTTTTTGCAGAAAATTATTGAAAGCACGATTAAATATTATACCGATGCCATCCGGCGACATCACCCCTGCCGTGCAATCATCGGGCGGCACAGATATAATGTTTATTCGTATGGATCTATAAAAAACGGCGGGCGGACCACATCCGCCCG